>CAYSPU010000013.1:18665-34602 GCA_964432995.1 uncultured Verrucomicrobiota bacterium
GCAATGTGCATTGCAGAAGATGCGTCGGCTCGATAGGGTGCGGCTGTTTCCGAAAAAACGATCCTGCGAAGGGAAGGGGCAAATGATAGCACGAACGATGATCTGGCGAGGATGTGTGGGCGGGTTGCTGTGCGCGGCCTGGATGCAGGCGGCGGAAGGCGATTTCTGGGCGGAGGACACGGCGTCTTCGCGGGAAGCGGCGTGGATTGAAGTGGGCGTGGGATGGTTGCCCGATGTGGACGGGAGCTTGAAGTGGGAGACGGCTTCGGGGGCGTACTATGACGAGGTGCGGATGAAGTGGGGGCCAGGGTTGGCCGTGCACGGGGGGTTTCGCGAGGAGTTCACCTCGTGGCTGGCAGCGGAACTGGAGGGAGGCATCCTGTGGTTTGAGGCCGACTCGGTGACGGGCACGGGCGGGGAGGAATGGATGGGGGACGTGACGTTGCTCGAGACCCCGGTCTTGTTGAATCTGGTGTTCCAGGTTCCGCTCAAGGGACGGTTCACGCCATTCGCCGGGGCGGGCGCGGGGGCGGTGTTCAGTTGGCTGGACCTGGACGAACGCCTGCCGGGCGAGGGGGGAACATCCGTCCGTGTGGAGGAGTCCTCGGTCGAGACCGAGTTGGCCTACCAGGTTTTTGCGGGGCTCCGGTTTCGGATCAGTGCGGAGGGGGACATCAGCCTGACCTACCGGTATCTCCACGGGGGCGATCCGACGTGGCGCCTGCGGGACACGGAAGCGGACGACACGGTCGGCAAACTGGAGGCGGAAGACATGGCGGCGCACAGTGTGGCCCTCGGGTTCCACCTCCGGTTCTAGTGCTTCGACTCGCAAGTAACGAAACAACAACGACCAAAGGCGGGAGGCGCGAGGCGGAGGCGGGAGCGTCTTGGATGCCTGGTCCGAGTGATGGAGGAGTGCGGCAATGCCATCGAGAAGGCAGCGAGTTGTCGTGACGGCCGTGCTGTGCGTGGCGGCGGCCTGGGGCCTCGCCTGGGCGGGCTTCCGCTGGGCGCGCGGCACGCGGATGACCGCCGACAAGGTGCGCGCCTACGTCGAGGCCACGGACTTCTCGTCGCTGCGAGGTGAGGCGCGGGCAGCGGCTCTGCGCGAATTGGCGCGCCGGCTCAACGCCCTGCCCCTGGAGGAACGCCGCCGTTTCCGCATGAGCCGCGACTGGGAGCGCTGGTTCCAGGCGATGACGGAGGCGGAGAAAGGGGAGTTTCTTGAAGCCACGCTGCCGACCGGTTTTCAGCAGATGCTGGCGTCGTTCGAGCAGATGCCGGAGCAGAATCGGCGGGTGGCGGTGCGGGACGCCCTCAAGCGGTTGCGCGAATCGCGGGAGGAACTCGGGGAGGAGTCCGAGACATCGGACGAGGAGGCGGAGGCTGGGCCGGTGCTGAGCGAGGAGATGCAACAGAAGATCATTCAGACGGGGTTGAAGAGTTACTACAGCGAGAGTTCGGCGCAGACCAAGGCGGAGTTGGCACCGGTGCTCGAGGAGATCCAGCGGATGATGGAGAGCGGCCGGTTTGTGAGGGGGCGACGGCGGCCGGAATAGGGGGTGATCGGGGGGGATGGCGGCGCCTCCGCCTGTTTCCAGGCCTGTGGTGCACTCCGGGAATGTAGAATGCAGAATGGAGAATGAAGAACACAGAGTGTCGTCCTCGTCTGCGGGCCCGACGCCCGCTCGCGCAATTGTCTTCCGCGCGCTCCGCGGACCGTGCGGTAGGGCGACCTCTCCGAGGGCGCCGCAGAACACCCCCGGCGGGCTGATGTGCGGCCTGGCGGCGTTCACGCTGATGGAATTGTTGGTGGTGTTGGCGGTGATCGCGCTTTTGGCCGGCCTGCTCCTGCCGGCCTTGGGACGCGCCCAGGAAGCGGGGCGGTCCACCGCCTGCCTGGGCAACCTCCGCCAACTGGGGATTGCACTCCAGCTCTACGTCCAGGATTCAGGAAACCGGCTGCCCATCCTGCGCGACCGTCTCCTCGACACCAACGGCGTCCCGGCCACGAACGAACTCCCCAGCGTCGAGATCGTCCTCACCCATCATCTGGGCGATCCGCGGGTGCTCCGTTGTCCCTCCGACCGGGTGGGGCTCTTCGAGCGGACCGGCTCGAGTTACTCGTGGAACAGCCTCCTCAACGGCCAGGACGCCGAACACCTTCGGGTCATGGGGATCGACTTCGATCCCCATCGCATACCGCTGATGTTCGACAAGGAGGCGTTCCACCGGGCGCGCGGCGAGAAGAAGGGCGTGAACTACCTGTATGCCGACGGCCACATTCAGAATCTGCTGACGCTGGAGGGCATGCGATGATCGAGTTGGAGCAGGTGACGAAGCTCTTCGGCGCGCGGAGCGCCGTGCTCGAACTGAATCTCCGGGTGGAGCGCGGGGACATCTTCGGTCTGCTGGGGCACAACGGGGCGGGGAAGAGCACGGCGATCGGGATGATGCTGGGGCAGGTGTGGCCGACTTCGGGAACGATTCGCGTCTGCGGTCACGAAGTGGTGCGGGAGCGGCGTCTGGCCCTTGCGAAGGTGGGGGCGATCTTCGAGACCCCGGTCTTTTACGATTATCTCAGCGGCTTCCGGAATCTGCAGATTCTCAGTCAGTACAGCGCCCCCACGTCGGCCCTGCGGATCCGGGAAGTCATCGCGTGGGTCGGACTCGAGGGACGCGAGCGGTCCCGGGTCAAGACCTACTCGCACGGCATGCGGGCCCGGCTCGCCATTGCGCAGGCCTTGTTGCCCAACCCGGAGCTTCTGATCCTCGACGAGCCCAGCGACGGTCTGGACCCGGAAGGCATTCATGAAGTGCGGCAGACCATCCGCCGTCTGCATCGGGAGCTTGGTTTGACGATCCTGCTCTCCTCCCACCTGCTGAACGAAGTGGAACAGCTCTGCACCCGCATCGGCATTCTGCAGCAAGGCCGGAAGGTTTTCGAAAGCTCCCTCGAGGACGTGCGGCAACTGGGTCGGCGTCTCCGCCTGCGAACGGCTGATTTCGCGGTGGCGGCGAGCGGGTTGCGGGACGCGGGACTGATCATCGGGGCCGGCGACGGCGTCTGGGTGGAGCCGGCGTCGGGGATGGGGGCGGAGGCGATCGTGCGCTGGCTGGTGGGGCAGGGGATGCCCGTCTACGAAATCGCGCCGATCGAGCAGACTCTGGAGGGCTTCTACCTCGACCTGGTGCGGAAGCTCGAGGGCAACGGAGGCAGCGAGCGCCCGGGAGGCCAGCCATGATCGGGCGCCAACTGGTGAACGAACTCTGGAAGCTGTTCGCCAAACCGCGGACCTACCTGGGCTTTCTCATGTTTCTGGTGGCGCAGAACCTGATCGTTCTGGTCTTCCGTTTCGCGGACGGCCCCCAGCGGAGCCTCCGAACCCTGCTCGAGGGCAACGGCTATCTGGCGGCGCCTTACGTGTCCGGTCTGACGGTGGCGGCGTTCATGGTGTTTCCGATTGCCTACCTGCTGTTGCCGTTGTACGCGGCGCTCGTTGGCGGCGATCTCGTCGCCAAAGAGGTCGAGGACGGCACGCTGCGGATGATCCTGGCGCGCCCCATCTCCCGGCTCCGGCTGTTGTGGGTGAAGTGGCTGGCCGGAAGCGTGTTCGCCGTCCTCCTGGCCTTGGTGCTGGGCGCCTTCGGTCTGCTCTTCGCTTCGCTCTGGTTTCCGTGGGGGGGAATGTTCGTTTCGGTGCCGGGGGAGACGTTCAGCTTGTTCGGCGCGACGGAAGGCCTGCGGCATTATGCCGGCGCGCACGCCCTGATGGCGGTCAAGGCGATGAGTGTCATGGGTCTGGCCTTCTTCTTCTCCTGCTGCAACGTGAAGCCGGCGGCGGCCACGATCCTGGCCCTTTCGTTTGTGTTCGTGAGCTTCATTTTGATGAACATCCCGTACTTCCGCGATCTGCAGCATTGGTTCCTCACCTATCATCTGAACCTCTGGCAGCTCGTGTTGGCGCAGCCGATACCCTGGTCGCGCATTCTGGAGTCGCTCAGCCTGCTCGTCGGATTCAACGTCACCTTCTTCGTTGCCGGCGCCGCCGTCTTCCAGCTCCGGGATTTCAAGTCGTAGCCAAGTCCCGGACCGCCCGCCGTCCCGGCGGGCAGCAGCCCCACCCGCCCGACGCGCCGCCGAACCTTCGATCGGGAGCCGTCGGCGGGTTCATCCCGGAGCCGACAGAACGCCCGTCCGCAGGAGCGAGAGGCGCGGCGTTGACCGGAGATGACCGACCCCCACCGCCACTTGCGCGAGGATCCGGGGCGCAGTTGCGTGATTGCGGCGGAAGACGCTCCCGGATACTCTGCCCGCCGCTATGAAGAACACACCACGAGCAAGGGTAATGCGCCCGACCGAAACCGAAGCGCTGGGGCGACGCCGTTTCCTGTCGCGAGCCTTGGCGGGCGCGGCCGGTTTATGCCTTCCCTTTGGAACCGCGTCCTGCCTGAGCGCAGCGGACGCATCGGCGGGCGCCGCCGCCAAGTCCGGGGGGTGGATCCCGCTTTTCAACGGCAAGGATCTGGATGGTTGGACGCCCAAGTTTCGCGGCTCCGACTACAAGGTGAACTACAAGAACACGTTTCGGGTGGAGAATGGCATCCTGCGGGTGGTCTACGACCAGTATACGCGGTTCGCGGGTGAGTTCGGTCATTTGTTCTTCCGGGAACCGTTCTCGAACTACGTGGTGCGGCTCGAGTACCGATTCGTGGGGGACCAGGTGCCCGGCGGTCCGAGTTGGGCCTTCCGGAACAGCGGGATCATGATCCACAGCCAGCCGCCCGAGACGATGGAGAAGGACCAGGAATTCCCGGCGTCGATCGAGGTGCAACTGCTCGGCGGGGACGGCACGCACGAGCGCACCACGGCCAACCTGTGCACCCCGAGCACGAACGTGGTCATGGGCGGCAAGCTCGTCACGCAACATTGCACGGAGTCGACCTCGAAGACGTATCACGGCGACCAATGGGTGACGGTCGAGGTCGAAGTGCGGGGAAGCCGCAGCATCCGGCATCTCCTCGAGGGGAAAGCGGTGCTCGAGTACAGCGAGCCGCAGTTGGACGAAGCGGACGCCTACGCCAAGAAGCTGCTGCAGCGGGGGACGCCCAAGATGATCGAGAGCGGCTACCTCTGTCTGCAGGCGGAGAGTCACCCGGTCGAGTTCCGCAAGGTCGAGCTGCGGAAGCTGTGATGACCGAGCGCCTGCCCATCTACGACGTCGAACGGGAGCTGGTGGAGCAGGTGCGCGCCGGGCGGCGTCTGCTGGTGCAGGCCCCGACGGGTTCGGGGAAGTCCACGCAGGTGCCCCAGATGCTCCTGCGTCACGGGTTGCTGGATCGGGGGCAGGTGGTGGTGCTGCAGCCGCGACGGCTGGCCGCACGGATGCTCGCCGCGCGGGTCGCCCGCGAACTCCAGGTCGAGTTGGGCCAGGAGGTCGGTTACCAGGTCCGCCTCGACAACGTGACCAGCGGCCGCACCCGCATCCGCTACGTCACCGAAGGCATCCTGCTCCGACAACTCATCGAGGACCCCGCTCTTTCGGGAGTGCAGGCGGTCATCTTCGACGAATTCCACGAACGCCACCTCTACGGCGACATCACCCTGGCCCGCGCCCTGGACTTGCAGGAAAGCCAGCGTCCGGACCTTCGGATCCTGGTGATGTCCGCCACGCTCCCCGCGCGGCTCCTCTCGCAATACCTGCAGCCGTGCCACCTGCTGGCCTCGGAAGGACGCACCTTCCCCGTCGACATCGAGCATCTTCCGACGAGGGGCGGGCGCGATGCCGAACCGATCTGGGAACAGGCGGCGGAGGCGTTTGCCCGCCGGGTGGACCGCGCCGAAGGCGGAGATGTGCTCGTCTTCATGCCCGGCGGCTTCGAGATTCAACAGACGATCGAAGCCCTGCGCCGAACGCCCGAGGCCAAGGGATACCTGCTGCTGCCGCTGCACGGCGAACTCGCGCCGGGCGACCAGGACGCGGCCGTCGCGCGCTACGACCGTCCCAAGGTCGTGGTCGCCACGAACGTGGCCGAGACTTCCCTGACCATCGACGGTGTCCGGTTGGTGATCGACAGTGGCCTGGCCCGCATCCCGCGTTACGACCCGCATCGGGGGATCAACACGCTGTGGATTGAGCCGATCAGCCAGGCTTCCGCCGACCAGCGCGCCGGCCGCGCGGGCCGCACCGCCCCCGGATACTGCGTCCGCCTCTGGTCCGAGCGCGATCATCAGGATCGGCCCCGACACGAGCTTTCCGAGGTGCAGCGCCTGGACCTGTCCGAGGTGGTGCTCACGCTGAAGGCGGCCGGGGTTGCGGACCTGAACCGATTCCGCTGGCTGGAGCCGCCATCGGAAAAGGGCCTCGTGGATGCTGAGGAACTGCTCCGCGACCTGGGCGCGCTGGGCGATGGCGGTGGCATCACGCCGTTGGGCCGGAAGATGCTCGCCTTTCCCGTTCATCCGCGGTACGCGCGCCTGCTGTTGGCGGCACACGACTACGGTTGTGTGCGGCAGGCCGCCCTGATCGCCGCGCTCACCCAGGGCCGCGATCTCCTCGTGCGGGGCTCGGGTCGGGAGGCTGCCGAACGACGCCGTGACCTCTTCGGGGAGCAGGCGACGTCCGATTTTTGGATCCAGATGCGCGCCTGGCAATATGCGCAGCGACAGCAGTTCCGGACGGAGGCCTGCCGTCAGGTGGGCGTGCACGCGCTGACCGCCCGGCAAGTCGGCCCGCTCTTCGACCAGTTCCTGCGCATTGCCGAACGGGAAGGGCTCGACATCAACACTCGGCCGACGTCGGACGAGGCCATCCAGAAGTGCATCCTCGTCGCTTTCTGCGATCGGGTTGGCCGTCGCCTGGACCAGGGGACACTCCGCTGTGACCTGGTGCACGGCCGTCGTGGGAACCTCGTTCGGGAAAGCGTCGTGCAGCACGCGGAGTTCCTGGTCGCGGCGGAGATCCGGGAAGTCGAAGGCGCGGAGCGCACCGGCAACACCCTGTTGTCGCTGGCCACGGCCATCGAACCGGCCTGGCTCACGGAGTTGTTCCCTCAGGATGTTGTCCCGGAGGAACGTGTCGAGTTCGATCCGGCCGCCAAGCGGGTGGTGGCGGAGGTGGGGCTCCGCTTTCACGATTTGCGGGTGTCGTCGCGGCGGCTGGAGACACCTCCGTTGGAGGCGGCGGCCCGGCTGTTGGCGGAGGAGGTGTTCCGGGGGCGGTTGGTGCTCAAGCACTGGGACCACGGCGTCGAGCAATGGATCGTGCGATTGAATCGCCTCTGCGCTTGGTGTCCTGAACTCGCGTTGCCGGCGATCGGGGAGGAAGACCGCCGGCACCTGCTCGAGCAGATCTGTCACGGAGCCGTGTCGCAGAAGGACATCAAGGATCGGCCGGTGCGACCGGTGGTCGAGGCCTGGTTGTCGGCGGCGCAGAAGGAGTTGCTCGAACAGCACGCCCCCGAGCGCCTCCGGTTGTCCAACGGACGCACCCCGCGGCTGACCTACGCGGCGGACGGCGAGCCGTTCGTGGCCCTGCGGATTCAGGAGCTGTTCGGGGTCACGACAACCCCGCGGATTGCCCAGGGGCGGGTTCCCGTCCTGTTCCACATCCTGGCGCCGAACATGCGTCCCGTGCAGATCACGCAGGATCTGGCCGGGTTCTGGCGCGAGCATTACCCGCGGGCGAAACAGGAACTGCAGCGACGTTACCCGAAACACGAGTGGCGGTAGCGGCCCTGCGCAGAACGGGGCCGGCGCGCCACCGCGTAGCAGTGGGCTTCACTTCCCCCACGGATCCAGACAGCTCCGGGGATGCCGGGTTCGTCCATGCCTGGGGCGGTTCCGATCTGCGGAGAGTGCCCGTTCAGCGCAACTGCGCGGCGATAGCCTCGCCCAGCGCTTCGGGCTCGCGAAGATCGCCACGGCCTTCGGCATGGCGCCGCGGGCCATCCCGGAAGGAAACCGCTTCGAGGTGCAGGCGCTCGTCGCGGACCTGCGCGCAGGCGGCGACCGGGCTCTGGCACCCGCCGCCCATCGCCCGGAGGAACGCGCGCTCCGCCCGCACACACTGCATGGTGTTGTAGTGATTGAGTCGCTCGCAGACGGTTGCCATCCGCTCGTCCCCGGCCCGCACTTCGACGCCGATGGCCGCCTGTGCGACGCAGGGGAGGATCACGCGCGGGTCGAGGTAGGTGGCGAGCAGACCGTCGGGCACGGCGTCGCCCGTCAATCTCCCGTCCGTGCTGACCGCGAAATCGAGGCGCTGGAGGCCGGCTGCGGCCAGGACGAGCGCGTCCAGTTCCGGTTTGTCGGCCAGTTTCTGGAGGCGCGTGACGATGTTGCCGCGGATCTCGACGATGCGCAGGTCGTCCCGGGCGGCGAGCAACTGGGCACGGCGACGCGGGCTGCTGGTCGCGACGGCGGCTGCGGGCGGCAGATCGCGAAGGGTTGAACCGGCGGGGAGACCGCGACGCTCGGCGGCGCCCGGCGACCATTCCAGGGGGTGTGGATTTGCCGCTGCCTCGGCCAGATAGCGCGCGTCCCGGTAGATCAGCACGTCGCGCACATCCGCACGTTGGGTCACGGCGCCCAGCCGGAGTCCGGCCGGGAGGTCGGTGGGCAGGTCCTTCAGGCTGTGCACGGCGAGGTCCGCGCGGCTCTTCAATAGCGCAACCTCGAGTTCCTTGGTGAACAGCCCTTTGAGGAGGGACGCGGCCGGTTGCGCCAGCGAGGCGGTCTGTAATTTGTCGCCCGTGGTTCTGACAGTTCGGATCTCGAACCGAAGCTGGGGGAATGCCCGGCGGCACTGGTCGAAGACGAGATGCGCTTGGGCCAGCGCCAAGGCGCTGCCGCGCGTGGCAATCACGATGGGTCGGGAGGAGGGTGCCATGGATTCAGGCGGAGCGGACGGGGCGTTCAGTCGGTTTGCAGGGCCGCGTCGCCCGGGGAGCGCGGAGGAGACGGTGAGGTTGGCGCGCGCAGCAAGGCGGCCACGCGCTCGCGGATCAGTGCCTCGCAGCGGCTGATTTCCTCCCGGCGCTGTTGCAGCGAGTCGTCGGCGATGGCCTGCAGGTCGTCGATGTTGTAGAGGTAGACGTTGTCGAGGTCGTTCAAGGCCGGGTCCAGGTTGCGGGGAACGGCGATGTCAATGAGGAGCAAAGGCCGATGGCGCCGTTCCTTCAAGAGCGGCGCCAACGCCGCCCGGTGCAGCACGTAGCTCGGCGCCGCCGTGCTGCTGATGACGATGTCGACCCGAAGCAACTCCCGCGTCCAGTCGGCGAAGGGGACGGCGCGACCTCCCAGAGTGGCGGCCAGTGCCGAGGCCCGTTCCGGAGACCGATTCGTCACCGTGATTTCGCGCGCCCCCCTGCTCAGCAGGGCTCGAGCCGTTTTCTCGCTGGTGTCGCCGGCGCCAATCACCAGCACGGGCCGGTCTCCCAGGGTGTCGAAGATCCGTTCCGCCAGGTCGACCGCCACCGACGCGACCGAGATGTTGCCGCGTTGGATGTTGGTTTCGGTGCGGACGCATTTGGCGACGTTGAAAGCCCTCTGGAACGCCCTGTTCAATTCCGGGCCCGTATGCTGGTGGCGGAGCGCCACGTCATAGGCCTTCTTCAGTTGCCCCAGAACCTCCGTCTCGCCGAGCACCATCGATTCCAGGCCGCAGGCCACGCGAAACAGATGCGTGATGCTGTCGGGCTCCGAGAGAAGACGGAGTTCGTCGCCGGCGGGCACCGGTTGGCCCCGGTGTTTGGCCAGGAACTCCCCGAGAGCCGCCAACGTCGCGGCATCGGGCCGAGCCACCGCGGCATAGAGCTCCACCCGGTTGCAGGTCGAGAGGATCACGCCCTCGCGCGCGAGTCCGGCGCCTCGCAGTTTGGCGAGCGCGTCGGTCGCCTCGCTTTCGGCGAAGGCGAACCGTTCCCGGAGCGCGACGGGCGAGGTGTGGTGGCTGAGGCCGATGAGGACAACCGGCATGGGTGCTACTGGGGATGGTGGATCGGAGACAGGAGGTTGGTGCCCCAAAACGTCAGGAGCACGAAGACAAAGACGCCGATCGCCCCCCAGGCAAAGCGGCGTCCCCGATAGGCGCGCCGATGGTGAAGCACGAGAAGCGTCAGGTAGAAGCACCAGACCAGAATCGACCACAGGATCTTGATGTCCCATACGGACGCCGGCGCCGCCTGGCGATGCAGGTTCTGCGCGCCCACCGCCAGCCCGAGGGTGAGCAGCAAGACACCCGCTAACACCAACCAGCTCAGCACGCGCTCGAGCCGCTGGATGGGGGGGGGCACCGCCAGAACCGCCCGCGCCCGGTGCTGCTTCAGATCCCGCTCTTGAAACAGGTACATCGCGCCCGCCACCGCCGAGAGTCCAAACGCCCCGTAGGCCAGCAGGATCATCGAGGCGTGCAGGCTCGACCAGCCACGACTGAAATCCGGCTCCGGCCCGTGCGTATCCAACTCCGGGAACAAGGCGAACACCCCCACCGCCATCAGCACCGGCGCCGCAAACGCCCCCAGAAACCGAAACCGCCGCCAGAGACCGACCACCAGGTAGGCCGCCGCGATCGTCCAGAGCACAAACAGAATCGCTTCATACAGATTGCTCACCGGACAGCGGTTGAACGAGAAACCCCGCTGGAACATGGCGATCGTGTGCACCCCAAGGGCCAACAGCAGAAGCAGATAGTTCACCCGGTCGTCTCTCCGGAAACCACGCCGCCACAGAAACACGGAGTAGAGACAGCTCACTCCGTACACCGCCACGGCGACGGCGAAGATCGATCGATCGGACAAACCGTTCACAGTGCGACAGGTTACGTGACGAACCCGAAGGCGCAAGCACGCAGAACTCCGATCGCACAGCGCCGCCGCGCCGCTTTCCTGCGACAGTCTCCTGCACCGACTTCGCACAGCGCCGCCGCGGCGCCTGTGGCCCCCCAGACGACAACCAACCCACGCCCTGCCTAACCGGCAGGTTCTCGCGGATGGGCTCAAATCGCGACAGCCGCTCTGGGTTGCGACCCAAAAAGACTGGCTGATGGCGCGCAGGTAATGAAGAATCCCGCCATGACAACTCTCTTCCCTCGGCTTCCTTTCCGATGGCTGGCGGTCTGGGCCTCCTTCGCCTGGCTGGCGGGCAGTGGCGGCAGCGCCACGGCCGCGAGCGCGGTATTGCCCGACGAATCGCCCGCCCAACGCGACGCGCGCATGAAATGGTGGCGCGAGGCGCGCTTCGGCATGTTCATCCACTGGGGCGTTTACTCGGTCCCGGCGGGTACGTATCAGGGCAAGCGGATCGACGGCATTGGCGAGTGGATCATGCATAACGCCCGGATCCCGACGGCGGAGTATCGGCAATACGCGCGTTCGTTCAACCCGGTGCGGTACGACGCCGACAGGTGGGTGCGCCTGGCGAAGGAGGCGGGAATGAAGTACATCGTCATCACGTCCAAGCATCACGACGGCTTCGCCCTGTTCGACTCAAAGGTCACGGACTGGGACGTGGTGGACGCGACGCCCTATGGCAAGGATTTGTTGAAGCCGCTGGCCGAGGCCTGTCGGAAACACGGCCTGAAGTTGGGATTCTACTACTCCCAGGCGCAGGACTGGAACCACCCCGGCGGGGCCGCCGCCGGCGGACACTGGGACCCGGCACAGAATGGCAACATGGATGAGTACCTGGACAAGGTCGCCATCCCGCAGGTGCGCGAGATTCTGAGCAATTACGGCCCGCTGGCGATTCTCTGGTGGGACACGCCGGTCGATATGACCAGGGAACGGGCCGAACGCCTGCTGCCGCTGGTATCCCTCCAGCCCGGCTTGATCACCAACAACCGACTCGGCGGCGGTTACGCCGGCGACAGCGAGACCCCGGAGCAATTCGTCCCCGCCACGGGCTACCCGAATCGTGACTGGGAAACCTGCATGACGATGAACGACACCTGGGGTTTCAAGAGTTACGACGATCACTGGAAGAGCGCCGAAACCCTGATCCGCACCCTGGTGGATATCGCCTCGAAAGGAGGCAATTTCCTCCTGAACATCGGCCCGACGTCCGAAGGCCTCATCCCGGAACCGTCCGTGGAGCGACTGCAAGCCGTGGGAAAATGGATGCGCGCCAACGGCGAGGCCATCTATGCGACCCAGCCCAGTCCCTTCCGGCGACTGCCGTGGGGACGGTGCACGCGACGAGAAGAAGGGAACCGCGTGACTCTGTTTCTGCACGTGTTCGATTGGCCGGCGGACGGACGGCTGGTCGTGCCGGGGCTCAGGAACGAACCGGGTCGCGTCCGGCTGCTGGCCGGAAAGGGGAGACTGTCCGGCGCGAAGACCGCCGACGGAGTGGAGATCAAAGTCCCCAACACCGCGCCGGACCCGATCTGCACCGTGATCGAGTTGCGGCTGCGGGGTCCGCTCGAGGTGGTGCCGTATGTGCTTCGCCAGGCGGCCGATGGCACGGTGGCGCTGCCGGCGGCGGAGGCCACCTGCCACGGGCGCACCATCCAATACGAATCCGGACACAACCGGGACAACATCGGATTCTGGACGGACGCGGGCGACTGGGTGGAATGGCCGTTCCAGGTCGATCGTCCGGGCCGGTTCACCGTGACGGCGGAGATCGCCGCGCTCGGAAGCGGCTCGTTCCGCGTCGAGGTCGGAGGCCAAAGGCTGGAGGGAAAGGCGCCGGTGACGGGCGACTAGGGCACATTCGCGCGAGTGACTCTCGGTGAGATCACGATTGCGGAGTCGGGGCGCGTGACGCTCGCCGTACGCCCGGTGCGCGACGGCTGGCAGCCGCTGAACTTGCGGTCGGTGGCCCTGCAACCGGTGCGATGAAATGCGAATCATGAATCCAGCACACAGCGTCAACACACTCGTGCCGGCGGGAAGGAGAACGAAACGACGGGTCAGGACGTTGGGCTGAGCTGCGGTGCGGATAAATCGTGCATATGCACGATTTATCGGGAGAGCCGTTTGCGGGACAAGCGGCTGCGGCCCGCCGTCCCCTCAGACGCCGATGTTGTGTCGTTGTTCGTCCCAGTCGATCCGGAGATCGGGGTGCAAGTCCTCCAGGAGGAACTTCCAGAGCCGGGCGGGAGCCAACAAGTCCGGGTCGCGCAGGGGCAGGACCGACGCCACCGCGCGCGCGATCGTCGGATCGTGACAGAGGCTGTAGAGCCGTTTCCATTCCTCCGTGCCGCCGCGCTGGATGAGGTTGAGCCAATCCAGCGCCGTAGGAGTATCGGTGGTGCGCGATGGAGTCATGGGTGCGGCGCCTCCGGATTCATGTCGGCCGGCAGGCTGGCCGGCAGGCCTCCGCCCAGTTCGAGTTTCAGCACCCCTCGCCCCAGATCCCGGCAGCAGCCGGCCACGAACGCCCAATCCGTCAGAGGCCCACGCAGGCCTTTGTAGGTCGTCAGCGGAACCGCGGCAAGGTCGACGGGCTCGCTCTCACATGCTTCGGCAAGGGCGCTGATCCAGGTCAGTGGCGTGCGCGGGCCGTAGGCGAGATTCAGCAAGGAAACGGCATCTGTCGCGGCGGCCATTCCGAGATGCAGGGCCAGCGCGGCGACATCCACGAAATCACGAGTGGCCCGGCGCTCGACGAGAAGAAACGCCTTGACGCGCAACATCTCGGCAGCGGTCGGAACCCGTAGACCTTGGACCTCGGTGGTTTGGAGGGGGATGGTCCGGCGGAGTTGGCGCACCCCAAGCTCGACACCGCCGTGTTCTCCGAGGATCAGCACCGGCGGGTTCAGGCGATTGGTGCGCCACCCTGTCCAGCGCTCGAGATCGGCCGCGATCCCGGCGAACCGGCTGCTCAGGAGCGGGGTGACGACGTCGACATCGAGCGAGTACCGGTGCTGGCAATGCACCGCGGCGGCGGTGCCGCCAACGGCGACCGGTACCAAGCCGGCCAGACGCTCCTGCAAGGCGCGTCCTTCCTCGATGACGTGTTCGAACGTTCCCTGACCCACGAGCGCAGCCTAGCACAGCGCCTGCCGGTGGACAGCAACAATGCGCGCCGCGGTCCGCGATGACCGGTTTCGAGTGTCCGCTCCCCTGCGCTCGTGGTGGGTGGGGTCATATCATTGTTGGCCATTGCGCGGTCACCGCGTCGATCCGGCGCCGCCAGGTCTTGTCCCGGTCCATCTGTTGCCGCACCCGCCGGATCGCCTGCGCCACCGCCGTGTAACCCACTCCGCCCGCCAACTGCCCCAGTTCCTGCAACCTGAGCCGGCCCCGCAGTCGCCCCAAATACAGCGCCGCGTCCCGACCCCAGTCCCCGTAGTCGTCGCGAAACTCCTCCCACCGCCCGCCGTGTACCGCTTCCACCGCTTCGACAATCCTCTTCCAGGCCACGCCCCCACCAAACTCCCCGCTCCGAGCCTCCTCCGCCGATCGACGCTTCCAGGCGGCTCTTACCTCCGCCACAAATCGTTCGCTCCCCAGCACCGCTCCCGACACCACCCGGTCCCACACCCGTTCCAGCCGCCCCTCCCGCAGCGGCGCCTCGTGATACGCCGCAAACGCCCGGCGCTGTTCCCTGACCGTTCGCCCGCCGCTGGCGCCCATCAGTGCTTCGCGCGTCAGCCAACCGGGACCGGCCGCCAATCCGACATACGCCCGATAGGAACTCCAGCGGTAGTCCCGCAGGACCCGGAGCCGCTCGGCTACCAACCGGGCGCCGGGATCAACCGCCGCCGCCGTCTTCTGGCGCTGCCGCTCTGGTTTCGAGAGCCCCAACCGGGCCACCCGCACCGGATTCAAGTGGACATACCGGGCCACTTCCAGCCACTCGCCCTCCCCTCCCACCAGCACCGCGCCAAACCGCCCCTGAAATAGGTGCCCGCTGCGCTGGTGCCGACGATTGAACCACACGCTGTAGGATACGTTCAGCCACTGCCCGGTCTGGCTCAGGTTGGCCTCGGGCGTTTCCAACAGCAAATGAAAGTGGTTGTCCATGAGGACCCACCCGTGCACGCGGGTGCCAAACCGCTCCGGCAGCTCCCCCAGAAGCTCCAGGAAATGCCGCCGGTCCCGGTCATCACGGAAAATCGCGCGGCGCTCGTTGCCGCGCGCCGTTACCTGATACCGTCCTCCGGCACGTTGGATTCGTAATGGACGAGCCATGGCCGAGGAGGATCAACGACTCGCCAGAAATGTCAAGTATGAAGATGTGACCCCGAGGAGAGGGCAACGATTTCGCCCGGTTCGATGGCTTCTGTTGGCTCAATCCACTGAAGCCGGCGGCGTGAAACGGGGCGGGCATGGACGGGTCACCTGCCCCGGAGGTCATCAGGGAGTATCGCCCGGCGCTCGCTGCCGCCGGATGAGACTTGCGATCCGAATGTGGATGGGCTTCGATGTTTGGCGAGATCCAGAGGAATGCGGAAGTCGCGAAAGCCGTTGTCGATAGCCCGGCGGGCGAGCCGGGTGGCGGTGTGGACAATACTGGGCGTGGTGCTGCTCCTTCGCTACACGGTGTTTCCACCCGATCCCGAGTTCCCTCTCCTGCCACGACTGACGTCCTGGATCCATCAGGAGCCGGCGCCTCCTCCGCGGCGTCGCTACCGTCCGACGCAGATTTCCCCTCCGCAGTCGGAGGTGCCCGGCGACCTGCTGCGGCTGCGGATCGAGATTGCCCCAGAGGGTGTGGCCAGGCTGCAGGGGTACGAGTGGAGTGGTTGGCGGGGGACGCCGCAGGATCGCCCGGAAGCGCTCGCCACGGTTCACGAGGGGGGCGCGGTGTACGCAGGGGTGGCCCTTCATCTCAAAGGCGCTGCCGGCAGCTTTCGTCCTTTCGACGACAAGCCGGCCTTGACTCTGAATTTCGCCAAGCACCAGCCGGGGCGTCGGTTCCACGGCTACTCGAAGCTCTCGCTGAACAACTCCGGCGAGGCGATATTTCTAATGGCCCCGGACGGCA
>CAYSPU010000013.1:34612-38854 GCA_964432995.1 uncultured Verrucomicrobiota bacterium
GTCCTGATCAACGGGGTGGACAAGGGGCTTTACGTTCTGACGGAGGGCTACAACAGGGATTTTCTGCGGCGTTACTTCCACAACGTGAAAGGCAACCTGTACGACGGCGGTTTTGTCCGGGACGTTCATCCGGGGATGATCGTCAATTCGGGTGATGACCCGGAAGAGCAGTCGGATATCGAGCGGTTACTGGCGGCCGCTCTTGTGCCGGAGGCAGATCGCCGCTGGGAGCGGCTGGGCGAGGTGCTGGACCGCGACCGGTTTGTCACGATGCTCGCGCTGGAGATCCTGACGTGTCATTGGGACGGCTACGGGCTGAACCGGAACAACTACCGGCTCTTTCACGATCTGGAGGCCGACCGGATGATCTTCATGCCTCACGGTCTCGACCAGATGTTCGACTGGCCGCCGGGTCACTTTCCCCCGGAGGGCCCGATCGATCCGGCGATGCGCGGGCTGGTGGCTCAGGCGGTGATGTCGACCCCGCAGGGAAGCTCGCGATACTTCGCGCGCCTGGGAGAACTCTGTACGAACGTGTTCAGCGACCGGGTCATCACCAACCGGGTCTGGGAACTGGCCCGTCGGATTGGCCCAACGCTTGCCGCCTACAGTCCTGACCTGAAGCGGCGCCACGAGGTCCTGGTTTCCTCCCTTTGCGACCGGATCACGCGGCGCTTCCGAAGCGTTGCCGAACAAGTGAACGCCCCCAGGGAGTTCGCGCCTGACGATAGCCCGATGCGAAGACCCCAGGGGAATCGAAGGTTCAGGCGATAGGTGAAGAGTGGCCTGGAAACAACCGGACGTGGCGGGTCCTGCGCATCCCTTGGTCAACGCGCTTACCGAAGCCTACTTCAGCGACCGTTACCCTGGCTTCGACCTCGACGACGCGGATTGGCCTGCACTGCGCCAGCAGATTGAGAGCGTCGGCAAGCTCCTCGAGGCAGTCAGGGTGCGAGTGACGCAGAACCGCTGACGGAGTTGGCACCGCAGACTGCGCTCGCGCCGTTGCTACCTCGCCCCCTCCTCACGGAGGTAGGCTTCGTACTGCCTCTCGGTCTGCGCGTCGGTGGGTGAAACCGCGAGGACAAGCCGGGTGCGGGCGACGGCCTCCTCACCGGCGGCGAGGTCGCGTCCGAACAACGAGAAGTACAGGGAGTAATGCCCTTCGGCTTCGTGGGGCATAGCGACGGCGAAGCAGTCCTGAGGCGGTGCCAGGAGGATGGCGGTCAAACCGCTGCCCGGGTCGCGGCGGAGGGCGAGCGGCCGAGCGAGCGGAGGCAGGAGGGTCCACGCGACCGGGTTGGGTTCGAGCTTCCAGCGCCCGTCGCGGATGACGGCGGCAGCGGCATCATCGCGGGGCGCCATCAGCCATTCCCCCAGTTCACGGCGGGCGGGGAGGAGGTTCGGGGCGGTGCCTCCGCCGGAGGCGGGTTTCACGGAGACAAGGCAGTTGCTGAACGCCGCATCGAAGTAGCAGGCGAGGAACGACTCGAACGCCCTCAGGTCGGCCTTGGCGCGAACGACGGTCTCGACGTCGAGGGAGGCGGCGTCGTGCCATCGGTAACGGGCGACGAGGTCAAAAGGGCGCCCGTCCGCCGCCGGCCACGTGACCTCGACGGCACCATTCTCAAGGAGTTGGGCGGTGCTCGGCCAGTCCCAGGCGCCGCCGCCGTAGCGGACCCCGCGCGTGAACACCCGGTAGTGACTGAGCAAGCCGTTGCTGCGGTCGAGGCGCCGGCCGGTGGGGATGTGGACGACTTCGGAGAGGCCGAGGGCGCGTCCCTCGCGGCGCAACGTTCCCCGCAGCAGGCCGGTGTCGAAGGTGAACGCGCCCGCCTGCGGCCCGGGACGGAACCAGGGTGCGCCGGTGGACGGGGACGGCGCCGGGGTTGCGGCTTCCAGGCGACTGCCGGCCAGTCCGAGCACACTGGAGACGAGGAGCAACGAGAGGAGTCCCGTGCGCAGGCTCCGAGGAGGACTCGCGAGCGGGTCTCCGCATCGCGCCGGGAACGAGCGGTTCCTGCGCATACTCTTTCGGCGGCCTCGGAGAGGTTGCCCTACCCGCGGTTGGTGGTTCATGAGGGCAGTGTTGCCTCCAGAGGCGCGATGCTGCAAGAAGTCAAGAATCGGAGCTTCGAGATTCGGTGCAGGAGTCGCACTGGTGGCTACCTCTGATTGACATGAACGACCTTGGCGGGCGGGAAACCGTTGAACCAGGTCGAGGAGGCATTGCTGTAGGCGCCGATGTTCCGGGCAAACACCAGGTCATCGATCTCGAGATCGGGCAGCTCGTTGGACAACGAAATGGTGTCGAGTGCGTCGCAGGTCTGGCCGAAGACGGCGCAGACGGTGGTCTGGCCGCGGCGGAACGCCTCGAGGGGGTATTGGCAGTGGTCGAAGATGATGCCCGAGAAGGTGTGGTAGACGCTGTCGTCGATGTAGTAGCAGGTCTTGCCGTCGCGCACGGTCTTGCCAACGACCCGGGCCAGGGAGGTGGCGGCGGTGCCGACCAGGAAACGGCCGGGCTCGGCGATGATCTGGACGTCTTTGGGGAAGAGGAGGTCGATCTCGGCGTGGATCATGCGGGCGAGCTGGCCGAACGGCTTCACGTGGCGGTTGTAGGGGGCGGGGAATCCGCCCCCGATGTCGAGGATCTTGATCGCATGGCCGCGGCTGCGGGCCTCGTTCATGACGGCGGCGGCGATGTTCAGGGCCTGGATGAAGTTCTCGAAGTTGGTGCACTGGCTGCCGACGTGGAAGCTGAGGCCTTCGACGACCAGGTGGAGATCCGACGCCTTCCGAATCAGGTCGACCGCGTCGCCGGGGTCGCAGCCGAACTTCGAGGAGAGTTCGACCATGGAACCGGTGTTGGGGACGCGGAGGCGGAGGACGACGCCGGCATGGGGCGCAAAGCGGCGGATCTTCTCCAGCTCCGCGGCGTTGTCGAACGTCACCAGCGGCTTGTAGGGATTGAGTTTCTCCAGGGTCTCCCGGGGTTTGATGGGGTTGGCGTAGATGACCTTGTCCCAGATAAAATCCTGCTGTTGCTTGGGGGGCAGTTGCTTGATGAGGTCGTAGACCTGCATGAACTCGGCGATCGAGGCGACGTCAAAACTGGCGCCGGCTCGGTACAAGGTGCGGAGGATGTCCGGATCCGGATTGGCTTTGACGGCGTAGTAGGCCTGGACTTTCGGGAGGTGCTTCCTGAACTCCGCGTAGTTCTGGCGGAGGACCGCGTGGTCGATGACGACGAGCGGGGTGCCGTGTTTGCGGGCCAGTTCCTGGAGACGTCGTGTTGTCATTGGTGCGTTGTTGTAGCCTTGGCCGGTCCTGAACGCAATGGCACTTGGTGGGGCTTGCGGCCGGGCTGGAGTATGCGTAAATTGCGCGCGCGAAGCCAATAGGTGGGAATGCGGCCGACAGGCGAGGCCGACGCCGATGGACGACCAGAAACAATTGATCGAGGTGTTGCTCAGCTCGACGCTCTACCAGGATTACCAGCGAGCGTTCAGCGAGGCGACCGGGCTGCCGGTGGTGCTCCGGTCCGTCGAGTCCTGGCAATTGCCCTTTCACGGTGGTCGCAAGGAGAATGAGTTCTGCGCCCTGATCGCCGAGAAGAGCCGGTCGTCGGCCAGTTGCCTGCAGGTGCAGCAACATCTGGCGGAGAAGGCCCGGGGCGAGGTCAGTTCGGTGACGTGTCCGTTCGGGCTATGCGATACTGCGGTGCCGGTGCAGGTGGGGGACAAACTGATCGGGTTCCTGCAGACGGGGCAGGTCTTCCGGCGGCGGCCGACCGAGAAGCAGTTTGCCCGGGTGTTGGCCCTGGCGCGGAGCTGGGGGTTGGAGGTGGAGGAGGCGCGGTTGCGGGAGGCGTATTTTCGGGGGCGGGTGTTGGAGGGGCGGCAGTACGAGTATGTGGTCAAGCTGCTGGGGATCTTCGCGCAGCATCTTTCCCTGGTAAGCAACCAGATTGTGGTGCAGCAACGGAGCAAGGAACCGCCCGTCATCGCCCGGGCGAAGGAGTACATTACGGCGCATCAGGCCGAGGACCTCACGCTCACCGAGGTGGCGCGGGCGGTGAACACGAGCACGTTCTACTTCTGCAAGATGTTCAAGAAGGTGACGGGCCTGAACTTCACCGACTACGTTTCGCGGATCCGGATTGAGAAGGCGAGGGGCCTGTTGCTCAACCGCAACCTGCGTATCAGCGAGATTGCCTTCGAGGTGGGGTTCCAGTCGCTG
>CAYSPU010000014.1:0-38707 GCA_964432995.1 uncultured Verrucomicrobiota bacterium
TCCACCAACATCCCCCACTCGAGCATGGCCTCGACCACCGACTGGCCGAGAGGCGGCAGCGTGGCCTCCAGATCGGGCTTCCAGCGGAAGCAGCCCAGCTTGCGGATGAAGTGGTCGCGAGGGACGCCGGCGACTGGCGGCGACACGCCATTCGGATAGAAGTGCGCCAGGGTCAAGAGACACACACCTTGATCGAACAAGGCGCGCAGATTCACGAGAATGCCGCCGAGGCTGTGCGCGCCTTCGACGGAGTGCAGGACGACGATGGGCCGGGTCGGGTCGGCCAACGCCGGTTCGAGTTCGGCCTGGCTGCGGACGATGACGGCCTTGCGTCCCGTGGTGTGGCGGTTGGCTTCCGCGACGGCCGACTCGAAACCGGTCAGCATGTTGCAGGTGACTTCGAAGGGATCGCCCTTCAGGGCTTTGGCCAGGCCGGGCGTAACCCAGGACACCGGCCGGACCAGCCAGCAGTCATCGCGCAGTTTCCGCTCCGGAACGTGAATCGACGAAAAGAGGACGTTGACACCGCCGGCGTCCAGCGACGGGAGGCTGGTGCGGAGTCTGGTGGGGGCGAATCCTTTGCCGGCGGCGGCACGCTTCCAGAACTTGAGACGGAGAATCTCCGTCTTCAGCGCCGGATGGGCATGGAGATCGACAACCGCGCCTTCGCTCTGCCAGTTGCGGGCTTCTTCGAGAGTTGTCATGACTCCTGTCGCTCGGCGAGCTCGGCGTAGCGGCGCGCCGCCATCTTCAGGAATTCGCGCTGGACTTCGGAAAAGACGCCAAAACACACACGCGCCTTCACCACGTCGCCGGTGGGGAAGGCATCGAACAGTCTTTTTCGCGCGTCGACATAGCGCTGAAAGAACTCCAGGGCTCGTCTCCGCGAGCCGCTCGGGTCTTCGCCTTCCGCGCCGAACGCGTCCGCGATATGGCTCACGGCCAGCCCACGATTCTGGTATTCGACTCGGATCGTGTTCAGCGCCAGCATGAACCTCTCTCCGATCTGGATGAGCGCTTCTCGGTCCATTGGCCGGTCCGAGGATCGGAGTTCGGCAAACTGCGCGTCATCGAGGACCGCTTTGAACATCATGCAGAAATCGAGGAGGTTGGCCAGCATGGCCATCTGGCTGCTCAGCCGAAGCCCCAGTTCGGTGGGCAGCTTGGTAAAGCTGATCTGGAACTCGACCGCACCATCCCCCTTTTTGAGCATGCTGAAGAGGGTGGGACGATAGCTGGCTTTCTCCGCCGCGCTGTAGAACAGGGGCAATCCCTCGGCCGGCATTCGATCTGAAACCGCTTCTCTCAGGATGGCGCCCAGGTGATCGGTCCAGAGGCAGGACGTGCCGGGCCAGGGACTCTGAGGGTCCAGGGCGCGCAGTTGCCCGCACAACTGCTTCCACGTGACGGTAATGATGGCAGGATTGAAGGCGAACAGCCGCAGAGCGCTGAATTTGCCGACGACCTGGCTGTCGTCAGGGATCGTGGCCTCTTCTCGCAATGCGGGGATTCCGGAAGGCGCAATCAGCAATGTGAGGACTCGGTCGAACTGCACGGGCATCTCCTCCGCCAGGAACGGCGCGAGGAACGCGTCGCGCACCAATGCCTTGCTCGCGGGGTCGTGAAGCACCTTCTTGTTCAATGCCGGCCCGTGATTGGTGCCGTCGAAGAGCCAAGCCAGGAAATCCATGAGGCGTTCCGGCTTCTCGGCGTCCACCTGGTAATTCTCGAACACCTCCAGGGGAGGCGGCACGACCATTCCCCGACCGTAGAGCACCACGAGGGGGCGCCGTTGCGACACCTTCAACTTGTCGACGTGCTTGGCATCGTAGAAGCCCGTCTCGTAGAGACACCAGTCGAACTGCATTCCTGCGGAGGTGTAGAGGAAGATGAGGAGGTCGCTGGCCTTGAGCCGCCTGAGAATCGCCTCGCGGTATTTCTGGCCCGGAGGGCATTCCTCGCAAACGTAGACCTTCACTTCCTTCGGGTTGAGCGTCTCGATCTTGGTCTTGATCTCATGGGCATGGTGACGGTCCTTGATCTTGTGGCTGAGAAAGATCCTGTAAGCTCGATTGCGCATAGGGGCCTCACTCGTTGTTCAAGCGGCTGCTGTTCGTTGATTGTCCCGAACTCGATGGCCGCCGTCGGGTCCGGTCTGGGTGATGAAGCGGCAGGCAGGCGGCCGTCGGCTCCCTGCCGTACGACTCGTTCGCGCCGGCATACGGCGCATCTGGGAACTCCATGCGATGCCCGTGCATTCGATCGGAGCGATGCTTGCCGGCCAGCCTGTGCCGCAGGGGCAGTGATTGCGCCACTCTGCGGGAGTTCATTTCATTTTGGCCAACTGGCGCTTCACCTGTGCGGCTTTGCGGGCATCAGAAGCGCCGGTCATGACGGCAGCTTCGGCCGCGGTGGCCCGGGCAAGCCGAAACGTCTTCAGCAGGTAGGAACTTCGCATGTCGGTGTCATCGAATGATCCCTGGCCGGTGTCCACACGTCCGGTCTGCGACCGGATGAATGTGATCTGGCCAATCCCGCGGCGTTTGCCTCGCGTGTTGGTCAGTTTATCGCCCTCCCAGAGATAACCCATGGTGGCGCGATCCGTGTCCACAAACGCAATCCGGCTTTCCCAAGCGGCCGTCGGCGTGCCGTCGCGCCCGTAGGATGTGCCGACCAACCGAAGCTTGCGGCCGCCCGGCTCGGATTCGATCTGGAGGAAGCTGAGCGCGGTTGCCTGCTCGGGCGAGGTGATCCGCTCCCACCAACCTCCAAGGACTTGCTGGGCCAGGTCCTTGGTCTGACGTGCGAGGATCCCTTCGACTTCTCGCCGGAGTCTCGGCCATGTGCGTTCGAAGGCGCGGCGGAGGACCGGTTCCCGCCGTTTTGTCATCCCCGGCAATTCCTGCAGATCCAGAAGCAGCCGCAGCAGGTCGTCATGAGCGAACTCGGTCGCATGATATTGTTCCAGGGGCCCATCGCAGATCGCATCGGGCGAGACCTCAAAGAGGAGCGGGTAGAGGCGGGATCGCTGGGAGACCGCACCCGCTTCGAACAGGATCCAGGGCCGGCGCAAAGTGTCGCCGGTGAGGCACAAGACCGCCGCGGCGGATTCGTGCAATTGGGCATCGATGACGTCCCGCCAGCGGCTTCCTTTCGCGGTGTCCCAGGGCGCGAAGTAGGGATCTGCGGAGGGGAGGAGCGTGGGCAGCCAACGGCGGATCTGTTCCGCCAATTGCTTGCCGGTCGAACCACCGTAGGCAATGAACACTCTCATTGTTACACCTCAGACCAGCGGCGCCAGGAACGGCTGGTCGAACCGGGCCTTGCGGCCTTCGAGTTGCGGCACTTGATCGAAGTCCTCCTTTTTCAGGAACGCGACCGTGCGCCGGTGCAACTCGCGGTAAGTGAGCTTGCCCCTGGCTTCAGTAATCGCCTTCACGAGGTGATACGTGAGCGCACCGTTGTAGCTGCCCCCGATGTAGGCGTCGGCGGAGGTCTGCGTGTCCCGGCAGCCGGTGACCAGCACTTCCGGGATGTTGGCCGTGACGACGTCCCGCTTCCGGCGGACGGCCCGCGAGGAACTCCGCAGCTCACCTTTCACGCTGCCCCGCAGGCGCCGCCCCGACTCGGCCGCCATGAGATCCCACGGGTTGGGCAGGTACCGCGGCATGGAGGGCGCATCGGGAGGGAGCAGGGCTCGCGTGTTGGTCCCGGAATGGCAGCAATCCATGATGACCGTCAGGTTGACCCCCGCTTTCAGCGCGTCGAACTCGCTGCGCAGCCAGTCATCGAGCAACGGGTCTTTCCAGTCCAGGTCGGTCGGGCAGAGTATCTCATCGCGACGATCCGCTTCGTCGCCGTTCTTGTCGGGCACGTTGGCGCCGTGGCCCGAGTAGTGAAGGAGGAGGACGTCGCCGCTTCGGGCACCGGCGATCAACTTGTGGATGGCGGACTGCATGGCTTTCTTGGTGGCCTTGAAGTCGGTGAGCAGGGTGATGTCGCGCTTGGCGAAGCCGAAGTAGCGCGTGAGCGCGGACCGCAGGTTCTGGACGTCGTTGACGCACCCGCGCAGGTCCGCGCCGGGGATCCGATATTTGTTGATACCGATGAGGAGGGCTTTGCGTTTCATAGTGTGTCGTTGGTTGAACATCTCTCCTTCAGGAGGGTCGTCTTTTGTGCTTCGTGCGGCGGGGGTGGGTGATCTTGGCTGCCGCCGCTTCTCGCGAGTGTTGTTGCGCGGCGGTGCCCGGAGGGCGACCGGCGGTTTGGCTGGTCGCCAACCCCTGGGACTCGGCCAGCTTCTCCAGCACGTCGCTGAGGTTCCTGTCTCGGTCGCCCTGGCGGCGAAGGCGCAGGAAGCCCGCGAGGATCCGCCACTGCTTGACCACGGAGTCCCACTCGCGGGCGGAGTTGGGCACTTTGGCTACTGCCTCGTCATAGCACCGGCGCAGGGATTCCAGCGGCTTATCGAGCGGGTCGCCCATCAGCCAGGCGGTCAGCGCCGCGTCGGCGCTCATCACGGCATTCCAGAATCCCTTGTCGGCGGCGAAGTCCTTGCGTGCTTGTTCGCCGCAACGACGGGCCAGGGCGATGGCCTCACGCGGCGGCTGGTCGAGCGTTCCGGACAACCAGGCCAGAGTCAGGGCATTGAGGGTGTTATAGGGTTTCCGAGCCGGATCTCCCTCGACGGCGGACTGGTAGGCCCGCCCGGCTTCACCGAGCGCGGCGGAGATGTCCGACCAGGACTTCCGCTCGAGTCGACTCAACGCGGTTGCCTGGAGCTTGTAGGCGCTGCCCAGAATGCCCGCACGCTCGGCGTTCTTCGCTGGCGGTCCCTGGCCGCCCACGGTCTGGGCGAGGGCCTTCATGCGGCGAATGCCGCTTTCGATCAGTTTCAGTCCCAGCTCGTGCTTTCCTTGATCGGCGAGCTTCCCGCCGCGTCGTGCCTCGAGGTTGGCGAGTTGTTCGATGGTCTTCACCGCGACCCGGCCCACTTGGTCTTCCAACTGAACGGCGCGTTCGTAGGCGTCGCGGGCAGACTCGAAGCCTTCCGCGCCAGAATCGCCATAGAGTTCGCCGATGGCTTGGAGGACGTCGGGGCGATCCTTCCATTCGGGCGGGCATTTGGCCAACTGCGACTCGACCCATTGGCGCTGCTTGCTGAAACTCGGGGCCTTCGAGTCGCCCTTGAGGCGCTTGTTCTTGATGCGGCGCCCCTGGATTGCTGCGAGTAACTGGGCCACCGCTACCAGAGGGCGACGGCGGCCGGCTTCCTCCTCGCCGCCGGGACGCAGCCGGTAGCCGGGGTCGCCGTAAGCCTGGTAAGCGCCCCAGGTGTTGGTGGCTGGGTGTTGGCGATGGGTGACTCGGCGGGCGTAGAAGATGGCATCGCCGAACGTGTTCCCCTGGGTCAGGTGATCGAAGAAGGCACTGGCAAAGGTGCAGGCGGCTTCATCGTTCACCGCCCAGCCGGCAGCCACCACACAGCGCGCCCCCGACTCGATCAACTGCTGGGCCAGGCTGTAGGCGAGGCGATTGGGCTCGCTGTAGGGGTTGCTGATGCTCCCCAGGTGGCAACAGCTCAGGAACACGACCTCGGGGACCACTTCCATCTGAGCCATCTCGACGGCGGTGATCAGAAGTCCGTCGGAGAGAACGACGCCAGAGTAGGCGCGGCCGTCCATGGCTCTTGCCTCGAAGATGCCGTGCGCACAGATGACCAGTACCCGGTAGGGGCGGTCATAGAGAGTGGCGAAGATGTCGAGCGCCGATTTCTCCGGCGGTGTCAGGACGATGTCGGCGTCGCTCCAACCTGCGCGGTGCAGGCTGTCGCTGATCGCCCGGCCCTCGTCGACGGCGCGGGGCAGGTCGTCCAGGCGCGGTTTGCCGCCCGGGAAACGCTTGTCGTAACCGTCCGTGCTGGGGTTGACGATGATGCAGGCGGCGTTGCGGCTGGCGGTGCGCACTGCCGGCCGGTAACGCATGGTGGCCAGTTGGCGGACCATGGGGATCTTCACGACGAGGGGTTCCTCGTCTGCCCGCAACAGTTCCCAAGGCAGATTGGCGGTGTAGTCGTCCAACACCAGCAGTAGACGCGACTGATCGCGGGCGACGGCCTTGTAGTCCAGCGGCACCATGAGCTGAAACAGAGTGTGCCCCAGCCTCGCATCGTAGGCCGGGTTGTGCCGTTGATCGCGGATGATGGCCTCGATCAGGCCCGGCTGGCGGTGCTGCAAGGTCACCTCCGCCCGCGCCCGCGCCGACAGGAACACATACTTGAGCTTCCGGGGATAGTAGCGTGATACGGTCGGCAGTGCTTCGAACGGCACGGCTTGAAGCGGGACGCTGGCCGGCTCCGCGGGCGGCACGGTGCCGTCCGGCGTGCCGGACGGCGGGCCTGCGGACTGGTTCTCGGCGGGGGGTGGAGGGACGGTGGTGTTCGGCTTCCCAAGGTGCCCGCCCTGCCCGCTGAGCTGACGCAGCAGGGCCGGCGGCAACGGCGATTGCCAACGGAGTTCGCAGCATTCGGGGGCAGAACGAACTTCGGGGGCTTCGGCATCGGTGACAATGAGCCGTGACCAATGCCCGAGGTCGCCGGCCGCACCCAGGCGTTCGATGACCCCCTCGCCCTCGACCAGGGCGTTGGCGGGTTCGATCCGTGCGCCCAGCCGCGGGAGTTCCCCCGCCAACAGCTCCGGTAGATCAAGGACGGCGCTGGCAGCCGTGATGGCCGCGTCACGGAACAGCTCGACGAAAGTGAGCTTCGTCACTGCGAGGACTGGTTCCTGCGACTTGCCAACAGCATCGCGGAACCGACGGTTGGCCTCGAGCACCCCGCGGGCGATGGCCGCCACCGACTCGCTCACGCTGAGGTTGGTGGTCGAACTCCAACCGATGAGAAAACTGCAGAGGGTCACGGGCCGTTCTGCGGTGAGGCCGAGGGCGTCGCGCAACTGCAGGAGCAGACGCAGTACCCCGCCGCGCACCGTCTCGGTGACCTGACGTGCGCTCAGTTGGCCGGTGAACTGGCCCAGCCCAACAACCACCGCGCCCGGCAAGCTGCCACGCGCCCGTTCCTCGCCGGTGGGCGGACGCAGGACGATGGTTGACGTGCCGATCTCTCCGGCATACACGCTCATCCGTTCGCGCTCGGAGAGGGCGCCCTCGAGCAATTCGTCGAGAGCCGCCTCGGCGCCGGAGATGACGTCGCCGATGTAGTGGCCGCAGAGCACCGGCTGGTCCAGGAAACGCACATCGCCGGCCCAGGCCGACACTTCGAGGACCTGCCGACCGCGGGTGGTCTTCCGCCGGCGCAGCCCGCTGCCGAGGAAGGCGCGGGCCAGTTCCTCTTCGCCGGCCACGACGGGGGGTTCGGCCTCGAGCACGACCGGGGGTCTCTCGAGTCCGCGTTCCCGGGGGAGACGACCCAACTTGTCCGTCGTGCCTTTCTCGAGCAGTTCAACGATGGCGGGAAAGTAATCCTCCTCGCCGGTGAGGTCGGCGTGCTCGACCGGCATGTACCAGGAACGTTCCTCGAGACTCTCGATCTGACCCGACTTCCAGGTCACCGAACCATCACCGCAAGAGGTGAACAGGAGCTTGAGCCGGCCATCCGCCCCGCGCAGCACGCCGCACGGGGTCTGGTCACTCTGGCCATAGACGTAAACAACCCGCTCGGGGTTGGGGAGCGTCACAGGGAGGTCGTTCCAGGCCCGGCGAGCCTGCTCGAGGAGAGGGGCGGCGGGATCGGCGCCGATGCCGTCCCCATACCAGCGGTCGGTGTTTCGCCGCCTCAATTCCTGCCAGGTTCTCGGTTCGTAGTATTCTGCCGCCTCGACGATGCCCGGCTGATGGCCGGCGTCGGTGAAGCCATCCGGCCGAGGGAGCAGCGCCAGGGCGCCAGGGAATCCCGCCACGATCTTCAAGATGCCGTTCATGTCGTGGGCCACGTCGATCTTCTCGAGCTTGCGGATGGAGCTGCTCTTGCCCAGCAGCGTGTGCACCATGAGGTGGGAGCCGTTGTTGGGCGTGCCCAACATGACCAGGCGACCGCCGGAATCGGTTACGGTCTTCCAGGCGCTCTCGTGGTTCGCCATGAGGGTCCTTGCCACCAAGCCGCCCATGCTGTGCGCCAGCAGGCGAATGGGCTGGCCGGGGAATCTCCGGGCCGCGTCCTGGATTCTGGCGGCAAGCGCCTCGGCGCACTTGTCCAGGGGTTGGCGCCAGTCGTAAGGACAGCGGATGACGTTATGGCTCAGGGCCAGATGGTCAGCGAGGTCGCCGTAAAACATCTCGAACAGGTCCTCGGCCGCCACCTTGGCGGCGTTCGGGTCGCTGAGGTCGCCCAGCCGGCCCACGAACAGGCTGGCCAGGTCGAACCAGATGCGGTTCCCACTGCCAGGCTTGTCCGACGGCCTGCGCTTGATTTCGAGGTGGGTGCCCATGATGCCGGGGATCAGGATCACCACCGGACGCGGCCCCGCCGCTTCTCCCCGTTGTGCGAGCCGGGCCTCGCGGTCCTGCCACGAGACCTTGCTCGCTGCGGTGATGGGCAGGAATGGGGACACCCGCTCGAGGTCGTCCTCGACCAGCCAGGAGCGCATCGCATCGGCAGTGGCCCGGTTGCGGAAGTATTGGAAGTGACTGACGGTTTCATCCTGGACGTAGAGGTATTTCGCGCCCTCCCGGAGGGCCAGGCCGGCGTACATGGAGTCGGTGTCCACTACCAGGTCGTTGTCATGCCGGTCGAACAGCCGCCAGTCGCAGAACAGGTTCGCGATGCGCCGACGCAGGTTGGAGAGACCCAGACCGTCGAACTCCGTGTCGCCGGCGATCACCGCCATGTTGATGCCGTCGCGACGCCGCGTGTCCGGATGGGCGAGGAAGGCGGCGAGGGGCGACTCGACGCGCATGGCGGCGATGCCGGGCACCAGGCGAGGGTCGATGCGCCGCCCTGCGATCTCGAGCGCCAGGCGCTTGACCACCCCGAGGATGCTCGAGGCCCCTTTGCCGAACCGCTGGCCGGCCACCGGCCCCCCCAGGGCGACGGCCGTGGCTCCCACGATCGCCCCGCCGCCCCATTGCAGCAGGTTGAGAAAGTCCGACAGGGCCACGTCCAGGTTCTCCGACAGGAAGCGCGTTCCCCGTGCGGGGCAGGCCACACGCACGTAGCGCTCGACGGTGATGTGGCCACCGGCCAAACGGTCGTGAAGGCCGCGCAGCCGCGTCCGCTCCTCCTGTGCCTCCCTCTCGAGGCCTTCGGCGTCGTGAGCATCGCGGGTGTCGATGGTGCAAGCATTGATCACCGCGTCCGTCACCTGGCCCAGGCAGAGCAGGTCACCCACCAAGCCTCCGCGCGAATGCGTGAGCAGGGATACCTTGGCGCCTTTGGGCAGGGCATCGAGCAGTGCCAGGGCGTTCTCGGTTGGGCTTTCCGAGAAGGTCCGGTGTTCGTAGCCGAAGACGCCACCGGGAAAACGCCGCTCGAGAAGGTCCCAGGCGTCATCGTCCTGACGCAGGTCGGCGAAGCTGCCCAAGGTATGGGAACCGGTGCCGTGGATGAGCACCAGGGTGGGCTTGCCCTCGGCAACGGGCTTCAGGCGCGGGTCGCCGGGAAGACAGCGGTCGGAAGCGTCGAGAGTTCTGTTGCGCCACAAGTAGAGCCCGGGGCGGCCCGCCAGTCGCGATTCAATGCTCCACATCAGCGCCTTGGCCCCGAGGAACGATGCGACGTCGTAGGGCTTGCCGGTCGCCAGATCGCCCAGCTTCTCTCGAGCCCATTTCGTGGCGAGGTCCTCTGCCTCCTTCAGCAGCCCGTCCTTGGGCAAGGTGAGCACCGACGCCACTTTCCAGAGGATGTCACCCACGCCCCGTGCGGTGGCGTTCGGATCGCGGAACTTCGCAAAGTCCACCTCCCCTTGATCGTCCACGGCCTCAGGCCGCACCCGAGCCACCGCCTCGGCCAAGGCATCGGAGCGGATGAAGATGGTGGTGCCGTCCTCCGCCTCCAGAGCGAGCAACTCGGGCTGCGTCGTATCCAGGGACGTCACCGCGCCCGATGCCCGGCCGCGGGTCGGAGCGACGAAGTCGTAGGTCCTCCTGACCTCGATCCCTTCGAGCAGCGGGTCCAACTCGCTCCCTCCTCCGCGGGTCGTGGCGCCCAGGATGCCTGGCAACGGCATGCTGCCGCCGCCGCTCGGCTTGCGGGTTACGCTGGCCGGGAGCTTGATCCTGAGAGGTTTGGTTTCGGGCTGGTTCATGGTGGAACTCCTTCCGGATCCCGGATGCTGCGTGGTGCAGGTTCGGGCCTGGGCGCTAACGCAAAGCCGTCGAGTCGATCAGGTCTCAGATTTCGACAATTCGGATTGGACGCGGCGCCCTCATTGGTCCGGAGGCCTCAGGCATGGCGGGGCGTGGCGACACCGCGGCAGATGCGTCGGAGCATCTCGTCGAAGTAAGACCCCTTCTCGTAGTTCACGGCGTCTTTCCCCTCCAGTTGGTCGAACGGCTTCTCAAGAGTGCCTTCGACCAACGGACCAGTCCCCGCAAGGACCGAGACGATTCGGCATCTTCTCTCGATTGCCTCGCGAATCTCTTTCGCCACCCACGGCTCCTGTTCGGGCTTGTCCGAGGGCATCGTCGGCTCGATAGCTTGACCGCGACTCTTACGGGGCAGATCCTCGAGCGCCTTGGGGGTCAGCACGAGCAAGAAGATGGGGGCTTTGCGGATTTCCCGTCGAATCCGAGCTGAAAACGCCGAGCCAGCCTTCAATTCATCCGGAGCGAAATAGGGTTCAATTCTCAGCGCTTTGAGCCGTTCCACCAGCGCCCGGGCCTGATCACTTCCGTCTTCCGACTTGTAGCTGATGAAGATCAGATGCCTGACAGGACGCGAGGCCAGCAACAAGGCCACCGGCCACTGAATGACCACAGGGATCATCCAGATCCACCAAACCCGAAAGCCCAATTGCGCCGCGGCCGAGCAGATGGCGAGGACCGAACCGGCCGTGATCGCAGCCAGGTGCCTGCTGCGCCCCCGGTTTACGGTCAGCATTAGCCCCAGCCCGAGGCCCCACAGCGTGACGAGGATGGCCTGAGCCGGTGGCCACAGGCCGCGGAGGAAATGGCCGTGCAGGAGGTTCATCAGGGCCGTGCCCTGCACGTCGACGCCAGGTAAATGGTCTCTGGGATTGGCGTTGCATGGATTGCGGAACCGGTCGCCCTTCTCCAGCCGCGTATCGCCAATCAACACGCAGCGTCCTTCGATGTTCGTTCGCAGACTCTCCAACGGCATCGCCAAGGCATCCGCATAGTCGAGATGATGGAATGGGGCACGCCCAGGTCCGTAGTAGTTGAGCCATCGGATCTGCTCCGGTTTCTCGTTTGTCGTGATGGGAGCACCCAACAGTCCCGCAGCCACCCAAGCTGCCGCAACTCGGTTGGTGCCGGTGTCCGCGTGCGCGTTCGCCGCACTACCGCCAGCGGCGCCAACGTGGGTGACAAACACACCGGGCAACATCCGGACCGTTTCATCTGGCAGCTCCAAGACATCGTCGGCCCCCACCCAGAAAGCTCTCTTCTCGAAGACGGGCGCCACCCACCGGTCCGCAAGATTCGTACTGGCTCCGGCATTCGCGCGGCCTACGAGAACGAGTCGTCGAGTCCGGCCGATCTGATCTGCAAGCAGTTTGTCCTCGGTGCTGTTTGCATCACTGACCGAGAGGCGCAAGTCCAGGAAGATCAACCGGGGACCGATCCCCGAGAGCCGCTCCAGCAGGCGAGTGATATTGGAGCGCGCAATACCCCCCTCGGGGCCTTTGCCGCCGCCCAGAGCACTCCAATTGTCAGCGGTGATCTCGATGAGGGTGACTTCACTCTCGAGCCGCTGAACCGCCTGGCGCCGCAGCCGAAACGGGAGATCGTAGGACCGCCTTTCCAGCCACGAGACGGCGCGGCCCGAACTCGACCCCGTCGCACCCACCCACATGAGGCAAAAGAGGCCGGAAAGCACCGTGGCCAGGACGCAGCGACCGCTGAGCCGGCAGACGATCACGAGTCGTTTTCGGAGCTCGCCCATGGGGATCTCCTCACTCGCTGCTGCACGGAGTTACTCCAGTCGAACTACGCGGAAGAACCGCGGGGATGCCTCAACCGGGCATTGCGCTGACGCGGTATTGCCAGTGGCCGTGATGAACTGCATTCCGGCGACATCCTGCCAGTTCGCGCCGGCGGCACACTGGTCGCGGGATTGCACCCTGAATTGCTCTCCCGCCCGGGCGTCCCAGGAGAAACGGAATCCGGCGCTGTCAACCGAGAGGCTTTCCAGGATGATACTTGGAGCCGGTGCAACCACAAAGACGTGGAACGAACGCGTCGTGCTAAGCGGGATACCAAGCACGTTCGTCTCACTGACGGTGACGGTGATCTCCACGTTTCCACCCGTGTTTGGCGTGGGCACGTACGTCAGAATGCCGGTGGACTGTGGTGAGGTGTAGGAGACGGCGGGATCCGGAATGATTGCCGGATTACTGCTGGTCGCGGCAACAACCAGTTCCTGGGATTCGCCGCCGCCGGCCGTGATCCCAGTCAGCGACACGGTTTGAACACCGGCGTTATGGTTGATCCGAGGTTGGCCCGGGATCGGATCCAGGGTCGGCGGCGCGTCCACGGGGGGCGATTCACTCGTGACCGTACGGTAGACGGACAAACCACCATGGTCGGTGTCGTTCAGCAGCACCCACGTGTCAATGTCCTGGATGGTGAACCACTCGAGACTGGCATCCCCGGTGTTTTCGAACCACAGCAGGCGTATCGGGTACAGTCCAGGTTCCAGAACCAGAAAACCGAAGATCGTTGCTTCTGCAGCACGGCTCTCGTCCACTGCACTCAGAACCGCGGCGTTCCGTTCGCCGAGGCGACCGGTGCTCACTTCAAAGCCGTCGTCGCTGGTGACTCCCATGACGTAGAACCCGCTCGATGGGAAGGACACAAACGCCGAGATCTCCATGGCGAAGTGGTCCATACTGGCCACGGATGATTGGTCCGTGGTGAGCCCGGGAACTGTGTCGTCGCCGGAGAAGTTGCCTGCGCGCGTCTCGGTTTGGTTTAGATTGACTGGTGAGCCGACAATCGCCCCCTCGGGTTCCGCCGCCAGGTTGGCCAAGGACAGGCTCCCCTCCAAGAGATCCTCGGCGCCTTGGATTGTGGCGGCTGGCTGTTCTTGGGGAGAGACCTGGTGTAGCCGGTAGTTGAATCCGGGAATCTGGCCTGTATTCGTTCGGCACAGCTTAGTCGACAACGTCTCGAAAGCCGCAACGTCAAATTCCCAGTGATGCTTTATGGGACCGCCCGTCCCGTGCGGCGATATATGCCCACCCTGAGTCCGCGCATTGTGCAGCAGTCCACCGGGGAGGAAATCATAGGTGATCTCGGCCAGACGAGTCCCCTCAGCCAAAAAGTTCGTCCACGGGGGCAGTGTCGCTGGATTGTGCCAACGAATGCTGGTGATTCTGCCCTGCTTGACAACATCCAGTGGCGTCTGTTCCGTGCCGTCCACCATCAACTGAAGGGAGCTTGGGTCGACTGCTTCGCCCGTCGCGTCCACCAATTCAACCAGGATGTCCGTATTGGCCGGCACACCGACCGCGCCGGGAGAGGGGACGACGCGCCGGGCATAGGCGTATTCGTTGACGGAAGAACGGTAGGCCTTGACCGCGTTGGTGGCATACGGATCGTTGATGAGCAGGCGCTCGTTTTCTCCGGCTTTCTGGACAGACCACTCGACGTTCGCCCCGCCAGAACCTTCGAACCAGAGCAGGCGGAAGGCATACGCACCTGAGGCGGCGACATACAGGCCAAATGTCGTGTCCGCCGCCGCCCGTCCGCCGTCGAACATGCCGACGATTTGAGCGAGCTCATCCCGCGGATCGCCCCGAGTGGCCGTCACCTTGAAGCCATCATCACTGTTGACGGTCATGTAGTAGTAGCCCTCTTGAAGTACCAGATAGGTCAGGATTTCCTGGGCGAAGTAGTCATTGCTGCCGTACCACCCGGGAATGCCGGGGATCGGGTGCTCGAGTCGCTGGCCCTCCCAAGTCGGCGCATTGGCTCCGTAGAATCCCTCGTGGGAAGATGGGTCGAAACGTCCCAGGGCATCCTGGTTGTAGTTGATATAGGTGTCCTCGGTGTAATACCCATCGGTTCCAAAGTCCGAGGTGTTCGCCACATTCGTCTCGGGAATGCCCGTGGCATGATCGACCCAACGATCGGCTAGCTGGTCCTCGGCCCGCTGGATCCGGTTCGGCACATACAGTTCCACTTGGTGAGTGCGCACCCTGAAACCCGGCTGTGACAGGTCCGCATCGACCACCCACGAAGGTGGAAGGCTGAATCCCTGGCCGGCGGCAGTGCCTGGGAATCCCAGCAGGCATGCCACCAGCAGTCTCGATGCAGTGACGGCTTTCATATCTGGTCTCCTTTCTGTTGGTGCTCGCTGTGCTCCGAGTGTTCGAGCTCACCTCGCAGGGTGTCGGACTGCCGAAATCCGGCATCTGCTAGAACCGTAACTCCAAGCGAAGCTGGAAGGCGCGTTCGCGCGGCATCTCGGCATAGGGAGTCAGCGGATTCAATTGATAGTCCTCGTCTGTGAGGTTCAGCAGGGAAAGCGTTATCGCTGCGGCCTGTCGTCGCAACCGGTAGCCAATACCCACGTTAAGCATGGGAAAGTGATCGCCTTCATGCTCCGCCGTGCCGGGGTCGTATCCCTCGTTATTCTGAATGTAGTAGCTCAGTTCCTCGACGGCGAACAGACCAGACGGATGGTTGAACCTGATGAACTGTGCCAAACGGTGCAGGTCGCCGGCCCGATCGTCATGGAGAGACTGGCTGATCTCAGAACGGGTGAAGTGGTAACTGCAGCCGATGGACCATTCGTCATCAACCAGGTGGTTGAGAGTGAAGCCCACCCGCTGTTCCCGGTAGTCGATGCTCTCTCGCACCCGGGAGTTGGCGCCGAGCGTCATCGACTGCGGTGGAACCGTGATGGCGCCCAGCGCTTGGTCGACTTCCGAATCGATGCGTTCCACTTCGAGTCCATAATAGATGTTGCATGGCAGCTTGAAGTCAACCGCCAAGCCCATGACTTCGAATGTGGGTGCGGCTACGGAGCCCACCAATGACTCGGGGATCACGCTGCGGTATGCCTGGCCAAAGCCGGCCAACTGAGCAGGCTCCAGGCGGACGCTCTCGTCGAAGTTCACGCCGCCCAGAGTGCGGCTGTAGGCCGCCCGAAGGGTTGCTCTGTTCCAAGGCCTCCAGACCAGGGCCGCTTTTGGCGACCACTGCGCCTCCGTGTCCTGTCCCTCGACGACCGGCAGGTTCCGGTCGTTCCTTGGGAACGTCACCGTGTTGTAGGCTACTCCGGCCGTGACGTGGAGGGTATCAAGGAACGTCCGCGTATAGTAGGCGTAAAGCGAGCCGCGCCGCATGTCCTCGGTGAACTCGTTGTTTAGGATGTCCGGGCTCAAGGTATACCGCGAACGTTCCATCCATTGTTCGCTTGGCTGCATCTGTGAATGGGCGCTGAACTCACCGAATTGATAGCGGCCGCCGAGGTTCAAGGTGTTGTGGTGATCTGCATAAATCTGATTCAGCTCCACTGAATAGACTTCGAAGTTGTGCTCGAAGTCATAAGTCATTATGGCGGGATCCGGAAACGGTGCTACCACCATGTCCCCCATAGTCCCCAGTATGGGGAACTCTTGATGCTCGTCCGTGAAGTGGCGTTCATCGGCCAGCCGTCCTGCGAGCAAGGTCGTATGCACGCCTGGGCTCCACTCGCGATGATACCCGGCCAGCAACATGCCCGGCAGGCCCTCTTCTTCGAATCGATAGTCCGGATGATACTCCCGTGAAGGCTGCGTGTATTGGAAGTTGTCTTCGGCATCGAAGTCCAACAGCCGAACAACGCCGAGTACCGAATCCCGCAATGTGAGCTGTTGCTTGAGCTGGATGGACGCCTCGAAGCGCTCGAGTTCGTTGTTGGGGCGCACGCCATCGTTTTGCTGAAGGTCCAGATCGACGGACCAGGCAAGCGTCCCTTGGTATCCGAATTGGGACACAGTCTGCCGCAGTTGGCCGTCGCTGCGGTACTCACTGGTGGAATACAGGCCGAGATGATCCCGGGCCAGGAGACGCGAGTAGTCCGGCCGGGAGGGGTGCTGGGAGAGACTGGACGCTTCCGTCGGCGCCATCAGATTGGCCAGGAGCCATTCATTGAACCAGAGCGTCTCGTACCGCAGGTTGAAGCGGGTGGGATCGCGAAGGGCGTTGTAGCTGTCAGCCAGGAACTGGTGTGCGGAGGAATTCGCGTAGTCGTGGGTTACGGCGGTGGCTGCCTCGCGGAGGCTGACGTCGACCATGCCGGCGTCCCGGTAAATGGACGCCAGGTTTGCGCTGCGGATTGCGAGATCCTCGTCCAGGAACAGGCGCGATCGGAACAGCCGCCGGTTGTCGTTCCTGCGCACCGACTCCTCCATGTCCACAATTGCCGGGTTGATTCGGTTCTGTTCCTGGTGAAGCAGGGCCGAGTACAACCAGGAGGTTGGATCACCTGGATCCAGGAACTTCGCCAGGTCAAACTCTTCGCGGGCGCGATGCTCGTTCCAGGCAAGCTGGAACGCCTTGCCCAGATAGCCGCGAAGCAGCGCGCGCCGAGGCTCAACGGCCACGGCAATCTGGAGGTCCGAAATGCCGTCGTGCGCGTCGCGCCAGCGAATCCGGCAGAGGCCCCGGCCAAGCCAGCCATCCGCCACCGAAGGATCGAGTTCGATTGCCCGTTCGAATGCCGCTTCCGCCTCGCGCGGTTTGTTGGCGGCGGCGAGGATGAAGCCGAGGGTCGAGTGCGCTTCTGCATGGAAAGGACTGCAGTTGGTGGCCGTTTCCGCCGCGCGCCGAGCCGGAACGACTTCTCCTTCCGCGAACCGCAGTTGGGCGACCCGTACCCACCCCAGTCCAAAGTCCTTCGATTTCTTGGTCGCTTGCTCGGCAGAATCGCGCGCGCCGGCGAGGTCGAGCCTGGACTGCAACAGGTAGGAATACGCCGTCAGCTCGGAGGCGGTCGTGGGAGGGCGCGGTTCAAAGCGCGTCTCTCCCGAGATGGCCTTGATCAAGGTCCGGAGTGCGTTCGCCGGTTCGTAGTCGGACGGTAAGGTGGCGAGGATCTTCTGGGCGGACTCGACGTCTCCGAGCACGAGCCGGAGTGCGGCCAGGTACGCCCGATGGGTTGTGTTGGTTGGCTCCGGTTTTGGCGCATACGCCCGGACGGCATCCCGGAATCTCCCGGATCGGTATGCGGCAAGGGAACGGTTCAAGTCGCCATCGGCGGTCGCGAGTTGCAGATCGTCCACGCTGAGCACCGCGGGATAGTAGATCCACCATTGGACGGGTCCCTTCGCCAGCGTTGCCGAGGCGGACTTGACGACCGGCGCATTCGTCCCTTCCAGCAGCACCTGGCAGTTGGTGGATCCATCACCCCCTGCCAGTGGTACAATGCTCCCGCCCTGCGTCACCGTGAGAGATCCGGAGTCGACGGTGAATACCGATTGGTCTCGCTCCGGGATGCGCCCAATCTCGAATGAAGTGTTGCCCGTCGAAGCCGAGGCGCTGCCCGCCACGTAGACCACTCCGCCGGATTTGCCGGTTACGAAGGCCCATCCTCGCTCCAAACGCAAGCGCACCTTTTCGAACCAACCTTTCTCGCCCTCGATCGGCGTGGCCGGTTCCCTGGCGGCCGGACTCGGCGCGTCCACCTCGGCTTGAATGACAACCTCGGCATTCCCCTGGAGCAAGTAGTATGTGAGGCTGCCAACTTGGAGCAACGCCTCGGCTTCCTGCGCCGTCGTCAGTTGTGCGCCATACCACAGTGTCATGCCGTTGGTCGCCGTGACCAAGGCGTCTCCCGGAGAGCGACGGACGTGGACTCCAGGCTCGGTCAACGCGGGGTTGGGAGTCACCCAGAGGATCTCCGCCGGCAGGATTGGCCGTGTCTGGCCGGACTCCACCACATTGGTCCTTGCAGACGAACTGAACTGCCCGAGCAACTGGGTCGAGAACAGGCAAACGGCCAAGCCGACGCAGTTTCCGGCCGTCCACAATCGCGGACTCGGCGCGGTGAGGCAGCCCTGTGACTTCGCGTCCACGGCAAGATCGGTCGGCTTGCCGTCCGGGCTGGGGCGGGAACGGAACGGCATGGCAACGAAGGCGCGGGGTCTCATACTGGATCCGGCCGATCACCGGAGAGGCCGGCAGATCGATGTGACCTCACAACGCCACACCGAGCCGGCGAACGAATCAGTGGAACAGACGCAGAGCATCCGCCCGTTCCGCCAGAGTCTCGGCCCGTCCAGGTCCGGCACGCTGCCAGCCCGGACATCTCACGGGGGATTCGTGCACGAGGCTTCCGGGCTAGTGGTTACCGAGTGGAACGGCGAGGGGGGTGACGGCGTCGAAGCCTGCGGCCAGACGAAACGCGTGCAAGGTTGGTTCGGGGAGGGACTCGGGGCGGGGGACCTGCTGCCAGGCGTTGCGATCCAGGAACTGGCCGGTGGCGAACTGCCAGGCGTTGTGCGCGTGGCGCATGTAGACGAAGACGCCAGGATTGGCCAGGCGCAACAAGCGCCCGCCGCGCCGTTGGACTTGGCGCAAGAAGGCGGCATCCTCGGCCAGGTTGGACGAGGGATAGCGGAGTCCCTCGTCGAACAGGCGTTTCCAGTAGACCAAGGTGCCGCCGTGCAGATCGCCGACGAACATCCGGCGATGCAGCTTGGGCGTGGTGCGCCAGAACTGGCCGGTGGCCAAGTCCAGTTGATAGGCGTTCTCGAGGCCGGTGACCTCCGCCTGTCCGGCCAGCAGAGGGGCGACTTGGCGGGACAAGCGCGCGGGTGCGTACCAATCGTCGTCATCCCAATGGGCGATGATGCTGCCCTGCGCCGACGCGCAGGCCAGGTTGCGTTTGCCGCCGATCGGAGTCCGCTGTTTCAGCGGGACATAGCGGACTTCCGGGAGTTCGCGAACGAGATCGGAGATGGGGTCGTCTCCGTCATCGACGATCACCAGTTCCTTGTTGGGGTAGTCCTGCGCCAGGAAAGCCTCGAGGGCAAGGGGAAGAAAGGCGCGACGATTGTAGGTCGGCATGATGCAGGAGACCCGGGGCTGGGCGGGGCAGGGGGCGTCGCCGCCGGGCAGGGCGAAGGCCGGCCAGTCGGTGCCGAGCAGTGCCGCCAAGGTGGAGACCGTGCAGGGCTGCCAGGAACTGGAGTGGGTTGTCTTGCGGCTGGTATTCGCGTCGTGGATGCGCGCCACACAGAGTTCGGGCCGGTGCAAGTCGCCAACGGCCCTGGCGGGCGCGCCCCAGACGAAGCGGGAGTCTTCTCCGATCTGGATTTTGGCGAAGTGGTGTGCCGACCACCACGACCGACGATAGGCGAGGGTGCTTCCCGCCACCCACGGCCGACCTCCCTGGTAGCGGTACTGCCAGGCGCGGCCGGTTTGCGGTTCGTAGAAGAACAGCGAGCTTGTGCCGCAGATCGCGTATTGGTCGCGGCTGAGTGCGGTCACTTGCGACTGGATGCGGTCCAGCGGGTACCAGTCGTCGTCGTCCCAGTGGGCGATCACTTCCCCCTGCGCCATCGCGCAAGCGAGGTTTCGCTTGGCCCCGAGGCACTGCTTGTTGGGAAGCCGCACGAACCGGATCCGCGGATCCGGAGGGAGCAGCGGTTCGACGGATTGCGCGCCGTCGTCCACCACAATCAGTTCGAGCCGGGAGTAGTTCTGGCGCCGGAAGCAATGGAGGGCTTGGGGGACGAACCGCAGCCGGTCGCAGGTGGGCATGATGCAGGAGACCAACAGCGGATCGCCGACGTCGATGGAGAGGCGGACGGCGGCGGTCTCCGGCGGCGGCAAGGGACTGTGTGTCGGAGCCGGTTCGTCGGTCCGAGCCTGCAACAACGGCGGAGGCGCGAAATCGGGGCAGGATTCACCACGGCAGTGGCGGCAGTAATCGGTTCTGGTTCCCCCGAGGCGCGCGGCGCAGAACTTGTCCTGGTAGCGTCGCTTGCTGGCCTCGAAGAGCCGGGCTTCCTGACGTCGGCGCCATTCGGCAACGGGGGCGCGCCAGACATACGCCGAACAGGCCCAGACCCCGCGCCATCCGGCGCGAGCGGCGCGGAGGTTGTAGTCCATTTCCCAGCAGGGGCCGCGGCCGTAGCCTTCGTCCGCCAGACCGACTTCGGCGATGACCTCCCGGCGAACGGCGTAACAGAAGTCGGCGAGGCTGTGCAGCGGTTCGAGGGTGCGGACCTCGGCGCCGAACCGTTCCGCCGCCTCGCGAGCGGTTCTCGCGATGGCGTCACGTTGCCCGTGGGCCTTGGGAAAGAGGCCTTGCTCGTTCCAGGATCGGTTGGTGGAGGGACCGGCCAATCCATGGCGCGGATCCGCCTCGAGCGCCTCGAGCAAGCGCCTCAGCCATCCCGGCCCCGGCACGCAACCGCTCTCGAGCAGGAGAACCACCGGTTCCTCCGTAGCGGTCACCAGGCGGTTGAAACAGGCGGGCGCGCCGAATGGAGGCTCGCTAGGCAACTGGGGGAGGTCCGTCCAGGAATCGAGCGCGCGGCGCGTCTCTTGGTCCGGATCGTCGGGAATCAACAGGAGGCGAACCGGGACTTCGCTCTGCTGCCGGACGGCCTCGACCGTGGAACGGCAGCGCGCGGGGTCGGCGTGGACGGGGATGCCGATGGCGACCGGGTTCATGGCTTTGCCCGCTGTTCGCGCAGATGTGCCGGCATCCGCGGTCAATGCCGGCGCCGGGTCGCGCGTCTTTACGACGTCCTCCGGCGTCGCTTGCGCGAGGGCGCGGGCTGCGCTTTCGCTTTGCGCTCGGTTTTGCCGACTGCAACCGACGGGACCGGCGTGATCTTTCGAGCCGGCCGCAGGCGGCCCTTCCCTCCAGCACCGCCGCTCACCCGGCCCTTCGCTTCTCCGACCAACCAGAACCACATTTCGAAGTCGCCGCCGCGCTGGCCGTCACCGCTCCCCGATTCGAGGCGAAGGCTCGTCCGGTTGTCTCTGCCACGCTGGCCGAACGTATCTCCATCGAGCAAGAGGTCAGGATCTTTGGCATCCCAGATGAAGTTCCCCTTCAGGCTGAGGCGGGCCAGGATCCGCCGGTCCGGCGTGCGCGCGAGGAGCGAGGACACGGTGCCGAGCAACCAGCTTCTGCAGTCGGTCGTTGGTTGGTAGGTGATGGTGCGGTTGCTGACGCCGATTTGGGCGGCGAGCACCACCGGGTGGAACCCGACCAGGGCATCGGCGCCGCCGACGTAGAAACTGGCAAAGGACCGAGGGCGCTCCAGCATGCCATAGCGTGAGTCGACCGCCGGAAGCTCACCGGCGACCGTCACCTGATAGGTGCGGTTTGGTTCCAATGCGCTGAGCGTCAGGTCGACCGCCATGCCGTCGGCAGTCGGAGTGGCCGCGATCACCGTCACGCCATCCAGTACCTGGTAGTTGGCCATCGCCTGCAAAGCGCCCGCGTCCGCCTGCTGAGAGAACTGGAGGCGGACGACGTCTGGGGCGATCGGCGTGGCGCTGAGCAGCGCGAACCGGTTTGGAGCGTCGGCCTCGGAGTAATGGAACGAGGCCAGCGCGCGTTCGGGCTGGATCGTCTCACTGGGATCAGCCGCTGCGGTGATGTTCCGGGCCTGCACCAGGTAGTTGCCGTCCGGCTGCAGCCCCTGGACGGTGAGGCGGACAGTCCGTTCATCCTCTCCCAGGACGGCATTGGCCACCTTGCCGGTTTCCTTGCCGGAGGCGTCCAGAAGTCGAAACGACCGTGTGGCGGCTTCCGGGAGGGCGATCGGCTTGGAAAACGCCACCGCAATCTCGCCGTAGTTCAGCCGGCTGGCCCCGATTACGGAGAGTGGGCCCGACTCCAACATCGGCAGTTCCAGTGTGACGCCGACAGTCGCCCGTTGGACGGACACCGGATCGATGTCGCCGGCGGTGTCCGGGGCGCCTCCGGTCTCGACCGGGTCCGATTCACAGAACACCCGGAGCCGGCCGGTGAATTCCTGGAGTCCGACATCGCTGTCATTGCTGAGCTCGCGTTGCTCCTCCCCCACGACGATCTTCCGGACGCGTATAGCACGGTCCGAGCAGATGGCGGTGAAGAAGACAGTGGTGGGCGGAGCCCATGGGGGCGAGCGCCTGAGTTCATCGCCCTTCCCTTCCCCCAGCGTTGCCTGCAGCACCTGCAACCCTGGTTTCCAGCCGAGCTTCCAGACACGGCTAACGCAGCCGTCTCCAGGCGTCTTTGCCGGCTCCGGATCAACCACACCGCCTCCGGCGATGACCTTAAACTGAACCGGTGCGCCTTTCACAGGGCCACAACGGTTGGCGGCGAGGACCTTCACTTCGACTTCCCGTGAGGGTGGCCTGCCGGACCATTCCCAGTGCTGCGGGCCGATGGGGTAGAGGCTCACGGCGCCTGCGAGGCGGTCCAGGGCATCCTGCACGTTGTGCTGGTCGGCAAGGAGGTCGCAGCGCTCGGGCGGTTCATACGCGACCTGGCAGGCGATGCTGAGATTCGCGTTGAAGCGGATGGGCAAACCCCGGGGGTTGTCATCTTCGTCCAACCACAACGCTTCGACTTGTTGGCTTGGGAGGTTCTTCTTTCGGCTTGCGTCGGAGGACAGGTCGGCGCCCAGGTCCCACCAGCAGTAGGCCAGTCCGTGTTCGTCTGTCGTGGCATCCACCACGTTGGCGCCAGTGGAATCGGACTCCAGCTTGCGCAGTTGGCCGGTCCCCTCCTTGATGAGGAAACGCACCTTGACCGGGTGCGGGCAGCCTTGCGGGTTGAGAACTCCGACGACGAGGGGGTTGGGTAGCCGGACAAGATCACCGGCACCCAGTCGTGTGGGCATGACTTCCTGGCCGTCGCCGCCGACATAACACAGGCCTTGGGCCTGGTTGAGTGAAGGGAACCGACAACGGCAATCGTGCACCACCGGGTGCTCCACCGTCGTGTCGACCAACGCCAGGCGGCAGTAGCGGTGATGGATGCCGCGGGGCGGCTGCGGGATCGGATGGGAATTCGGGATTTCGAAGGGTGGCCACTCGATCTCCCCGCTGAAGGTGCGCGCCGGGATCAGCCAGTAATCGCCGGGGTGGTAGGTGCCTTCCTCGAACTGGACCTCGATGCCGCCTTCGAGTTCCACCCAACCGCGGGTCGTGGCGTCTGGATCGCCGGCCGCGAGGGGAATGAGCCCCTGGCCGCTGACGTCGTCGGATGTGTCCTGGTCCCAGCGCCGGAGTTTCCGCGCGGCGGCACGGTAGGCGGAGATGTCGTTCTTCAACGTGATGAGATTCTGCTCGGGGGACACCGCCTTGATCTGGACCAGGGGATAGGGGGTTCCCTTTAGTTCGACGTCGCGGTCGAGGATCTCGACCCACTGCCCTGGTTGGAAGCCGAGGACCTCATCCTTGCCGGTGCTGCTCACTTTCACCTTGGCGCCGTCGATCTCGGTGATCTGGGTCTCGACGGAGCCGTTGTCGCGTGACCATTTGAAGGTCGCCTCGCCGCGCAGGCCTCCATCGTGGATCTGGACCCGATAGAGTTGATTTTCGAGCCGCCGATAGCCGGCGGTGGGCGAGAGTTGGCAGGGGTTGTCGTCGGGCGATGGCGGCTGGGTTCGGGCGTTCATGAGTCCCGAGGTGGGCTTGATGAAGTCGTCCCACTCGGGGACGTCGGTGGTGCAATCGAGCGGTGCCGGGAGCGAATCGGTGCTGAGGGCGAACAGCCGGACCTGCTGCATCGTCTGCAAGCGTGTGGCCGTGTCCGGTCCACCCAGCGCCACCTCGCGGATCCGTGGATCGTCCAGAGCGGTGATTTCCCGCTGCCAGACGTCCAGGTAAGCCAGATACCGCCCCGGCGGCAGGGCCGGTGAGGACACGTCCGGCATTGAGCCCGGGGGCAGACCGTCGATGTCGGGGTCCGGGTAGTCCGGCTGGGTGAAGAAGGTGACGACGCGTCGCAGCCGGAGGTTGTCGGGGGGCGAAATGGCCACGGTCGGCGCGTCGCCGTCCAGGGTGATGAGGGACTTGTCCGGGTCCACGAACATGATCTGCCGGACGGCATCGGTGCCTGGGTTTGATCCCTGGGCGAACAGTTCGACCCAATCCCCCTGCGCGAGCGCACGGCCGTCCACCACGAGGGAACAAAGCTGCAACTTGAGGGGGGTCGTCGAGGCAACAGTGGCCGGCACCGCTTCCGGCTCGAGTTCGCAGAGAATCCCGTCCACGTAGATTCTCCCTGGAGATATTTGGAGATCGCGCCCGCCGTCGATGAGTGTGAGGTTGAACCCACCGCCGGCGAGCGGGGCTCCGCACTTACCGACGACGTCCCGGGTTTCCGTTACGTCCCGATGCTGGTGGATGCTGTGTTGTTCATTCCAGTCGGCGTCGAGTTGCACGCGGCCTTGCTGCATGAGGACGCCGGCGTAATGCTTGCGGGGGTCGAAGGTTTGTCGGCTATAGTCACCAGGCATGATAACGGTCCTCCACTATCTGGCTTACTGAGGAGCGCTCCGGGTGGACGACACGCGTCCCTCACCCCATCCCTCTCCCATCCGATGGGAGAGGGTGCCCGGAGGGCGGGTGAGGGTGACGGTGTTGTGCATCGCGGTGATTCCTCAGTGAAGCGTTTGCGTCAGGTTCTTGCGGCGGCGGCGGTTGTCGGTGGACGCGAGCGGGATGTTCGACTGCAAGCCACAGGCACACCGCTCGGGCTTCAGATTGCGTAGAAGACGCCCGCTTCCAATCCGAACCGCAGGTACTCATCGAGCCGCGTTTGCAGGTTGGCGACGCGCTGGGGCTGGTACAGGTTGTGGTATGCGCCCATCTCCGCTTCGTCGTCGGCACCCTGGCGGATCTCGAGTGGCGCCAATTGGCTGAGCTGGCCATAGGCCGCGTCTCCGAAGCGGAGCGAGGTGAACACGGGCGTTACCCGAGTCGCCACCAGGTTCTTCTGCGCGTCCGTCAGCTCGAGGCTCGAGGCCACGTCCAATTCGCTGGCGCGGTCGTTCAAGGCTTGATCCGGTTGGCAGCGGTATCGCCGGGGCACCCTGGCGGACAGCGGCAGGTAGCAGAACCGGACGCAGCCCTCCTGCAGGCGCCGGGCTTTGACCGGAGGTTCGTCCGGTGCGGCAGGTTGGGCCTGGGCGTGGAAGATGGTGTTGGTGGCCAGCGTCAACACGTCCACCCGCACGCGGCCCGCCAGCGTGCTGTTGCGCACGGTCAGCGCCCCGCCGTAGTCGTTCCCGCTCCCATCCGCGTAGACCAGGGCTTCGGGCGAACCGGCGTCGACGATCGAATCGGTGATGGTCGCCGCCGCCTCGGTACGGACCCGCAGCGGTCCCGTGATGCTCGAGGCGATCTCGAGATCGAGGTCGGGTTGATCGACGATGAGGTGGACCGGCACCAGGAACGACGCGGGTGGGGAGGCGATTCGCGGATCGGGGGTCGCGCTCGGGGACAGGGTGCAGTGTCTGAGGGCCAACGTCGCGAGCCGGTTCGCATCTCCCGCGCCCGTAGTGGACGGGACCCGGACGTTGCCGCCGGCCAGCCACAGTCCGTTGAGCACGAACTCCGACGCTTCTCCGCCGGTGATGCTCAACTCGCCATCGAGAAAGAGGACGGGACGGTGTTCGTCCGCCGCTCGCAATTCGATGGACATTCCCGGGGGGACGGTGACGGTGGGTGTTTCGAAGTAGAGGCCATCGTCCTCGATTTCGACGACACCGCCGGTGCCGGCCAGGGCGTTCAACGCCGCCTGGATTGTGGTCTGGCCGCGCCGCACCCGGACGATCTGTTTTGGATCGGTGGAGAAGGTGGCGGCGCGTCCGTAGGTTCCTCCGCCCAAGCGGCCGACGAAACCGTAGTGATAATCGACGCGGACATGTTCCGCGTCCGCGGGCAGGGCAATTCGGCCGAGGACCGGGTCCACCGCAATCCGGTCCTTGGGCATGTGGGCCCAGCCGGTTACCTGTCCTGAGGCATCCGTGAGGTCGCTGAGGTCGCAAACGCAGATGTCGTCGGCGCCCGCCGGTGGCGAAGGAGGGCTTGTGTCCACGGCAACCCGCAAGCTCCGGTCGGGTCCGTAGTAGGTCGCCAGATACTCGCTCAGCACCCGGCGACTCAAGGGCATGGGGACATTGAGGGGCGTGGCCAAGTGCGAGATTTCCGACTCGGTCTCGGCGGCGCTGAACAAGGGGAGATCACGTCCCAGGGGGTCAAAGCGATAGCGGCGGGCGTCCACACGAAAGGCCGGGGCGGCTTGCACGGGGAAGCTCTCGATTGGCCACAAGTGAATTCCGACATTCGCGATGTTGTGTTTGCCCCGGCCGGAGGCGATGCGCCGGACATCCACGGTGCGGGCGGTCGTGTCGAAGGGGGTGACGGCATACTCGAGGGTTTCCCAGTTAGGCAGGCGGATAGTCTGCTCGGTGACGCGTCCGGCATCGACACGGTCCTGGTGGGTGATGGTGACGGCATCGCGCACAGTCGTGAAGGCGAGGTTCCTGGGGCGCAGGTGATTGAGGTATTGGGTGGTGGCCAACCGCGCGAAATACTCGACGGCACAGGCATTCCACCCGGTGACGTCGTGGGCGAGTTGTTCGAGCACGGTCGCGGTGCCTTTGCGACGTCGGTAGGCGATGGTGTTGGCGACCTGGGCGCGCTGACTGAACGTGGCGTTCGGGTAACCGAAGACACCGCGCGCACCCACCAGATCGCCGATGTAGGGCACCACCCATTCGGCGCAGGTTTCAATGAATTGGTCGTCGTAGCGCTGGGCCAGATCCTCCTCGAGGACGGCGAGTTGTTCGGCGATGAGGGCGAGTAGGGCCTTCAGCGGTTCTCCCTCGGCCGCGTCCCGGAGGCGATGGATCGCCGGCAGCAAGGCATACAGCCGTTCCGCGTCGAAGCTCATAGGGACACCTCCAGTCCGAGGGGCCGGGGATCCAGCGTCAGCAGTTCTGCCGGCTGCGGTGTCTTGTCGTCGGCGGAGGGAACCCGCGCGGCGAGGATACTCGGGCAAACCGCCGCTTCCTCCGTGTTCGCGTCGGCTTGGTCCGAGGCGTCCGAGCAGGCCAGGGCATCGACATCAACCCATGCCACACCCTCGACGCCGTGGATCACCGCGACGATCTCGCTCAAGGCGACGGCCTGCCCAAAGCCGCGTTCCTCGAAGGAGAAGCGTTCGCGCAGCGCCTCTTCGATCAGCGGCGCGACCACCTCGACCAGGTAATCGGATTCCAGCCTCACCGAGCCCTGGATCCGGAAGAACCGCGGCTGGTAGGAGCTGACGACGAAGGGCACGTTGGGATCGCCGTACTTGGTGATCGCCGCCACCAGGTTCTCGTGGGTCACGCTCGTCTCGCTGATCTCCGCGCCCTTCGGACCGGCGACCGTCAGAAAGACGCCGCGTGTTTCTCCGAACCAGACCCAAGTGGCGAGCGCCTTCTCGACGCCCGCGAAGTTGCGGGCGAAGTCCTCGTAATCCTGAAGCGACACAATCCGGTCGAGGGTCAGAACGGTGATCGGCGCATTGCGTCGGGCCTGATCCAGGGTGTCGGGATCCTCGGCGCCCGCCGACGCCAGGGGATTGACGGCCGACTTCACCCCCAAGGGCCGGGTCATCAACTGCGACGATTGCCCCGCCTTGACCAGGCCACCCAGGCCGATCCCTTTCCGGTACTTGGCGGTCACATTCTCGACCCCGGTCGGCAAGCGTGCCCCCTGGACGCCGTCGCCGAACACGACCGTCGTCTTCCCGTCGTCCGTCAACTGCGTGACGTAGACGCGGTCCTGAGGTTCCCGGCCGTGGAAGCTCGGCACCTCCTCCCACAGGACGTTGTTGACGCGGACTTCGAGGGTGGACCGGCTGCCGCTGGGCGTGCTTGCCGTCACGTGCGTCACGGGAGACTGCTTGAGCGTGAAGCGTTGGAAGGCCTGGCTGCCGTCGCCGTTTCCCAGCGTTTCCTCGACCGTCTCTCCGTGCGTCGCCGGAGCGACATTGGCAAAGATCCGCACCGTGGTCGGGTCGTAAACGTTGGCGAGATTGCCGGACAACATGATCGTCGAATGCGTCTTGTCTGCCTCGACGACCCTCTGGACGACGGCTGTCTCGACCACGTCCTCGTCGTCGTCATGCGCGGAAACCAACGCCACGAACTGATCCGCCACGGTGAGTGCTCCCTGGAAGCCGCCTTCATCCTCGAGCCGCCAGAGCTTCTCGCCGGATCCGTCTTCAACAGTCACTGCCGGTTCCAGGACAATCAGTTCGTCACCGGGGGCGAGGCTTGCGGTCTTGGATGAGTCCGTGTCGGAAACCAGCTTGAGTGATTCCGCATCCGGTTGGATTTGGAGCCGCATGCGTTTGCCCTTGACGATCAGAAGCCGTCCGTCGGGGAGATCGTCGAAGCGCCCATCCAGCTCGATTTGCTTTCCTTGGACCGGATCGCGGATCGGCGTTTCGGCCAATTCCAGTTCCTCGCTCTGGGCGAAGACCGAGCCGCTTCGAGGGGAGAATTTGTCCAGATGCTCTCCGTCGATGGTCAAACGCGTGGCTTTGCCGGAAATGGTGAATTTGGCGCAGGACGCTTCCGCGACCGCCGTGACCTGATAGAGTTCGGCGTAACGCACGCTGCTGAGCACGATCCAGCTTCCGACGGCGATTTGAGGATAGACGGCGTCCAGGTCGATCCAGCGCTGGTCGTTGGGAAACTCGTGGTTGGCCCATTTGTGTTCGCCATCCGCGAAGGCTCCCTTGTTGAAGCGGCCGGTCTGGGGGTTGATTTCTCCGATGCGCAGCGCCACGGGGAGCGTCTTCCAATCCGGCGCATTATGGCCAAACAGCGCGGTGCGCAGGCGCAAGGCGTAGACCTTGGGACACTTCTGCGGCGGGAGGCTCGGGGGCAAGTTGCTTCCCAACGGTCTTTCGAACGAGATCTTTGTTCGATTGGCATCAGCGTCCGTTTCGACTTTGGTGACGCGCCGGAATTCCCAATTGTCGTTCTCTGAATCCTCCATCCGTTCGAGGCCCACGATAATCATCGCCGAGCCTTCCTGGAGGTTGGTCGTGACGCCTTGGAGATAGAGATGAGTGTCTTCATCCGCGGGCAGATGCAGCCTGGTTTGCCGCGGTTTCATCGCATTCCATTCCGCCCGCGCTTCGATTGCCTCGATGGTCTCAAAAACCTGTGGTTTCTCGTCCGGTCCGGGAATGCTCTGGACCTTGAGTCCGGCTTCCACCGTGACGGGCGGCGGGGGCTGCATTGGCGCCTGAATGGAATTGCCCGTGGCCAGCGCCTGTCCGAACGCGCCGGCGGTCGACTCAACTTCAATCGCGAGATAGGCACTGGCGGCGACGCCGGGATCGAGCTGATAGCCGATCAACCGCGCCTGCTCGAGCACCGACAGGCGCTCGGTGGCGGTGCGCAGGTAGGCTTCGTTGGCGAGGCGCTCCTGGTAGAACGTCAGCACGTCAGCCGCCACGCTCCACGCATCCAGGAGGCCAATCGTGAAATCGGCATCCTCCCGCGTCGTGAGGTCCCGCAATGCAGGATAGTTCGTGGCCGAAAGCCGGGCCAGGAGGGTTTGCTTGAAGCGTGCGTGGGTGCCAACCCGGCAGGCGAGGGCGGAGAGGCCCGGGCGGTTCTCGATGCGAACCGGGGTGCTGACCGCGACGCCTTGGCAGCAGCCGCAGGCGGTCAGGTTCCGAAGCGAGGGATCGAGGGCTGTGCTCATTTGCCGCCTTGAAGCGTGAGGACGAACCGCCCGCGTTCCGGGTAGTTCGGGTCGTTGTCCAGCCGGGCCACTTCAAGCCGGTCCAGATCGAGTTTTCCGTCCTGACGCGGCTGGTCGCTGGGGTGGTCTTGGCGCTGGAAACAGGAGATGTCGACGGAAGCGACGCCGGCGATGTTCTGCGCCGCCTCGTAGAAGGGACTGAGGTAGACGGTCTGCCCGAGGGTGAAATTGTCGGGGTGAAAGACTCCCTTCGATCCGTCGGCGAGCACGCGGTTGCTGAAACGTTCCAGCAGGGCGGTCCTCACCTCATTCCGGCAGTAATCGGGTTTGACGCAGACCATCATCTCCAGCTCGAGCGGCACCGGCCAGGGCGCGCAAATCTCCAGGTCCTGTCCCGCCATGCGGTATTCCTCGAGACCGATCTTCAGCGCTTCCTGGTACGCCGCGTCGGGGACCTTCCCCGCCAAGCGGTCCACCGTGAGGAACACCGTGTGCCAACTGCCCGTCCAGCGGGACACCGCCGCGGCGCTCTGGAGCTCCGGATCGCACCGCCGCGCCATCGCGGCATAGTCATCCAGAGTGACCGCGCGTTGTTGGGTGCGAAAGGCGGCCGGGGCGTTCTGGCGGACTTGCTCGAGGCTCTCCGGCTCGGTGCCGCCGCCGGCGGGCATGGAGTTGGTCACGTGCTCGATGACGGGGTTCAGCGAATCGCTCACCAGGGCTGGGTCGGCACCGGCGATGCCACAAATGGCTCCCGCTCCGACGTTGCCGCGCAGGCCAATCCCCACCCGGTAGCGCGCCGTCAGTTGAGCGCCCGACGCCGGCCGTGATCCGCATTGGTCGTCCCCGAACCGCACATAGGCCGAGCCGTCATTCTCCTTCTCGACGACGAACTCTCTCTTCTCCGGCCCGCTGCCCAAGAGATCCCACACGGGTTCCCACACATCGCCCTTGCCGTTTTCGGTCAAGGTGACCTGGGGCAGTGCGTCGCTGGCTGAGACCTTAAGGAGAGCGGTGGCCGAGGTCGGAGGCTGGCCTGCCATGTAGGGCGGGGCGTCCCATGCGAAGGGCGGGGCGTAGGTCAGCGGCCGGTTCTCCACGGCGCGCCCCCGGGCGAGGGACTGAAGGCGCGGACGGTATCGCGGTGGTGTCGGCTCGGTTTCGACCGTCTCGCAGTGCCCGCACGATGTCGTCGGGACCTTGTTCAGCGCCGGATTGGCGTCCGCCACGGCGGGCAGTTTCTCTCCCTCGATGGTCAGACCGTGGTCGGCGAGCACGATGTTCCCCAACGCCACGCTGATGTCCGCCTCAGTGGCAGTCGAAATGCAGAACGGGAACGGGAGGGCATCCTCCTCGTGCCACTCGATCTCGGTTACGGGCAGCGGCCCGGGTGGACTGGCGGTCTCGTCGCCCAAGGGATCGACCGATGCCACCACGCGCACCAGTCGCACGGCGTGGCGGCGGGTCGGATCGGCATCCGCGGCCTGGCCTGTTTCTGGGCCTTTGATTTCCTCGAGGATCAGGACGTCGCCGGGCTGGAGATGGGGGTGGCTGCTCGCCAGCGTGGCGCGCACGGCTCCTTTGGGCAGGCAACATTTCCGATCGCCCCAGGTGTGGAACCGCAGTTCGTTGTGATCCGCGTGCAGCGTGATCTCGTGCAGGGGTTCGAAGACTTCCGGCCCCTGGTCCAGGGCCGCATCCCAGGCGGCGTCGCCCAGCTTGAGCACCGCGGTGGCACCGGCCTCGGCCGCGACCGTTCGCGTGAAGAATCTCGTGCGCTGACTGCTGGACTCGACCCGCAGGGGCAAGGTGGCGATATTAGACCGCACCTTGAGATGGACCCAAACCCGGGCGTTGCAGCCTTCGTGCATGCGGTAGTCCACCAGCCGGGCATGACGCCGGATCGAGGTGCGCCGGCGGGCCGTGCGCAGATAAGCCTCGGTGGCCACCGCGTCCTGTCGGTAACTGAGGTAGTCGGCGACGTAAGCGAGCAGTTCGACGAGTGCCACGCCGAGGTCCGCTGGCAGCCGCTGTTTCCACAGCGGTGTGACCACGGCCAGCCGGTCCAGCATCAACTGACGGAAGGTGGCGTAGTCCTTGGCCAGATAAGGAATCTCAGGTTCGTTGAAGGTCTCCGGAACACATGTCGATCGCGCCTGGCAATCGAAGTCGCCGGGGCAGGCCACTTTGAAGGAGAAGTCCACCGCCGAGAGAATCGGATCGAAGCCCTCAGGCGGGCGCGGGTCCGGCTTGTCGCGGTCGTCCTCGGCGACGAGCCGCAGGGTGTAGGTGGAGAAGTCACCCGGTTCCGCTACTTCGACGAGCAACACCGACTCGCCTGGCAGTGGCGCGGGTTCCAGGTCCATGAGGGGCGGCGAGGCCGGGTCCACCGCGGCCACGCGGGTGACTTGGATCGGGGTGAAGCGTTCACCCCCTTCGATGACCACATTGCTGAGGGTCAGTTGGTCCGGCGCGACCTCTTTGAGGAGATGCACGAAGAGCCGGCGCTGGCGCCACTGCTTCTGGAGCAACTGCGTGGCAAGGGGCGCGGTCGGGTCCGGGTCGCCCGGATCGTAGACCTCGAGGAAGTCGATGCCGTTGAGGGTCGGGTGCGCTTTCACCGCGGTGCGCCGGCGCTCTTCACAGCAGAAGTATTTCAGAGTGGACATGTTAGCTCGAGTTCTTCATGGACAAGAACGATCGGGCGCTCTCTCCATGAACCGTCAGGTAGGGTGACCTCTCCGAGGGCGCCGGAAGAGTGTGCGCCTGAACCACTTGTTTCCGGCGCGATGCGGAGATCGCGCCCTACCTTCCACGGGTTCATGGGGTCAGCGCATGCGTCCTGGCGGATGGCAGCTCTCCATGAGACCCGTCTGTGAGCCTCGCCGCCTCAGCCGGTCTGCGGAACGTGCGGGCTAGCGGGTGAAATCAGCGGTTTGGGTCTGTTGTGACCTACGGTTCTTGTAGCGCACCGTCACGCGCAGTTGAGCCTCCTCGCTGGTCACCGTGACCTCGTCCACCTGGATGAGGTCGCCGAGCCATTCCTGCAATGCGCCCTGGACGAGGAGTTGGGTCGCCGCAGCCAGTTCGTCGCTGTTGGGGGCGAAGACCAGGCGGCTCAACCCGCTGCCAAAGGTGGGGCGGTTGACGCGCTCCCCGGGCGCGGTGAACAGCACCTGCTCGATCAGGTCGCGAAGGTAGGCGTCATCCTCCGACTCGGCGGTTCGCCCGCGGCCATCGAAGTGGTAGGGGAAATCGAGGTTCATGATGATTCACATGCCGGTGACCCGGGTCTGGGTGACGGCGATAATGAGCGGCGTGCCGGTGGGAACGCAGAGCGCCTGACTGTCCAGCAGGAGCAGCGGCTGACCGTTCGAGGTGACCCGCGTGGCGGCCGTGACGAACTGCGCCGTCACGCAGGGACCGTTGGCCGCCGGCGGCGGCGGCAGCGCACACCCGGCAACCACGTAAGGCGCGCTCAGCGTCACAGTGGGCTGGCCACCCACCGTCACCCGCGGGTTGACTACTGTCGGCTGGGCCTGTCCGCCGTGTGCGCAGAGGACGGTGGCCCCGAAGTGAAGGAGGAAACCGGGCATGAGTTGTTCAGAGGACGTTCAGCGCGCCGTTGTTGATCATCACCGAGGGACCGACGAGGGTGATGCTCGCCCCTTTGCCGTTCTGGATGTAGATGCCGGTGTCGTTGACGAGGATGCTGGCCCCGGTCGGGCTCTTCAGCATGATCCCCCCCGTCGGTCCCGGCAGGTCGCTGATGATGATGCTGTTCTGGAGCGAGGTCTGCAGCACCACGTTCGGGCTGGCCGGGTTTCCGGCCAGAGCCAGGGCGGGGACGTCCGCCACCGAGCCGTACCAGCAGCCACTCCAAATCGGATGGTTCGGGTCTCCATGTTCGAACTCGACCCAGACGCCCGCCCCGATCTGCGGCAGCAGGTAGGCGCCCATCTGCCGGCCGGTGAAGGGGAAACAGGGCATCGCCCAACTCGAGGGAAGCACCCCCTCGACGTCTGGCACTTGGACCAACAAGCGCCCGATCTGCAGGGGGTCCAGGTTGTTGAGCACCATGCCCCGGTATTTGCCATAGTAGGGCTGGCTCATGGCGGGACGACCGGTGTGATCGAGATCAGACCGTTCCGGGTGAGCTGGAAGCTCTGCTTGAACTCGCCGCGTTTGATCGTGCTGGTGACGCTGCTGACGTAGTAGAGACCGTCAAAGGCGACGCCCGCCCCGCGCACGCCAACCAGTTGGCGCGCCTTCAGCACGTGGCCATACCGAACCACGTTGAGCGAGCCGCTGCCGGTAACGGCATCCGCCGACCGCGACGCCTCCGCCAGGCCGAGGGCGATCGCCGCCATCGGCGACCGGTTGGCCGTTTCGTGCAGGAACGTCACGTTCGTGACCATCGGCGGGATCAAACCCAGGGGCGGCTGCAGCGGATTGATGTTCGGGATCGGCACCGGGATCGGCACTCGCGTTTCCTGGTTCTGCACATAGACCACCGGCAGCGTCGTCTCTCCGGTGCGAAAGCCGAGGCTCAGGGACTCGACGTTGGTATGGGCGTCCAGGTTGATGTTGAGAGCGGGTTGCGGCACGCCCACTTTGATCTGAGGCCCCCAATAGGCGATGCTCGCGCCCGGAACCGGCCCCGGGTCGATATAGAACACATAGCCCGCATCCGCGGCGAGGTGGTTGACATAGGCTAGGTCGGTGCCCACCTGCCGGGGAATCTCGTTCGTCGGCAACGGGACGTCGGGAAACAGGCTGGGAATCACCAGCGGCACCGCGCCGAAGGCGGCGTATTTGGCGAGGATCAGGGCGACGCGCGCTTCCGCGGGCATAGCCGGGTAGGGGAGGCCGCTCAGGTCCACGAGGTCCATGAGTTTGGTAAGGTCCTCGCCGATCACGTTCAGGGTGGTTTGTCCCGGCTGACTTCCCGAGGACGTTTCGTAATTCGTCGTCACGCCGTCCGCCAGCACGTGCGGCAGGCCGTTGATCGTCGCGATGACGATGACGCGGAGAAGCGGGGTTTGGCTTGCCGTCACCAACAGGACCGTATGCAGCGGTGACCGGTTGCTCAGGGTGAAACCGAGTCGGAAACCGTTGCGGCCCTCGGCGCTGCTCGTGACCTCGACGTCCGTGAGCGCGTCCAGTACCACCTTGGGCACCGGCACCGGCACCACGGGCCCCATCAGCAACGTGAGATAGAATCCGGCGGTCACAACGTTGACTACGATGTCGACTGGTTGGGAATGCCTTCGGGGAGCGTGATCCGCAGGGCGCGCCCGATGGTGTCCGTCAACTCCTCCGGGGCCATCGCTTCGTTGGCGTCGGCGATGCGCCAAAACGCCTCCGGATCGCCCAGGTATTTCGCTGCCAGATTGTCCAGGCGGTCTCCTTCGGTCACCGTGTGCTCGTGGAGCAGGGCGAATCGATCGGCCGGCGGAACGAACCGCCGCAACAGGTAGGTAACCGTCCGTCCGTCCGCCAACTTGATCGTGGCGGTCTTGATGCTGTAGTAACGACTGGTGATCGGGAACATGGCAACAAACCCTTGGGATGCGGACCATCTTCTCGCTCACCCGCCCTCGGGGCACCCTCTCCCATCGGATGGGAGAGGGCTGGGGTGAGGGCACGCCTCTCGTGCACCGTATGAGCCGCGCCGTTGTGCTGGACTATGGAATCCGCGTGATCCCGAGTGCATTCAGCGACCCGGCCTGGTTCAGCGCGGCGAGCGTTTCCTTCTGCTGCTGATACGCAAGGTAGAGGCTGCCACCTTTGTGGGTGAATCCCACATCGTCCACGCTGAGAACGCGCAGACCGAGGCTGACCTTCGCGCGAATCGGGTTGAGCGCCGGGTCAAACGCCTCCTCCGTGATGCTGAAGTCCGTCACGCGCACGGGGACAATCCGGTGCTTGCTCCAGACGAACAGCGCCAGCGGGGCTTCCATCGGCACGATCTCGAGCGTGCCCGCCTGTGCCAGGGCGTTGTTCGCCTGCAGTTGACTGCTGGTCGGGTAGACCACGGTTTCGAGGGCCGCGAGCAACGGTTGGATCCCGTACTGCGGGGCGAGGGGATTCTGATCGGGAAACTCGAGTTGATCGGTCGCGTCGATCTCCGCCTCGAGCTTGATGGTTTCGACCGGCGGCCCCGTCAGCCGCAGCGCCTCCGACCGGTCGCCGCCCTCCCCCCCCACTCCCTTCACTTGGAGCGTGCGACTGAGACTGTCCGGATTGTACTGCAACACAATGATCCGCTGGACGGCGCCACTGGTCGGATCCAGCAGCACCAAGCCGCCTTTCAACAGGCGGGGGGAATTGGGAAAGGAGCTCATGAGAATCTCCCGATGACTTTCACATCGGGACGGAATGCACGTCACTTAGGCGTTTTCACGCCGGATCCAGGTGAGAGTGCCCGCTTGGCCAGCACTTTGACGACTTCGTTGAGCGCCTCGCCCTTCATATCCACCGCCAAACGGAGTAGTAGTTCGGTGGACGATCTCTCTGTCCACAGCGAATGCAGCCACCTGATGCCTCCGGCTGCTGACACACCAAGGACGCCCATGGCGACCTGCGCGGAGGGCAGATCTCTCTGGAACAGAGCGAGCCAAAGGCTCGCGAGAAACAGGATCACGAGACCGGCAACCACGATCCACGCTAGCGTACTGTTCCTTGCGGAGATCGCCTCCAGGTCAGCGATAAGTCGCTGCTCGCGTTTCTCAGCCTCCTGCTTCAGTTCTGTTGCGTCAACGCCAGCTTTTCGGCCCAAGGGCTCAAGCCGCATGGCGCTATTGGTAAGTACTTGCTGGAATCTGTTCATAGGGTTCTCGACGTATGGATGCGCTCGCAAGCAGACAGATAGGAACAATGCCGATTCTTCAAGTCTTGGAGGATGGCCTTGTACCTGAACAAGCCGTAAATGGGATTCGTCTGCCACTGGTTTACCACGACGAGGCTCTCCGGGTGCAGTGCCTTAACCGAGTTCATCAGCATTCCTGAGTTGCACATGCGCAAGTCAAAGATACAGGCCTCCCCATCGCTGTTTAATCGACCGAACACCTCGACAAGTCCATGCATGCCACCGCCCAGCTCAATCCCTTCATCTGCGCAAACGCACTCGGCAAACTGCCGGTCGATTTCCGGCCGGCAGAAGTTCTCGATGATGGCGGTTTCCACGCTCGCCGGATCCCGGGGCTCTCGGGTCCCCGGGTAGGCTTCCCACCACCTGTGTGCGCGTTGGCTAGCGGTGGCCAAAGCCTCGAGTATGATCCGCGACGAGATCCCTCCGGCGTCGATCCTGAGCTCCTCTTCGTAGGCGGCCAGCCAGTTCCTGAACACTTCGCATGTGAAGCTCCTCCCGAACATGAGCCGTTCCACCAAGCCTTCCGCATCCGTCGCGTGCGCCACCTCAAATGGTTCCCAAATGGAATGGGTGAAAAGCGCAACCACAGGGAAGTGCTGGGCGGCCGAACTCAGTGCCTCCGGGTTCACAGGCGATATTACCTTTCCTCCCAAGCTCTCGATCGTGCTTAGGGCTTCCTGGCATGGCTTCACGAACCGCTCGTGAGCCTTTTGCCAGGCCCACTCCTCACCCGATGGGTCCTCCAGATAAGCCGCGGCGTAGCTCTTGTGGTGCCGGAGACTCCTCTGGAAACCTTCTCTTTCGAGAGGAAGGCCAATGGCCAACAGACAGTCCTCAGGCGACAGCGCTCTTTCGGCAATAGGCGTCACAGTGTGGTCTAGGTGTTAACGCGATGCCACGGAAACTCCCGCTCTCGCCTCTGGCTGCTGACCTGCTATGTGGAAGTCCCACAGTTCACTCTGGAATTCCACCTCGACGCTTGGGTCACCATACTGTTTGGCTACGTTCCGGATGTCAGCATGAAGCTGGGAGATGGCGTCGCGCGTGAACTCCCCCTGGGATCGAAACCCTTCGAAGACGGCGGTGACGGCATCCGATATCCGCTGGAGCAGCGATCGGGTCGCGTTCCTGGCCCGGACGAAAACGCTCACACGTGCCGGGCTTCCACTGGTGCGGCGCGGGATCTCAATCACGCCCTTGACGCCGAAGTCCCCAGTCTCGATTGTCAGCGTCGACCTTTTGGGGTCGAAGTTCTTGATGAGGGCCTCGTTCAGGTTCCGCGCCATCTGCCCCGCCTTGATCTTTGTTCCGTAAAGCCCTTCGACCTCGGCCGTCGTACGCGCCCGGATCGAGGTCAGCAAGGCGTGATTCTCATCTGTGGTAAATCCCTCTAAGTGGATACGCACGGGCGTCCCGACCTCATCTGCACGCTCCAGGATCTCGGCGGCGCAGAAGTCGATTGCCGACTGCGGATTCCCCGCGCGCAAGTATTTGCCGGGCCCCGAGATCAGGTCGATCGACCCGTCGCCGCGGCGGCTGATCATGATGCTCGGTGTTCCTGCCTCGCGCAGTTGCGTCTCCAAGGCACGGAGCGGCTCGGGGGCCGAGCGAAAGTCACTCCACGTGCCGTGGCGCCAGAAGGCCGGAGCCGAATCGAAAGGTGCTCCCGGCGGCACTGCCCCGCGGTTGATCGGGCTGCGTGTTTGCGGTATCTTCAGCGCCGCGACGAGGCTGCGAGGCGGCGGTACCTTGCTGGACTCGATCGCAGCCTGGAGTTCCGAAACCGCTTGCCTTCTCAACGTGCGGGCTTTCTCGATCTTCGCAGGATCTCCCTGCGCTCGGCGCTCCATGTCCTCAATGATCTTGCACCTTGTGGCAGCGGTGCGCACCTGAGCCGGAATCTTGGCCGCATCCTGCGCGCTGATGACAATGACGTCTGTGCCATCTTCGGAAACCACTTGCACCTTGCCCGGC
>CAYSPU010000015.1:0-10830 GCA_964432995.1 uncultured Verrucomicrobiota bacterium
TCTTCCTCGGCTCGAGCTGGGGAGAAGACGGCGGTCCTGGCGGTGTTGGCGGAGCGGGCTTCGACGTAGTAACGGACCTTGGTGCCGGCGGGATAGGCGGTGATGGTGGCGCCGTAGACGCCGTCGTTGGCCGCGCCGTCGGTGTGGGTGCCGTCGTCGAACATCTGGGTGGTGGTGAAGCGTCCGTACGACTGGCCGCGGTGGTAGAGCCAGACGGAGTCGATGCCATCGCTGCCGTTGGGCTCGACCTGGGCGGTGATGACCGCAGTCTGGGCGGCAGTGGGCGGGGTGCCGGGGCCGGTGACCGTCACGATGGTGGGCCCCACCACGCGGAGCTCGGTGTTGCTGAGGAGATTCGTGTAACGCCGCTGGACCCAGGTCTTCAGGGAGTTCAGGTCATTGGTGTAGGACAGCATCGTGTAGTTCTTCTTGGGATCGGCCATCACGGCGTCGATGGACAGTGCCCGGAACTCCTCGATCCGGGGCAGGATCGCGTCGGGGTGAAAGGACTCGTGGAGCGCGGTGCGGTAGTGGGCGAGGTAGCGCTGGCGCAGTTCGGGGATGGAGAGGAGGCGCCGGAGAACGGGGCGGTCGGACGCCGTGGCGCCGGAGACGGGGGAAAGCGAGACATCGCCGGCGACAAACGACTCGTTGCCGTCGTGTTCCACGGGATGGATGCGGCCGCTTTCCGGTTCGTAGTAGAACATGTAGTCGGCGCCTTTGTTGAAGTAGCTGTCGTCATCGGCGAAGAGGTTCTCGAGGGCCAGGAACCAGAGCCAGCGATCGACGGCGAGGACGTTTTCGACCTCGTCGCGCAGGAGGTTGGTGGCGGTGTTGTTGAGGACGTAGGTGGCGTGGATCAGGCGTTGCCAGGCGTTGGTGGCGTCGCCGGCTTTGAGTTCGTAGACGCTCTTGTAGCTGGAGACATTGGTGCCGAGGTAACCGAGGGCGCCGCTGGCGCTCGAGCTGCCGGGGCCGCCCATGCCCGCCATGTTGGGCGCTCGCCAACGGTCGCCGTCATTGCTCGGGAACCACTCCTTGATGAGGTCGTCGTCCTGTTGCTGCACGAAGGAATAGACGCCCCAATTGGTGCCGTTGATGTAGAGCTGGGCGAGGCAGGCCCGCGGGCAGACGGCGTAGCGTCGCATGACGTTGAAGTAGAGCGCCTCGCGAAAGATGGTTTCGTCGCCGAAGGCGTTGTTCAGGTTGACAGTATCGTAGCCCATCAGGTCGGCGGTGGGCTCGCCGAAGTCCAGCTCGATGTTCAGCGATTTCTTGGTGGGGGCGCTGGAGCCGCCCATTCCGGTGAAAGAGGTGTTGCCGCGGTAGCGGGCCCCGATACCGGTGTTGGTGTAGCCGTTGTTCAGGATCAGAGTGCCGAGCGTGTTCGAACCCGTAGTGCGGCCGCTGGTGAGCAGGCTCTGCCAGTTCGCCTGGGTGAACGTCAGGCTGACCGTCCGCAGGAACGTAGTGTCATAGAGCCCATCGGTCCTCAAGGCGCGATAGAATCGCACGGTCCCCGCCGGCTCCCCATCGGTCACGGAGGCGAAGCTGGGATCGCCGGAGAGGATCGTTCCCAGATTGGTGAGGGTGGCCCAGGTGACCAGATCGTCGGACCCTTGAATCTGCCAGTCATCATCTTCGTCGCCCACGATCTGAATGACGGTCTGTTGGCCCTGCGCCTGCAGGAGGACGGTTCCGTCGTCGGCCATCGCGGCGGGGCGCAGGAGAATGAGGACCGCCCCCGCCGCCGCGGTGAGCAAGATCGTTCGGTTCGTCGTCATGAGGAGGGTTTCCTGGGGATCAGTGGGGTTGCCGGGGTGCGCGGGGCACGACGCTCCGTGCGGCATCAGGGCGTGCTGGTGGCCGTCGCTTTGAGGAGATAGACGCGTCGCTTCTCGGCGAAGTCTTTGAGACTGGTCGTGCGCGAACCGCCGCGGAATTCGCCCGTGGACTGGCCTTCTCCCGCGAGCCCGCTGACGAAGGCCGCGTACGAATCGAGCTTGCGGGTGTCGGCCTTCACTTCGGCGTCAATCACGGCATGGCATCGCTCGGCCAGCGGGCCAAGCTGATTCCAGTCCAACCATTTCTCGGCAATGTCGCGACAATAGGCGAGGTAACGGGCGCGCAACGACGGGACGGCGAGCAACTTCGAAAGAAGTGGTTTGGTGGTGTCCTTCACCGCGACGAGCGGGTCCAGTTCGACGCCGCCGCCCCCCGGTCCGCCGCCCGGTCCGCCGCCCGGTCCGCCGCCTGGTCTTCCACCACGCATACCTCCCCGCCCCCAACCGCGCCTTTGACCGGCGCCCGGACCTGGCGGGCCACCGCGATCGGCGGCCACGTTGGCGCCTTCCGCTTGGGTCGCCGACGGCTGCGGGCTCTCCCTCTCGGGTCCCCCCGCCTGGAGTTCGCCATCGGGACCTGGTCCCCCACCGGATCCTGGAGGTCCACCGAAACCGGCGGGACCGCCGAAGCCCGGGGGACCGCCGAAGCCCGGAGGTCCGCCGCCGGGGCCACCCCCGGAGCTGAACGTCTCGTTGACATCGCCGGGCAGGACGTGGAAGCGCCCCTTCGGGTCGCGATAGAGGTAATAGTCACTGGCACGCGTCCAATACCCGTCGCTGTTGACCAGGGTATTGTCCAGGGCCAGGAACTTCAGTGTCTCGTCAATGTCGAGCATCGGCGCGAGGGCGGTCTCGAGAGTGTCGGCCGGTGTTTCGTTGAGGACTTTGCAGAGGCGGATCAGATGGCCCCAGGATTCGGAGTCGTCTTTGGACTTGATTTCGAAGATACGCCGATAGGCGGCGATGTCCTCACCCACATACTCAAGGCCACCGCGGGCGCCGGGGTTCCCCGGCACTTTCCAGCGGGCGCCCTTGGTCGTGTCATACCACGCCTTGATGAAGTCTTTGTTGAACTGTTCGATGTTGATGAAGACGCCCCAGCTCTCGCCGTTGATCACCACGCGCACGTGGTTGGCTCTCGGCGCCGGCAGGTAGGCGCGGGCGATCTGACAATACAGCGCCGCCCGCAGGAAGGTCGGGTCGCCGTGCGAGTTCAGCAGGTTCAAGGTGCGATACCCTCGGAGGTTCTGGTCCTTGTGGACGAAATCGAGCGACACATTGAGCGAGCGCTTTTGGCCCTCGCTCAGCATCATATAGGAGGACAGCCCCCGGAAGTGCACCCCCACGTCCGGGTACTCCCGCCCATCCACAGTCAGTTTGGCCGGCACCTCGACGTCCGTGCCCTTGAAGTCGGCCAACTCCTGTTCCCAATCGGAGTTCTCGAACTCGAGGAAGAACGTGCGCACCGTAAGCGGGTCATAAAGCGCCGTGTCGGGATACGACTTGATGTCCGCGGGCGAGACCTTGGGTCCTGGCTGCGGGGACTGCTCATTCCCGCCCCACCTGGGGCCACCCGGCCCGCCACGTGGACCACGCCGGCCCGGCCCGCCGCCCTGTCGGTTGGCGAGCGAGGCGCGCGCCGCCTTGCGCTCCTCGGCGTTCAACCGGCCGTCTTTGTCCTGGTCGAACTGGTCCGCGAGCTTGATCTCCTGGCCCATCATGCCGCCCGGGCCGCCGCCGGGACCGAACGGGGGTGGGCCGCCGAAGCCCGGCGGCCATTCGCCAGGAGGAGGGCCGTCGAGGCCAAACGGCGGTTCGTCCCCCGGCTGGGCAAAGGCACAGAGTGCCAATCCGACGGCGAGGAGAGCCACCCCCAATGCCGCCCGCGGCGAACGCCGCCGCGCCGGGCTGGCCTCGTTGGTCCCGGCATTCGATGGTTCCTGTGCCTGTGTCATGCCCCCCATTCTACGCCGGGGCACATTAAGCCAGCGTTAAGTTCAGTTCTTAATCGCACCTTAATCTCCGGCCGCGTAAGGTGCGTCCGATCCTCGGGATCGTGGGCATGCGCGTGCTGATCGTCGAAGACGACCCTCGGTTGTTGCGGGTGCTGGCTAAGGCCCTGCGGGAAGAAGGCTATGCGGTCGATACCGCGGAGGCCGGCGACGTCGGCTTGCACAAGGCGGAGGATTACGATTACGACGCGATTGTGCTCGACGTGATGCTGCCGGTCTTGGATGGGTGGACACTGTTGGATCGTCTGCGGCAGCAGAAGCACACCCCCGTCCTGATGTTGACCGCCCGCGACACCACTCGGGATCGAGTCCGGGGATTGGATACGGGCGCGGACGACTACCTGGTGAAGCCCTTCGACCTGACCGAGCTTCTGGCACGGCTGCGGGCCGTGATCCGGCGGGCCGCCGGCCAGGCCAGTTCGCAGATCAGCATTCGCGACATCCGCATTGACTTGCGGGCGCGAACGGTGACCCGGGCCGGTCAACCGGTAACCTTGACTGCCCGGGAATACTCGATCCTGGAGTACCTGGCGTTGCACCGCGGCGAAGTCGTCACCCGCACCGCCCTCTACGAACACCTGTTCGACGAGCGCGACGACACCCTTTCGAACCTCCTGGATGTTCATGTCTTCAGCATCCGCAAGAAACTGGGGGCCGAATTGATCGCGACGCGACGCGGGCAAGGCTACCGTATCGAATGACGGCCGAAGGCTCATGTTCATCAAGTCCATCCGCTGGCGTCTGCAGTTGTGGCAGGCCTTTCTGCTGCTGGTCGCGCTGACAGGCTTTGGCGTCACGGCCTACCAACTCCACCGCACCAACCGACTCGGCCAGATCGACGCCGAACTGGAACGACGCGTCGTGGCGCTGGGAACGGACATCCACGGGCGACCACCCTTTGGTCCCCCACCCATGGGCCGTCCCCCCGGGGACCAGGATCGAAACGGCCCTCCTCCAGTGGGTCCCGACCGGGATGGCCCTCGCCCGTGGGATCTGCTGCAGGATGGCCCCCCACCCCGGCCAGGGCTCGATCCACGAGGTCCGCACGCCGGCCCCGGAGGCGCCATGGACCCGCGCGAGACCCGAATCTCGACCGGAACGATGAGCCTGTTCGAACCGGCGGAAACCAACGGCTTCTACTTCGCCATCTGGTCCCGTAGCGGCACTCTGTTGAAGGCATCGACGAACGCGCCCCCTGGAATCACGCGCCCCCTGCGCAGCCCCGCCACCATGGGCCTGCGGTCGCGACTGCGCGACACCTGTCGGGAGGTGTACCAGTTCACCGAGTTTGGCGAGTGCCTGATCGCCGGCCGCAACATCGCCGCCGACCTCCGTGCTCAGCGGCGCTTTGCCGGCTGGCTCGTCGTGGCGGGGAGCGCCGTGCTCGCCCTGGGCCTCGGCGGCGGGTGGCTCCTCGCCAGCCGCGCCATCCGCCCCGTGGAAGTCATCAGCACCGCCGCCAGCCGCATCTCCGCCGGGAATCTCGCCGAACGTATCAACCTCGGCGACACCGAAAACGAACTCGGCCGCCTCGCCGGCGTCCTGAACTCGACATTCGCCCGCCTCGAAGCCGCCTTCGCCCAACAGAAACAGTTCACCGCCGACGCCTCCCACGAACTGCGCACCCCCCTGGCCGTCATCATCTCGGAGACCCAGAGCGCCCTCGCCCGGGAACGCACCACGGCCGAATACCGCGAAACCATCGAAGCCTGTCTCGACGCCGCCCAACAAATGCGCCGGCAAACCCAGGCCTTGCTCCAACTCGCCCGCTTCGACGCCGGCCAGGAATCTCTCGAACGCACCTCCTTCGACCTCGCCGAACGCACCCGCGCCTGCGCCGATCTCATCCGCCCCCTGGCCGAGGAACGCGGCCTCCACCTGACCTGCGACCTCAGCCCCGCACCCGTCACCGGCGATCCCGACCGTCTCGACCAGGTCATCACCAACCTCCTGACGAACGCCATCTGGCACAACTCGAACCAGGGCAGCATCCACCTCAGCACCCGCCTCGAACCCGGCGCCGCCCTCCTTAGCGTCGTCGATGCCGGACCCGGCATCCCCCCCGAGAACCTGCCCCGCATCTTCGAACGCTTCTACCGCGGAGACCAAGCCCGCGCCCGCACCGAAGGCCGCAGCGGCCTGGGCCTGGCCATCAGCAAAGCCATCATCGACCTCCACGGCGGACGTATCGACGTCTCCAGCGAACCCGGCCGCGGCACGACCTTCACCGTGCGCCTGCCAACCTGAGGTCCCCCGCTCCGCCTCTGACCGTAGGGCGACCTCTCCGAGGACGCCGCAAGCGCATCCAACCTGGCACGTTCTTCCGGCGCTCACCTTGGCCGCGAACCCCCACCTCCACCCCACTCGCTCAGCGGACGCGCCGCACCGCATTCCGGACACGGAACGATCCCGCCCTGCGCGCCGCACTGCGGACAGGACCCGCCCGACGCGAAGAAATCAAAGCGCGCCTGGCAGCGGCCGCACATCCACAAGTTCCCCTCCGGCGGCGCCGTTCGACACTCCGGGCACGCGAAGCCCGTGTGGCGCCGCGCCCGGGCCATGGCGAACGCCTGGCGTAGCCCGTTCCAACACGTGGCCAACATGAACACCGCCAGGATCCCGATCCACACCGACCGGGCGAGCACCGCCAACAGGATCAGCCCCCCGGCCCCCACAAACCCGATCACGGTCGCCACCAGCAGACTGCGCGCCCGCCCCAGCACAAACCATAGCAGACACCGCAGTATCTGGCCGCCATCGAGCGGATACACCGGCAGCAAATTGAAGATCAACAGCACGAAGTTGATCACCTGAATCATCCGCAGCACCGCGTAGGCGTCCCGCTGCGTCTCCGGCCAACCCGCCGCAGCCGCCAGCGACACCGCCAGCCACAGCACCGGGATCAGCGCCACGTTCACCAGCGGCCCCGCCGCGATGCTCCAGAGCGTCGCCCCCGGGCGCGGCGGTGGCGCCACATACGCCACCCCGCCCAATGGCCAGAGCACGATCTGGTTCGCCTGGCCTCCCACCTGCCGGCAAGCCAGCGCATGCCCAAACTCGTGCAGCGTCACGATGGCGAACAAAGCCAAATACTCGATCGCGTTCCAGAGCGGCGAACTGTAGACTCTTCCGCGGTTCGACAGCTCGTAAGCAGCGATTAGGAACCACGACCAATGGAGATACAGATCAATCCCCGCAAACCGGAACAGCCGAAACGATCCCTGACGAGTTGGCGTCATGGCCCGACCCTAGCCCGGGAATCTCACGCCGGCAAAGTTGAAAGGGACACTATCATGCTCCTGGCCGCCCTCTTCGCGCTCGCCTTCCCCCCAGCCGCCACCGCCGCTGACACCGCCCCTCCCACCTCCTGGACCGTGAGAACGCCCATCGTCACCTACTGGGCCGGCCCCCCCATGACCGATGCCACCGCCCGCCAAATGGCCGCCGGCGGCTGGAACCTCGTCTGGTGCCGCGAACCCGAGTTGGATGTCGCCCAGCGCCACGGACTGCGCGCGCAACTGACGGACCCGCTCCTGGCCCCCGCATCCCTCGCCGACCCCGCGCACCAAGAGAAGCTCGACGCCCTCATCGCCCGCGTTCGCCAACATCCGGCTCTCTACTCCTACTTCATCACCGACGAGCCGAACGCCAAGGACTTCCCGGCACTGGGCCGTCTGGTAGCCCATCTGCGCGAAAGGGACCCGGAGCGCACGGGGGGTCACATCTCACAATTCAACAATTCAGCGCACGGGGGGTCACATCTCACAATTCAACAATTCAAGTGCCTGTTTCCGTCGCGGCATTTCGCGCCTCAGTGACAATTAGGACTCACCACTTCACCGGCTCACCTTTGGTTGTGTTTCATTGCTTCGTTGACTGTCGCTAACCCTGTCGGCCACTTGGGCGGGGGGAGGGCACGAACGAGGGTCAGATGTGACCCCACTTCGCTCATCTCCGACTCCGCTCGCCTGGCGCTGCCGCGGCGCAGCGATGATCGACTGGATGAGGGCGGCCTCTGAAATCGGGGCGGTGCTCCGCTGCGGGACTCCCTGCGCCCGAGACGGGCGCACTTCCGGAGCGCCCGCGTGGTGGAGAGGCGCATTCGCAGTCGCGCCAGCGTCCTGGAGTGCGTGCGCCGCCGCGCCGCTTTGGATCGCACCCGCAGTTGTGCAGTTGTGGGGCGTCTTGACCCCCTTACTTGGCACTCGTAGGTTTCAGCCATGTGTTGAACGTACTTGCCCCGGCGTAGCTGCCCACCGCGTGGAACAACCGCATGACCGATGAAACGACAATTGACGACTTCCGACTGGCCCGGATGTGCACGCTGGTCCGGACGCTGACACTTGTCATCCTGGCGCTGCCGCTCCTGTTCCTCGTCGCCGCGCTGCTCGGGACACGATCGCTCGCGCTTCCGGCCCTGTTTCTGATCGCCATCTACGCCTGGGTGTGGCTCCGGTTCCGACCGACCCGGTTCGCGGTGCAGCCGACTGGGCTCCAGGTAATCTGGCCGCTCAAACGCCGCCACCTTCCCCAACGAGGGATCTCCAGTGTGCGGGTGATCGACAAACCCGAGCTGGAACGGGAGATCGGCTGGGGTCTGCGGGTCGGTGCCGGCGGACTCTGGGGCGCATTCGGCTGGCTTTGGACCAAGCGGCGGGGAGTGGTCCAGATGTATGTCTCGCGCACGGATCGTTTCGTGTGGATCGAGCGGGTGGGCGGAAGGCCGTGGCTGATCACGCCCGAGGAGCCCGAGGCATTTGTTTGCGCCCTGTCGCGTCAGTGACCAGCCGAAGTCACCGGCGGCGACTCAAGGTGAATCTCCCAGAAGCAACCCCACCACTTTGCCAGTTCAGATGCTGCACGCTCCTCGGCAGGTGTGCGTGCCGACTCGACGCGCCGAATGAGGTAGCCGAACTTCAACGGCTCGTACAGGAGGAAGGAGCCAAAAGTGCCAGCCATGCCGGGCCGCTGGCGACCGATTGAAACGGCGACGCTCTCCCGGCCTTGGCTGGGCCGATTTGTTGGGCATCAGGGAGGTGCGAGCTGAAATCTTCCAGCCACGATTCCTGGCACAGTGATGTCCTCATCCAACTCTTCCCAGCGCAGTGCGTACCCGTTTACCTCAACTCGGACTTTCGCGAGTTGCTCATCAGTGGCGGTCGCAAGGAGTCGGAATCGGCTGGCTGGAAACCCAACAATCCTACCGTCGTGAAGCTCGACGAAAACAGTCCGCCCTTCGGTCCATGCTCGCACAGCAGCCGGCTCAACCCCAACCTTCGGTTCATCGGTGGTGGTACTCATGGAGTGCATTTCTTAGAGGAATATGGTGCTCGAAGACCAACATTTCAATGCGACGAAGGTCCTGAGAGGGCACGCCATGGTTGCGCGCCAGCCCGACTGTCGGCTCCAGCCAGAACTTGCACTCACCGTCAGGAGTCCGAACATGCACGTGCGCCGGCTCCCTCCCCTCGTCCGAGTAGAAGTGAAACCGGAACGCTCCAATCCTCAAAACCGTCGGCACGCCAGCACTTTACCGCCCGCAGCATCCACCGCCATCAGTATTTGCCCAACGTGTTGCGCGGCGGTCCACTTCGACGAGAGGCTTCGTCTTCACCCTTGAAATTCGCGCTTGTCAGGCGGCGGGCCGTTGTTACCTTAACCACCCTTTGTTATGAGAGAGAAGATCCATCCGAAGTACGTGGATGCGGAGATCCGGTGCGCCTGCGGCAACGTGATCAAGACCCGCTCCACCCGGCCGACGATTCTGATCGGCATCTGCAACGCCTGCCATCCCTTCTACACGGGCCAGCAGAAGTTCGTCGACACCGCCGGTCGCGTGGACAAGTTCCAGCAGCGCATGGCCAAGACGGAAGCGGCGCGGGCGGCGATCGCGGCGACGACTTCCCGGAAGAAGAAGTAGCGGCTTTCCCCCACCTCCGCCCGCCGGCGATGGTGTCGTCAGCGGGCGGATGTTTTTTTCCCGCATGGACTTGCAGGCCCCACTCGAACGCTTTGGCCGTCGGCTGGCGGAACTGGAAACGGACCTGAGCGATCCGAAGGTCTTCGCCAATCCGCAGCGGTTCCAGGAACTGTCGCGCGAGTATGCGCGGGTGAAGGAACTGGTGGCGACCGGAGCGCTCTATCGCAAGGCGGTGGCGGATCTGGCGGCAAACCGCGAACTGCTCGAGGCCGAACCGGCCGACTCGGAACTGGGGCAGATGGCCCAGGAGGAAGTGCGCCGCCTGGAGCAGGAAGTGCAGCGCCTGACGCGCCTCGTACAGGCCGGCATCCTGCCTCCCGATCCGGCCGACTCGCGCAACACCATCCTCGAGATCCGCGCCGGCGCCGGCGGCTCCGAGTCCGCCCTGTTTGCCGCCGATCTCTACCGGATGTACACCCGATACGCCGAGTCGCAGGGCTGGAAAATCGAAGTGCTGGACTCCAGTCCCTCGGATCTCGGCGGATTCAGGGAAATCATCTTCGGCATCTCCGGGACGGACGTCTTCAAGCGGCTCAAGTTCGAGAGCGGCGTCCACCGGGTCCAGCGCGTTCCCGCCACCGAAGCTCAGGGCCGAATCCACACCAGCACCGCCACCGTCGCCGTCCTCCCCGAAGCCGAGGAGGTCGATCTCGTCCTCAAACCGGAGGATCTCGAGATCACGGTTTGCCGCGCCTCGGGCCCGGGCGGCCAGGGGGTCAACACCACGGATTCCGCGGTGCAGGTCCTGCACAAGCCCAGCGGGATGATCGTGCGGTGCGCGGACAATCGCTCGCAGCAGAAGAACAAGCAGCGGGCGTTGACCGTTCTTCGTTCCCGCCTGCTCGAGCACAAGATGGCGGAGGAAAACGCGAAGTACGCGGCCCAACGAAAAGCCCAAGTGGGCACGGGCGAGCGCAACGAGCGCATCCGCACCTACAACTTCCCGCAGTCGCGCGTGACCGATCACCGCATCGAGCTCACGCTCTACAACCTC
>CAYSPU010000015.1:10840-30085 GCA_964432995.1 uncultured Verrucomicrobiota bacterium
ACGGCTGGCGGCGGCCGGAGGATACGCCGCCGACCGCTCCGCCAGCCTCCGACGGGCCGAGCCGTCGCCATCCGCACGCCCCTTCTCTTACGTTCCATCGTCTCCGCAATGAAACCTCTCGCGCTGATCTTCGATTGTGACGGCACGCTGGCGGACACCATGCCGCTCCACTGGCAGGCCTGGCAGGCCGTGCTCCAACGGCACCCGCTCCGGCTCTCCGAAGATCGATTCTACTCGCTGGGCGGCATCCCCTCCCGCGATATCCTCAAGATGCTCAGCCAGGAACAGGGCATCCCGATCGACCACATCGCCGTCGCCCGCGAAAAGGAGGCCGAGTACCAACCGCTCATCGCCCAGGTCGAACCCGTGAATGCCGTGGTGCGCATCGCCCGTGAGCATCATGGTCGGGTCCCCATGGCGGTGGCCTCAGGCGGGCTGCGGCGCACCATTGAGACCGTCCTGCAACACCTGAGCATCCGCCACTTGTTCCAGGAAGTGGTCACCTGCGAGGACGTGCAGCGCCAGAAACCGGCCCCGGACATCTTCCTGACGGCCGCCCGCCGCCTGGGCGTTCCCCCGGAACGTTGCCGCGCCTACGAGGATACGGAGCTTGGCCTGACGGCCATTCGCGCGGCCGGCATGGAAGCGGTCGACGTCCGGACGCTCGTGGAAGTGAAACCTTGAGGCAGGGGAGGATCATGGACGGTCACCGCCTCGGGTCGGAGGCGAATTCCACCGCGCTGGAGAAACGAGAAGACCATCAGGTAGGGCGCGATCTCCGCATCGCGCCGGAGACAAGTGGTTCGGAGACTGTGGTTTGCGGCGCCCTCGGAGAGGTCGCCCTACCTGATGGTTCATGGAAAGCGCGGAGGGCGAGGCTGAAGGCAGATTAGGGGGAGCTTCCACTCACGCCCCGGGTCGCCGCATCCACGGTGCCAGTCGCCGGGGCCGCTTTCGCGTCCGGCTTGCGCCAGACGTAGCGGAACATCAGGACCCGCAGCGCCGCGGTGAAAGGAATGGCCAGGATACCCCCCAACAACCCGCCCAGCAGCGTCGTGCCGGCGACCACGGCAATGATGATCGTCAGCGGGTGCAGTCCAACCCGGTCGCCCAGGATCTTCGGGGCGATGATGAAGCCCTCGAGGGACTGCACCACGGCGAACACGGCCAGCACCAGCACCGGGTGCAGGATATCGCCGAACTGGACCAGCGCGATGATGAGCGCCAGCACGCAGGTGACGATGGCGCCAACGTAAGGGATGATCGTGAGGAACGTGGCGATGACGCCAATCAACACGGCGTAGGGCAGGCCGATGAGGAGGAAACCGATCGTGTAGAGAATCCCGTCGCAGATCGCCACCAGCACCTGGCCGCGGAAGAAGCTGATCAGGTAGTCGTTGATCGACTGCAGCACAAACACCAGTTCGTCCTTGAATGCGGAGTCCCCCACCGGCAGGTAGTCCGTCCAGCGCGATTGGATGCCCCGCTTCTCCAGCAGAAAGTAGAAGGCATACACCGGTATCAGGAACAAGCCCGCCAGCACCCCAAACCACGAGGCCACCTTGGTCACTTGCCCAAACAACCAGGCCCCAATCGCCGGCAAGACCCGCGATAACCCAACGGTGATCGAGTGCAGAGCGTCGCTCGCCAACGCCTGCTCCCAGGAAGCACCTGGTGCCTCGCTCGAAGCCCCTGACGCGACGTTGGTCTGACCCACACGAGGAGCACTTGTTCCCAGCACATCGACGCGCACGATGTTGCTGGCGCCTCCGGGAATCACGGCGTTGGTCAGGCTCTCCGGCACGGCCGCGTTGGTCGGGATCTCCGCCCATGGGAGGAATCGTCGCAGGCGTGAAGGCGGCTGCTCCATCCAGCGTTCCACCTGGTCGCGCACCTTCTGGGTGTAGCCGGGGATTCGGTTCACCAGTTGACGGGTCTCGACCACCACCTGCGGAACGACGCTCCCGGCAACGCCCAGGAAGAAGAAGATGGCCACACCGAAGACCAGGAGAATCGCCCGGGTGCGAGGGACGCGATGGGCCTCGAGATAATCCACTACCGGATCGAGCAGGTAGGCAATGACCCCGGCGACAGCCAGAGGCCAAAGGACAGGCGAAAGGGCTTCCAGCACCCGGCCCATCCCCCACAGCAACAAGCAGAGCAGCGCAATCAACAAACCCACCGCCAGCGCGGTCACCGACATCCACAACACCCGTGCCTGGCGGTCGGTCGGAGGAGGAAAGCTCATGGCAGGAAGGCTCGTGTGTTCGGCTGCCGGTCTATGCTTGACCGAGCTTCCGCGACTTCTCGACGGCGGCGCGGACCGCGTTGATGAAGGCGCCCCGCACGCCGGATTTCTCGAGTTCGTGGAGGGCTTCGATGGTAGTCCCTCCAGGGCTGGTCACCATATCCTTGAGAACGCCGGGATGTTGGCCGGTTTCGAGCACCATGCGCGCCGCCCCGTAGAATGTCTGCGCCGCCAGCCGCGTCGCGATCTCCCGTGGCAATCCCGCCGCAACCCCGCCGTCGCTGAGCGCTTCCATGGCGAGGTAAGCGTAAGCCGGTCCGCTGCCACTCAGACCCGTCACGGCGTCCAGCCACGTCTCCTTCACCTCAACCGCAAGACCCACCGCGGAGAAGAGCTTCTGGACCAGCCGACCGTCCTCGGCCTTGGCGGCTGTCCCGAGGGCGTAGGCACTCGCCGAGGCCCCCACCAGCGCCGGCGTGTTTGGCATGACCCGCACCACGCGCGAACCAGGTTCAAGCGCCTCTTCGATCCGCGCCAGCCGCACGCCGGCCGCAATCGACACCAGCAGGTGCGGGCGCGTGACCAGCGAGCGGATCTCCTGCAGCACCCCAGACGCCTGATCGGGCTTCACGGCAAGCAGCACCACCGACGCGAACCGCAGCACCTCCGCATTCCGAGCCGTGGTCGCGGCACCGGTCGCCTCCGCGAAATGACGGCGCGCCGCCGCCGACAGATCGCTCCCGAGGATCTGGGCGGGCTTCGCCAAACCGGCGTGCACGAATCCCTTGGCGAGGGCGGTTGCCATCTTCCCCGCTCCCAGGAACCCGATGGTCAGTTGAGCTGGCATGCGGGGCTTCTAACCGGGAAAGACCGTGCTGGCAATGATGAATCGGCACAGCGGGCATCCGTGATGCCCGCCCACCGATCGGAGTAGGCGCAAGGTCAAGATACGCCCGACACGGGCCCACATCGCACTGGAGGCTTGCCGGTGAGCCATCCTGCCGATACAAGAGGATACGCCAGCCTGCGAATCCCGCACCAGCAGTGTGAAAGGGGTTCCAAGCTCGTGGGACAATCCGGTGAAAGCGCCGGTGCCAGATAGTTGCCCGCAGGGGAAATCCGCGGTTCAGCCGGAAGGCGGTCACGGGGTTGGAGAGATGCACCGCGGCTGGTTCGAGACCACGCACTGGAGTGTGGTTCGCGCGGCTGCCGGTCTCGGTACGCCCGCGGCGGTGCAGGCACTCGAAACGCTCTGCCGGACCTATTGGCGCCCGGTTTACGTCTATATCCTGCGAGAAGGAGTGACTCCGGAGGAAGCCAAAGACCTGACGCAGGCCTACTTCCAACACCTCATCGCCAGCGACATTCCCGCCCAAGCCGACGCCCGGAAGGGCAAGTTCCGGTCGTTCCTCCTGTTGACCCTCAAGCACTTCCTGACGGACGAGGCCCGGCGCGCCCGGAAGAGCCGATCCATCCCCTCGAGTTTTTTGCTCCCGCTTGACACTTCCGAGACGCAAACCATTGCGGCCGAGGCGTGGTACACCCAGACCGCTCCGGGAACGGCCTTCGACCGGAGTTGGGCCCACAGCCTGGTGTACGAAACGCGGCGCAAACTCGAAGCCGAATGCGGGTCTGGGGATAAGCACGAGTTCTTCCTGGCGGCCAGGGATTACCTTCCCGGCGGACAGTGCCAGCGCCCGTACGCGGAACTGGCCGAAGGTTTGCGCATGGATCTCAACGTGGTGAAGGTCCGAATCCATCGGCTGCGGGAGCGCTTCGGCGAACTCCTGAAGGAAGAGATCGCCCAAACCGTGAGCACATCCGCCGAAGTCGACGAGGAACTGAGGTACTTGATTGACGTCCTCTCCCAGCCGGACGCGGGTTCGCTTTCGCTGGTTAGCTGATCCGGCGAGGACCGACAGCGCGGCGGGTGCGGCAAATCCTCATATGACATCGGGAAGACGCTGCGTGCATTGCCGAACCCCGCTGCCGCCTGAAGCTGGCGGCGAGCTTTGCCTGCGTTGCGCATTGTCTACCGCGATCGGGGTCCGCGGTGCCGCGCCTCCATCGATCGACAAATCGCACCCCAGCCCATCGCCGAAAGCCAACGCCGCCCAGCAGCGCAACTCTCCCAGAATGCGTTGCCCAGCCTGTTTCGAATATCTCGAGACCGGTCCCGAAATCCTCAAGACACAAGGATGCCCCCATTGCGGACACCGTTGGGACGTCATCGAAGATCGCGATCCACTCTCCGAGAGACTCACGCACCCGTTGTTGGGGCGATTCCGCTTGCTCGAGCGCGTCGGCGGCGGCGGTTTCGGCAGCGTCTGGAAGGCCTGGGACGAGCAGCTCAAACGGCTCGTGGCCGTTAAGATCCCGCGTCGGCTGCAACTCAGTCATCACGAACAGCAGCGATTCCTCCATGAAGCCCGGGTGGCGGCGCGCCTCCGACATCGTTACATTCTGGATATCCACGAGGTCGGCTTCGAGGACGACGAGGTCTTCCTGGTCAGCGACTACCTGCCGGGAGGATCGTTGGCGGATCTCCTGGCGAGGTCTGCCCTCACCCCGAAGGAGGCGGCCCGCCTTTGCCAAAAGGTGGCGGAAGGACTCGAGGCGGCACACACCGCCGGGATCATCCACCGGGATCTCAAACCGCAGAACATCCTGCTGGACGAACACGGGGAACCGCAGCTGGCGGATTTCGAACTGGCCTTGCCGGAGTCGGGCGAGATCTCCGTCACCATCCAGGGCGACGTGCTCGGCACCCCCGCCTACATGAGCCCGGAACAAGCCTCCGGTCATTCGCAGCAGGCCGATCGACGTTCCGATGTCTACTCCCTCGGGATGGTCCTTTACCAATCGCTCTCGGGACAGCTCCCGTTCCGCGGCAACTGGACCACCCTGGCTTCGCAAATCGTGAACGATGAACCGCCAAGTCCGCGCAAGTTCCAGCCTTTCATCCCGGTCGATCTCGAGCGGATCTGCCTCAAGTGCCTCGAGAAGGACCCCCGCCGACGCTATCAAACGGCCGCCGAGCTTGCCGAGGAACTCGGCCGCTTCCTAAGAGGCGAACCGGTCCTGGCCCGGCCCGTTTCCCGTGCCGAACGGGTGTGGCGTTGGGCCAAACGCCGACCCGCGATTGCCGCGCTGACCGCCGCGGTTGCGATCCTGGCGGTGACGATTCTCGTGGGCGCCCCGTGGATGGTGTTGCGCCTGGCTCTGGCGCGTGGCACCGAACACCAAGCTCGCTTGGACGCGGAGGACTCCCTGCGCCGACTCGAGATCCGCCGGGTCCGCGAACTGTTTGCCGGTGACCGCGCCGCGGAGGGTCTCGCGCTGTTATCCCGGATCGTTCGCGAGAACCCGACGCGGGAAGCCCTTGCCTCCTGGCTCAAGAACGAGCTCACGCATCGGAACTTCCCACGGCCGATCCTTCCCGCGCTCGAGCATCCCGACATCGTGAACTCCGTCCAGTTCACCCCGGACGGCAACTGGCTCCTGACCGTGTGCCGCGACAACGCCGCCCGGGTATTCGCGGTGGCGACCGGCCAGATGCTCACGCCGCCGCTGCAGCACGATCCCACCCTCATTCGGGGTGATCAGTATCGCGGCGGCTTGCACGCCCTCCACGCCGACATCAGCCCGGACGGAACGCGGATCGCCACCGCCTCGTGTGACGCTACCGCGCGCCTTTGGGACACCACCACCGGCGAGCCGTTGACGCCGCCCCTGGTTCATCCTGATTACGTATCCTACGTTCGGTTCCGTCCCGATGGGGAGATGTTCGTCACGTGCTGCAAGGACGGGAAGGTGCGGTTTTGGGAAACCGCCTCAGGAAAACCGACCGGCATGGTCCTGGAGCACCGCGATTGGGCCAACAGCGCCGAGTTCAGCCCGGACGGGAGGTTGCTGGTGACAACTTCGGACGATAAGACCGCGCAGGTGTGGGAGGTCGAGTCGGGGGCGCGCGTGGGCAAACCGATCGGGCACGCTGACATGGTTCAGCATGCCTGTTTCAGCCGCGACGGCCGGCGCCTACTCACCGCCACCGCAAACGATTGCGGTGGGCTCTGGAGCATCGGTGCGGAAGAGGTGAAAGGCATCGCTTGGCTGCTCCACGAACACAACGTTCCTTACGGGGTGCTTCAGCCCCGACGGTTGTTGGGTTGCCACGGCTTCCTTTGACGGCAGCGCCCACATTTGTGGTGGTCACCATGGCGAGTCGATCTGCGCTCTGCGCCATCGCGACCGGGTGCGATTCGTGCAATTCAGCAGTGATGGACTCCGCTGCCTGTCCGTGTCCGAAGACGCGACGGCACGCATCTGGGACAGCCAAACCGGGCTGCCCGTTACGGAGCCCATGCGGCATTCCGCCACCGTTTGGTGCGCCCGATTCTCACCGGATGGCCGTCTGGTCGCGACCGCTTCGGCAGATGGCACCGTGCAGCTCTGGGATGTTCGCTCCCGAAACGCCTTGGCCCTCCCACTGCCCCTGGACAATCGCACCCCGCAAACCGCCACCTGGAGTTCCGACTCCCGTCGGGTGACCACCGCCGGCTCCTTGGCCGCTGTCTGGGATGCGCACTCCGGAGAGCGCTTCGAGGTTGGCTACCACTGGCACGGCCGCGGGGTCCTGGTTTCTCGACTCGACGCCTCCGGCGATCGCGTCCTGATCGGGTTCGGTAACGGCATAGCCCAAATCTGGTCCGTGACCAACGCCGTCCGGCCGGAAATCGAGATCCACCACCAGGGGCCAATTACGGCGCTGGCCTTCAGCTCCGACACCCCGCGCTTTCTGTCCGCTTCCGCCGATGGTTCGGCGCGCCTATGGAATCGCGCCACCGGCGAGCCGGCGACGCCATTCCTGCGGCACGGTGCACCCATCAAGGTCGCGGCCTTATCGCCAAACGGGAAATACCTGCTCACGGGCGGAACCGACGGCCGTTGCCTGCTCTGGGACACGGCGACTGGAGACTTGACCGCAACCCTCGCAGGCCACGGGGGCCCGATTCTCGACGGGCGCTTTAGCGACGATGGACGGCTGGCCATAACCGCTTCGGAAGATCACACCGCGCGCCTCTGGGAAATACCAACCGGCGCGCCGCTCGGCAGCCCATTTCGCCACCTCGGCCCCATCCGCGCTGTCGATTTGACGAGCGATGCAAAGTGGGCGGTGACGGCCTCGGACGACAAGACGGCCCGGCTGTGGCACGTCGAGACCGGGCAACCGACCGGCGTCGTCCTGCGACATAAGGCAGCCGTCCAGTCCGTCGATTACGATCCGACCGATACCTGGGTTTTGACCGCTTCCAAAGACGGCGTGGCGCGGATCTCCGAGGCCGCCACGGGGCACACGGTGTGTGAGTTTGCGCAAACCGGTCACTCGCTGCGCCATGCCACCTTCAGCCCGGACGGGAAGTGGATCCTCATTGCGTCGGACGGTTGGGCCACCATCCGTCGGGTCGTGCGACATTCAGGTCCAACACCCGAGTGGCTACCCATGCTTGGCGAGGCGGTGGCCCAGCAGCGCCTGGCCGCCGATGGCCAAAGCGAGGCCGTTCCGGCGGCCGCGTTGCTGGAACTTCAACCACACTTGCCAACCCCTCTCGCCTCGGGAGAGTTCTTGCCAGCGCTTGGCGCGTCCGATGGGCCCGCGCACCTGCCCACCAGCAACCGACCGACAAATCCGAAATCCGAAATCCGAAATACCCAGTCGGCACATGGGCGTCCTGGTTCTTGAGTGACCCGGTCGAACGTCCCTTCGCGCCGGATGCGTCGATACCCGCCGCCGAGTTGGTCCGCCAACTCATGCGTCACACGCTCAGCGTCTATGCCACCCAGGATCGCTTCGAATTACTCAAAATGGCGCTCGCGCTCGACCCCGGGAATGGCTTGCCCTACGCCCACCTGGCGTGTTGCCTGGCCGGACGGGATCCCGCCAGTCTCTATTTCACCCTGCCCAGGCTGGATTGGTGGAGTCAGGAGGCCTTGCGCCTGGCGCCGGACCACCCACGGAGTTGGTGGGCGAGGGCCATCTACCTGGAACGATGCAACCAGCTTGAGGAGGCGAACCTTGCCAAGGAACGAGCTCGTGAGTTTGGTCTCCCTGAGGCCGCTTTCTGGCTTCGTTCGACAGCTCTTCTGCTGAGCCAAGACCGGTTGACTGGCGCCCGCGATACGCTCGAAAGAGCACTCCCACTCATGGCTTCAGATCCCGACTCCATACGACGAGTTCAGCTCCGTCGCGCGCTCTTCGCCTGGGCCATGGACCTCGCCCAGCGCGACGCTTTTCCCGAAGCCCGGCAATTGGCCCTGCGGGCCTGCGGCATTGCCGATCGTCAACCGGAAACCCCGCTCCGCTGCGTCGATCTGACCTCGCTCTACAACGCTCCCATCAACTCCCCCTGGATCTGGCGAATGGCCCACAACTGGGATCTCGCGCCCCTCGAGAAGGGCGTGATCGGCTTGGCCGGCACGGACTTCGATGTCCGCGGCCTCATCCAGTTCTCGCGCGGCTCCTGGGCCCATTACTTCCGCTATGACGAGTGGTCCAAGTATTATCGCGTGGGGGTCTTCGGCGTGCAGGCGGAGGCCGCTTTCCGTTTCGAGTGGCCGCAGCAGGTCAGCGGCATCCCTGTGGGTCAACCCTGCCGCCGCTTGCACCTCCTCCTCGGAACCCATGACCAGGAACCCGATGGCGTCGTCATCGCGAACGTGACGGTTCACTATGCCGACGGCCAGACCAACCAGATCCCGATCCACTACGGGACGCACGTCCGCGAATGGATCCTCGAGGCCCTCGAGAAGCTGCCCGACCCGGATCCCCGGGCGGCCTGGAGCCACCGCACGCACCTCGGCGACGTCCTTCAATTGTTCGTCCGCTCCTGGGAGAATCCGCGACCCGAAATCGCCATCGATCGCCTCGATCTCCAATCCACCATGACCGAGTCCGCCCCCTTTGTGGTGGCGATCACGTTGGACCCGTAAGCGTGCCCCGTGCTACTGCAGGATGGCACGCTTCCGATTCCAGCAAGCAGTTGACGAGTCTGCAGAATCCGACAATCTGATTTTGTGAAAGAAGCAACAATCACGGTCACCGAGGCCGCCCGCAACTTCGCCGACTGCGTGAACCGGGCGCATTACCAGCAAACGACCTTTGTGTTGCTGAAGAACGGCAAGCCTTTCGCCCGCATTGAACCGGATCACGAGAAACGATGCACCGGCCGGGATTTGGCGGAGGCCATGGCGGGTGCGGATTTGTCGGTGGAGGAAGCGCACGACTGGCACCGCGACCTGGTGGCCGCCCGCAAAACCCCGCAAAACCCCGGAAGGCAAATGAGAGGTGCCTACGACCTGGTTCTAGCGGCAACCGCGCTGGAGCGGGGAAGTCAGGTGGCCACCTTCAACCGGCGTCACTTCGATGTCGTGCCAGGCCTAAAGGTGGTTGAACCACACTGAAGAAAGTCGGGCGAGCTTGGCCGACCTTCCGGTTCTGGTTCGGATGCGAACCCGTCCCGGGCCGCGCCCTGCGCGCCGGCTACGAGTTGGACGACTTGTGCGAGGGCCGCATATAGGATCCCGCCGCCGAGGCGGGATCTTCCCGGAGCCGACAGAGCGCCCATCCGCAGGGGCGAAAACCGCGCGCGGACCGGGGACGACCGAGCCCACCGCGCCACTTACGCGAGGATCTGGGCGCCCGCTCGAACCTTGCCGGCCGGGTATCGTCTGCTAATCTGGGTGTCCGAGCATGAATGCAGAACCCTTGCTGAGTTCGGTGCTGGCAGCTTTGGTGGCGGTCAAGCTGGAGGCCATTCTGATCGGCAACGCGGCGGCGGCTCTGCACGGCGCCCCAGTCACCACCGTCGACTTCGATTTCATGTTTCGGACGACGAGGGCCAACCTGCTGAAATTGAGACGGTTCGCCCGGCGGATGGACGCGCAGGTGTTTCGCCCGTATTATCCAGCATCGGCACTGTACCGGGTGATGAACGATGATCGAGGGTTACAGGTGGATTTCATGCCCGTCATTCACGGGGTCAAGTCGTTCAACAGCCTGCGGGCGCGCGCCCAGACGATCGAACTGGGCGGTCACCGCCTCTGGGTGGCGGATCTGGCGGATATTATCGCCAGCAAACGAGCCGCGGACCGCCCGCGTGACCGGGCGGTGCTAGACCTGCTCGAGAAGACGCAACGTGAAAGAGAGAAGACCATCTGAACCGTCCAAACGGCCGCGCAGGGCAATCGCGCCGCCGGAGCGGGTTCGCGAACTCACTCTCGGCGCGTTGCGGCGGGAAAGCGACTTGGCGCTGGTCGACCTGATCCGCCGACGGCTCGCCATGCCCGTGTGGCAACGGATGAATTTCCTCCGGGTGCGCGTGCCCGGTGGCGGTTCGCACCTTTAGAACCCCTAAGCCACACTTCGACACGGTCGCCTCATGCGGGCAGCGCGACCGGCAGGGGCAGGTTCATTGCCTTGGGTTTGCGCTTGAAGACACGCCGCAAGGCCAGCGGCAACGGAAGTTTTTCAGAACCAGATTTTCTTGCGCCGGAATCCCAGGCGAAGTCCGACCGGACCATCCCTTCTTTTCCTGTAACTCGGCTCCACTTTTTTCGCAGTACAGAGAGCGGGGAGCCTTGACTGTTGACTCCGATAGTCGCGTTCCCACTGGCGTTGTGGATCGGTGTCAGGACAAACAAACGTGCCCGGCGCTCGTCGCCCGAAACCGAAAGGCAACAACATGAGGACCCGATATGCCCATCAATCCTCAGCCATATGAAAACCCCAGCACCCTCCATCGAGCGCCTTCTCAGCACTGATCTGGGAAGCAGGCCCGCTTGCGTCCGTGGCCCCGCACGCAGCATCGCGGTCGTGGTCCTGCGTCTCGCCGTCTTGCCGTTGGCGACCTTGCTCTTCGCGGTCGCCGAGCTTGCCGCGGTGACCGTACCCCCTTCGGAATACGTCGAAGGAGAACTGCTGGTGAAGTTCGCTGACGGGCCTTTCAGCGGGCAGGCGGATCAGGGCAACGCCTGGGTTGGGGCCGAGGTCGTGCGGGCGTTCCCGGCCTGCGGCTGGCAGCACGTGCGCTTGCCGATCGGCATGACGGTTCGGGAGGCGCTCGCCGCCTATGCAGCGCTGCCGGGAGTGGTTGCCGCTGAGCCCGACTACTACTTCCAACCGGCGGGAGGCTCCGACACTCCCCCGGACGATCCAATGCTTCCCGACCAATGGGGGCTGGCAAAAATCGTGGCGCCCCACGCGTGGACGCTGACGACCGGGAGCCGCGAGGTCGTCGTCGCCGTCATCGACAGCGGTGTCCGCTACGATCACGAAGACCTCGCCGCGAACATGTGGCGCAACCCTGGCGAAACCGGGTTGGACGACTCCGGCTTGGAGAAGTCGACGAACGGCATCGACGATGACACGAACGGATACGTGGACGACCTCTATGGCATCGATGTTGCCGCAGGAGATTCGGACCCGATGGACCAGGGAGTGCAAGGATTGACCTGGGGCCACGGCACCTGCGTAGCGGGGATTCTTGGTGCCGTGGGTGACAATGGCAAAGGAGTGGCCGGAGTGAACTGGGAAGTGCAAATCATGGCTTTGAGAGTATTAGGCACAGGTGCCAGTTTCACGACCACCAAGCTGTTGGCGGCGTTCGAGTATGTGACGATGATGAAGCAACGTGGGGCTAACGTCCGGGTGACGAACAACAGCTATGGCACCTCCAGCATGCCCCAGTCGCTCAAGGACGCAATGGACGCGGCCGGGGCCTTGGGCATCCTCCACGCCTGTGCGGCCGCCAATGATGGGAAGAATACGGATCTGGAACCTCGTTACCCTGCCTGCTACGGATCGCCAAACATCGTCTCCGTAACCTCGTCCTCCCAGGCTGATGGGGATACAGGCGACAACTACGGCCCGAAAAGCGTCGATCTGGCGGCGCCCGGGCAAATGATCGCCACCACCTCTCACCTCGATGCCGCAAACTACGTGAACGACTTTCCCGCAACCTCCGCCGCCACCCCGTTTGTGGCTGGGGCGCTCGCGCTCCTGGCTGCGCTGGATCCAGCACAACCCGGCACCGCCCTAAAGGCGGCAGTGCTCGACTCGGTGGATGTGCTTCCGGCGTTCACGGGACGGGTGGTTTCCGACGGGCGTCTAAATGTCGGTCGCGCGGCGGAACTGCTCATCGCGCCCGATGCACCGAGCGTGGTGATCGCGGCACAATCGCTGCCCGATCCCGCCACGCTGGTTGCACCGATTGAAATGAGCTTCTCCAAGCCGATGAATCCTGCCTCGGTGGAGTCGGCCTTCCGCCTGCCCCCCGCTGTCGAAGGAACGTTCGCGTGGTCCAACCTGGACCGGACGGTCCGTTTTCAGCCAGCCACACTTTGGGCGTCGGCGTCGGTGATCGAGGTGCGGCTTTCTGGCAACGCCGCGGATGCTACCGGAACCACCATCGATGGGAATGGCAACCGACTGAGCGAGGGCCCCGACACGGACGATTTCGTGTGGACGTTTCGCACGCTGCCGACGTCTGTCGCCCAGATCGAACGCATCACCCCCAGCAGCGGCGTCATTGGGTCGGCGGTGACTCTTTACGGGGTGGGTTTCACCGGTGCCAGCGAAGTGCGATTCGATGGGGTGCCGGCGCAATTCAACACCTTTCCCCATCGCGAAGAGACCATGATCCGCGCATTCGTGCCCGTGGGCGCAACCACCGGTCCGGTGACGGTGACCAATCCTCTCGGGACCGCCACGAGCGAGGGCCTCTTCACCGTGGTCGTCCCCGACCCGTTGCCGGCAGTGGCGCTCGCGGCCGTCGAGCGCTCTACCTACACCATCACCTGGCCGATCAGCGCGGCCGCCGCCGTGCTCGAGTCGACCGACAACCTGGAGGCCGGACAGTGGGACACCGTTGCGGCTGACCCGGTTCTCGCGGATGACCAGTATTCCGTGACGCTGGAAGCAGAAGGTGGAAACCGGTTCTTCCGACTCCGGTACCAACCGTGAGCGGTTGCCGTGGACCGTCGCCCTGACCGGCTGGGATCCCCTGTCCCGAGACTGTGGAAGAGGAGGCCATCACAGCCATACTCAACGTCACGATTGCATGCACCGGACGACCTGCGCTGGCGAATCCCGACCCGCGGCCACAGAGGACATTCCCAGGGCACAGCTCGCTTGAGCGAACGAAGCAGCATAGACTATCCGGGAGCACCCGGTCCGATTTGCCGTCTCACGAGTTGTGAAACCTGCCCCAGCGATTCTGGCGTGCCTCTTCCTCCTCACGGCCGGCTGCGGAGACGATACCGGCGACACCCCGATGCGAACCTCCGCTTCCGACGTCCAGGAAGAACTCCGGCGCCGACGCCCCGATCAGCAAGCCGTGGTCGAGGGCAACACGGCCTTTGCCCTCGGTCTTTACGCAAAACTGAGCCGGCAACCGGGGAACTTGTTCGTCTCACCCTGCTCGATTTCCCTGGCGCTCGGAATGACCTACGCCGGAGCCCGGGGCGAAACCGAGCAGCAAATGGCGAAGGTGCTCCACTTCGAGTTGAGCCAGGATCGCCTTCATCCCGCGTTGGGTGCGCTGGCCAAGGCTCTCGCTCCTACGGACACAGGCGGACCTCGATTGGCCATCGCCAATCGCCTCTGGGGCGTCGAAGGTTGCCGGTTCCGTGACGCCTTCCTGGCCATCACCCGGAATTCGTATGGAGCCGAGTTGGCCCAGACAGTGTTCCCGGAACCCGGTCGCACGGAGATCAACACCTGGACCGCAGACCGGACCGCCGGCAAGATCCGGGAACTGCTCCGGGAAGGGGTCGTGGACCGCCAGACGGTTCTGGTGCTGGTCAGCGCCATCTACTTCAAGGGAGAGTGGCTTCACCGGTTTTCGGAGACGAAAACGAAGCCGGCCGATTTCTACGTCACGCCCAAACAGACCGTCCGCGTGCCGATGATGCATACCGTTGACGCCTTCTTCCCTTATGGAGAAACGGACGACCTCCAGATCCTCGAGCTCCCCTATCGGGCCGCGGAACGCGACGACGAGTGTTCCATGGTCATCCTGTTGCCGAAGGCAAAAGATGGATTGGCGAAGCTCGAAGCCTCCCTGACGGCCGAGAGGTTGCGTCGCCTGCTTTCCCTGCCGGCGGGAAGGGGGAAATTCCCGGTCTACCTGCCCAAGTTCAGCTTCTCCGCACAGATGCCTCTGCTGGGCACACTGCGGGAAATGGGGTTGACCAATGTGCACGACTTCCGGGGGATGAGCGAAGACGAATCGCTGTTCCTGTCGGCCGTCGAGCACGCCAGTTTCATCGCTGTCGACGAACGAGGAACGGAAGCCGCGGCGGCGACGGCCGTGGGCATTGCCAGCTCGGCTCCTGGGACGTCGCCGGTCTTTCGCGCCGATCATCCCTTCTGTTTCCTGATCCGGCACAAGGCGACGGGGAGCATCCTCTTCCTGGGGCGCCTGGCGAGGCCGTAGCCAGCTCAGTCCGCAGAAGACGGTTCGCCCATTCTTGACCCGTCCTGCGAAGCATTGCTGGCGCGCCCGTCGTGAAGACGGTCACGCCCCCCACCTTGGACTTACAGTCCTGCCCTGTTCGACGAGGCCATCCGAGGGCTTGCGATTCTCCATTAGTTGGCTAACGTCTGGACATGGGTTACGCCCTAGCCAGAGAACAACAACGCTTCGTCGCCCGGCTGGTGAAGACGGGACGTTTCAACAACCAGAGCGAAGTCGTCCGTGAAGCCATCCGGCGCATGGAACGTGATGAGACCGCGTATCTGACGCCGGCGCCGCTGACGTCCGCGCAAATCGACGCGATCTACAGCCCCGCAGATCCCCAAGCGGACGCGGTCGGGCGTGGCGCCTTTCGAGCCCTGCAGGCGGCACTGCGGAGGGGAGCCCGCCCATGAATGCCTGGGAAGTACACGATGTCGACCTGGGCTGGGGTGTCCATCCGGTCGTCATTGTCTCGCATCCGGCACGGGCTGCTCGCAAGGAGTTCGTGGAAATCCTGGACTGCTCTTCGCAGCGGGCCAACCGACCGCCCTGCGACCACGAAGTCCTTCTGGACAGCTCGGATGGCCTAGATTGGCCGACCTTCTGCAAGTGTGATTGTATCTACGCGGTGCCACGGACCGAGTTGCTGCGATGCCGGGGTATGGTTGGGGCGGAACGTCGGCGACAAATCGTCCGCACCATCATCGCTGTCCACGGATGGAACGCCCTTTGAGGGCAACCGGTTTTATTCTTGCGCGAAACTGTCATTTTGTGACAGTTGCAATCAAATGCAGACCCTCACCGAGATCGCCCTCGCCAAAGCGGTTCGAGGAGTCTTCACCCGAGAACAAGCCGCTCTTTGGGTCGGGAGCCGGGGTGCGCGCCTGGACGCCCTGCTGAAGCGGACGGTGGCGAGCCGTGAGGTTTGGCGCATTCACCGGGGGCTTTACTGTTTGTCCGACCGGTACACCCAAGGGCGAATCAATCCGCTGGAGCTCGCGCAAATTGTCTACGGCCCGAGCTACATCAGCCTCGAGACCGCCTTGTCCGAGCATGGCTGGATTCCTGAAGGGGTCCAGGCCGTAACCAGTGTTTCTCTGGGACGATCCCGGGGGGTCGAGACTCCGGTCGGTCTGTTCAGTTTCACGCGCGTGCCGCAGCGCACTTTGCTGGCAGGGGTCCGCAGAATCGCGCTGGACCAGGGTGGCGCCTATTATCTGGCGACCCCGCTGAAGGCGTTGGCCGACCTTGTCTACACCCGGCGGGTTGACTGGCGTTCGGCTGCACCGGTAGTGGAGAGCCTGCGCGGGGAAGAAGAGTCGCTCGCGGCGTTGACCGGAGAGTTGTTTGACGAAGTCATGACCGCCTATGAACCCGGCCGGGTGACACGATTCCTGACTGGATTGAGAAAGGACCTGACGCTGTGAGCATCAAGATCATCCAGGAGCGACTCGCCACCTATGCGTGCCGGTCGACACTCCAGGAGGAGCAGGCACTGCGCGAGATCACGCAGGAGATTGTCCTGGCTGCTCTGGGGCGAACCGACTTCTTCGGGCGGGCAGGATTTCAGGGAGGCACCTGTCTGCGGATCTTTCATAGTTTGAACCGTTTCTCGGAAGACCTGGATTTCGCGCTCGACGCGCCGGATCCGGAGTTTCAGTTGTCGCCCTATCTGGGGCGGATCCGCAAGGAATTGGCAGTCTATGGATATGAACTGGAGATCGATGACCGATCGAAGGCTGACATGGTGGTGCGACAAGCGTTCTTGAAAGACGATTCCGTGGGCAAGCTGGTACGCCTGAGCTACCGACCCCAGGGTGGTCCCCTGCGCAAGCTGCGCATTAAGCTGGAGGTGGACACCAACCCGCCGTCAGGGGCCTCGTACGACATGCCGGTGCTGGACTATCCGTTCCCCGCCGCCGTGCGGGTCTTCGACCTTCCGAGCTTGTTTGCGGGCAAACTGCACGCGCTCTTGTGTCGGGACTACCTGAAAGGACGCGATTGGTATGACTTCCTCTGGTACACGGCCCGCAAGGTCCCCATCAATCACCAACTGCTCTCCGCGGCATTGGATCAAATCGGCCCCTGGAAAGGCCACGCGCTCAAGACCGACAACGGGTGGTGTGTGGAACAGTTAGGTGCCTTGATCCGCGAGCACGACTGGATGCAGGCCCGGCGTGACGTGCAACGTTTCGTGAGACCGCATGAACTGCCCTCCCTCGAGCTCTGGACGCGAGATTACTTCCTTCACCAATGCGCCAAGATGCAAACGGCTGCCGATTCCGCCCCAAAGCCTCAGTGAACTGACTGGACGGCCTGAACCAGTCGGGTCTGGATCAGCTCGGGAAGGTCGCGCAGCGAAGGCTTCTGAAAGTAGCAGAGCGCCTGAAGCGGCGGGAGTGTATTGAAATCCGGTCCGCACACTTGTCTGGCAAGACGCAGACCATCGGCGAGGGAAATGCCCGACTTCAGCAGCGCGTAGACATCGAGGCGATCCTTGGCCTCGGCCCGTTGGTGAAGCGTGTCGAGTCGGCCACTGTTCGGACATGGGTTGCGCCCTGGCCAAAGAACAACACCGCGCCGTCGCCCGGCCGGATGAGGCCGGAGGCTACCACAACCAGAGAAGAGTCGTCCGCGAGGCCATTGGGCAGATGGAACGTGACGCGTGAGCGACGGGTGCGCCCTGGACGACCCAGGAGTACCCGGTCCTATTCGCCGCCGTGCCGATGTGCCGACCAGTTGCACGCCCTGACTTGATGCACTAGGATCTCCGTATGCCGATCTACGAGTTTCATTGTGAGAAGTGCGAGAAGGACAGCGAGATCCTGGTCCACTCCAGCCGTTGGAAGGGGACCAAGTGCCCGCACTGCGGATCGACCAGGCTGTCCAAGAAGTTGTCAGTGTTCGCGTCTGGCACTGCCGCGGCGGGCGAATCAGCGCCGAGTTGCGGCCTGGGCGGCGGTTGCTGCTGCGGCGGCGGACCGCATCGGCATTGAGCGGACGGCATGTCGGCATGTCGGCATGTCGGCATGTCGGCAAGTCGGCACGTCGGCGAGTCGGCAAGTCGGCAAGTCGGCACGTCGGCATGTCAGCGAGCCGGCGGTGCGGAAGGGCGGCGTTGTTTCCTCTCCGTCTCATCTCTCCGTCGGTGGCCCTTCCCATTCCGGGCAGCACTTCGCACCCGCGGGGCGAGGCGCCGCTGCCACCAGATCCACGCGGAGGCGGAAGAAGTGCTGCGGCAGCGGGGGAAACCCCCAAGGCGGATCGCGCTTTCAGCCGGCGCACTCACCTTGCCGGAACGAGTTCGAGCGCATTGCGGCCCTGCGGAACCGAAGCTGGATCGATCCGCGTGTCGAACGTGCAAAACCGGCCCTGGTGACGCAACGCCAAGCCGAGCAGGTACACGTCGGTTAGGTCGCGGGCCGAGGCCGCCGCCAGATTCGGAAAGGCAACCGTATCCAGCAGTGAGGCGTCGTCCGGCCAGAACTGATGGTCCGGCCTGCGGGTCAGGATCTCGAGCAGCGGGCGCACCGCGGCGGGCGATCCCGGACCTTGCGGATAACCGGACTGCCCCAGGATGCGCAGCACACCATTTTCCGTCAGCGGACACGTGGCCCAGCCTTCAGGCGCGTGCTGCAGAAACCAAGCCTTCGCTTTCGGTCGGAACGGATGATCGGCATCGCAGAGGGCGATGAGGACGTTGATGTCGAGGAGGCGCACGGGATGAGTTGACGGTCAAATCCCCTGCTCTTCGCGCAGTTGGTTGACGATGGCGTCCGTGACCACCGCGCTGCGGTGCGGAAGGCATGGCAAACCGTCCTCATCGATGACATGGGCTGACTGGGCAACTCCGGCTTGGCCTGGAGGCAATCCTGCGAGTTCACGTTCCAGAGCGCGCGTGATCAAGCCTTTGAGAGTCGTATCCATTTGGGCGGCGGCGACTTTCGCGCGTCGCAACAGCGCATCAGGCAACTCCAAGGTCGTTTTCACCCAGCCATATAGCCATATGACCGGCCGTAGAGCAAGTGTCTGCTTGCGGATTGTTTGCTTGCGGATGCCTGATGCTGGGTGTCCCCGCCTTGCAGGGGCGCAGCGGCAGCGAGCGGTAGGGGGGCACGCGAGAGTTCGGAGGCAGACTTGGCGGTTGGGGCTGCTGCCCGCCGGTACGTCGAGCGGTCCGGCGGAGCGAGGCCGGTCAATTGGTCGCACGGCAACAGCAACGCCGCGCCGGACAACACGAGTCCGGAGGCAATTCGCCGAAGCCGCGTCGGCACGCTGCCACTCGACACCGGACGACGCCCGGGAACTACTCTCCCCCGGAATCAGGATCCTCTTCGTCGGCGTCTTCCGCATCTTCGTCATCCGTGGCCGGCAGGAGTGGATTGACGATGCTGTCGGGGGGTTGATCGTCGGGCGACTTCGCGTCCGAGGTCCCTTCCTTCTTCTCGGTGGCGAGGAGGTCTTTGCGAGCCTTGAGCAGGG
>CAYSPU010000015.1:30095-38124 GCA_964432995.1 uncultured Verrucomicrobiota bacterium
TGTACTTCGAGAGGAGGAACGTCCAGGGTTCGTAGGACTTCTCCTGTTTCAGCTTCTCCTCCTGTTTACCGAGTTTCTCCTTGAACTCCTTGTCGAGGCGCTCCTTGTCTTCGGGCTTCTCGTCGGCGGGGGCGGCACGTTCCTTGACAAGGTTCGCCGCCACCTGGATTTGGAAGTGGTAGTTGTCGTTGGTGGTCTTGTTTCCGATGCGGGCGGTGTATTGGAAGCCATCGAAGGTCTCGATCTTGGCGACGGTTGGGGCGTTGAGGCCGGTGTCTTCGGGCTTGAGGTCGGGCGCGACGACATCGACGAAACTGGGCCAGGATAAGACGTTGCCAACAGGCGAGGCTTTCGAGGTATCGAGTTTCTCGTCGAGTTTGGGATCGGCGAGCTTGAGTTCGCCGCCTTCGGTTTCGCGATAGATCCTCCAGGAGTTGGTCGCCTGGGCGTGGGTGACTTCGACGGATTTGATCTTCTCGACTTTGAAGAAGTCCTTGTTGAGCCAGCGATCGGGCTTGGGTTCAATCTGGGAGAAGGACTCGGAGACGAGCGCGGCGGTCTTGGGACCTTGGGCGGCGGGGACGAGGAGCCAGCGGCCATCGGCATAGCCGCCGCCAAAGGGCGAGGCGGCGTCGTCGGACCGGCGCTGATGGCTTTTGCCGAGGAGGAGGGTGTTGAGGGTTTTGCCGGAGGCGTCCTGGAACGTGACCTTGGTGGCGGTGTTGGTGCCGGGGCCGGGTTCGAGCAACTGGAGGCGGGCGAGTTGGGATTCGCCGATCGGTTCGCTCTGGACGACTTTCAGGTCCCAGAGTTTGCGGAGGAAATCGCCGACCTCGGTGAAGTTGGCCGGGTACTGGTAGCGTTCCTTGACCTTCCAGGTTTCCTGGTCACGGACGATACTGAGTTCGTTGGTCCCCTGCTGGATGCGGATCAGGGCGACGTCGTTGATCGGGAACTCCGGCAGGAGTTTCTGGCCGAGGCCGGGTCCGGTGGTCTGGTAGGTGGCGGCGTCGCGGCGGCTCATCCAGAGGCCGAGACCGCCCAGGACAAGGCCGAGCAGGACAACCAGGGTCAGTTGTTTGCGGTTCATTTGGCGGCAGTCTTCTTGCGTTTGTAGGTGGCGACGGCGATGCCGGCGGCGATGACGGCCACGGGCATGCCGGCGATATTGATGAACTTGAGGCGGTTCTGGAGCTTGTCCACGTCCTGGCGCAGGCTGCGGCGCACCTGCTTGAGCTTCTTCTTCATTTCGGCTTCCCGCTGCCGGAAGTTGGCGATCTCCTGCTGTTGCTCGGCGGAGAGCACGAGGCGCTGGGACTCCTTCTTGGTGCGCTGGAGTTCGTTCAGCTTCTGTTGGGTCTCCTGGAGACTGTTCTCGAGGTCCCGGATCTCGTTGCGATAGGCGCTCTGCGCCTTCTCCTCCATCTCCTTGACGCGGGTGAAGGGACGGTTCAGCGAGGCGCGGCTGCGCACGGCAATCAGGCGGCTGTCGCCGCCGAGGAACTCGATGGTGCTCTGGGCGAAGCTCAAGTTGCCGTTCTGCGGCATGAACAGGCGTTGCCCGAGGAAGTTCTGCGTCTGGCCCATCACGGGGTCATAGAGCACATCGCTGTCCCCAATGAGCACGACGGTGGTCTCCGTCTTCGATTCCTTGAGGGAATCGCCGGCCGACGGCGCGTTGGTGGCTGCGGCGTTGTTCGTGGCCGAGGCGTCGGCGCCGGGTTTGCCGTCCGGGAACGCGGTCTTGAACTTCCCGGTCAACCGGAGGGCGAGGGCGTATTCGGTGCCGGCCGGTTTGAAGTCCTTGTCGTTGCCCCCGGTGAACTCGGCCATCACCTTATCGACCAGCATGGCGTTGGTGGAACTGCGGAACAGGACAGTCTTCTGCAGACCGGGAGCGACCGAACCGGTGAACGCGCCGGCGTAGGGCAGGAGGATGTTGTCCAACTGACCGGTCACCACGTCGTCGCTGGCCATCGCCGTGCGCGTCAACGAGAGCACCGTCGGAGCGTCCTCCAGCCGGTTGTTGCGCGGCAGGGCCGTCTTGTAGGACATGTCCGACACGCACTTGCCGACGTCGAACTCGACGCCCCAGGCCTTGAAGAGCTTGTCCAAAGTGGATCCGCTGGCCGTGGCCCGTTGGAGAGGATTCATCCCGCTGCTGCGGTTGTCGGCAAAGGAGAGGGGGTCGACAAAGGCGACCAGGCGCCCGCCGCGCAGCACGAACTGGTCGATGGCATATTGGGCGGCGTCGGAGAGATCGCGCGGGTGGATCACCACCAGCACCTGGATGTCGTCGTCGATCCGCTCCGCCGTGGTCTGCACTTCGCGAACGTCGAAGTCCCGTTTGAGTTCGGAGATGAGGATCCAGGGCTCCTGTCCCTGGCGGCCCATCTGCATCATCATCGGGTTCATCGGCATGCCGAACACCGGGAGAGCGCTGAGGACCCCGAGGATGGGGCGCTGCGGGGTCATGACCTGGGTGATGGCGCGGGCGACGTCGTATTCGAGCAGCCGCTCCCGGTTGGGCGCCAGGAAGGGAATGCTCGCCCTCTCGTCCAGCACCGACACGGTCAGGCCCAGGTAGAAGTTCTCGCCGTAGGGCGGCAGCGGTTGCCCCTCGATCCCGTCCAGCCTCGCGGAGTCCTCGGCGTCCGAATCCGGCTGCGGATCGAACTTCTCCACGACTACCTTGCCGCGTGCCTGCTGGCGGAACTCGTCCAGCAAGTCCTCGACCTGCCGGGCGTAATTGCCGAAGTAGACGGACTCGGCGGTGGCGTTCTCGGCCTGCGTGCAGTAGAAGCGGATCTTCACCGTCGCGTCGAGCTTCTCGAGGATGGCGCGCGTCCCCTCGGAAAGCGTGTGCGCGCGGTCGGCGGTCAGGTCGACGCGGACCTTGACGGGAGCGGTGACGAGGTTGAAGCCGGCAATCACCGCGAACATGGCGGCGACGCCAACGGCGGAATAGAGCAGGGTTTCGAGCGGTTTGTGTTTCATGATGCGCCCTCCCGGGTTAGCCGGCCCGACGTCCACGCAGGATGACCCCGGTCGTGAACAACGTGAACCCGATCAACGATATGAAGAAAATGACGTCGCGGGAATCCAGCAGTCCCTTCTGGAATCCCTCGAAATGGGTGATGACGCTGAAGGAGGCGACCGCCTTGACGAGCCACGGTCCCGCCCAGCGCGCCAGCAGATCGGTCACCGGCGGGAAACCCGCCAGGATCAGAAACAGGCAGATGACCACCGACAGGATGAAGCTGACCACCTGGTTGCGGGTCATGGCGGAAGTCATGCACCCGATGGCCAGGTAGGAGCCGGCCAGCAGCAGCGCGCCGCAGTAGCTCCCGAAGATCACGCCGTTGTCCGGGTCGCCCAGGTAGTTCACCGTCAGCCAGACCGGGAAGGTCAGAAACAGCGCCAGCGCCAAGAACAACCAGGAGGCCACGAACTTCCCGACGATCGCCTGCCAGGACGTGATCGGCATGGTGAACAGCAGCTCCAGCGTGCCCAGACGGCGTTCCTCCGACCAGAGCCGCATGGCCACCGCCGGTACCAGGAACAGGAACAGCCACGGCTGCCAGATGAAGAAACTCATCAGCGAAGCCTGGCCCAGTCCAAAGAACGAGGCCCGCCCCACCATGAAGGTGAAAAACCCGCTCAACAACAGGTAGATCACCAGAAACACATATGCGACCGGCGACGCGAAATAGCCGGTCAGCTCCCGCTTCGTGATCGCGACGATATTGCCCATGCTCGTGTTCATTGCGCCTTCTCCTGAGCCGTCTCCGGCAGGGTGATGCTGCGGAAGACCTCATCCAACCGCCCTTCCTCGGTGTGCAACTCGGCGAGCTTCCATCCTTCGCGCCCGGCCTGGTCGGCAATCGCCCGCGCCAGATCGCCCTCCTTGGCCGAGGGCGCCGGGAACACCCGCACCACCGCGCCGGCTCCGTCCTCGCCCACGACCGTCGCCCGCCGCGCCCCCGGCACGCTGTTGAGTTTCCCCGACAGGGTTCCACCGGTTGCGCCGAGCACGCGGACAGTCACCGCCCCCGCCAGTTCCGATCGCCGTTTCAGCTCGCTCGGGGTGCCGTTGGCCACCACCTGGCCCCGGTCAATGATGATGGCCCGCGTGCAGGCGGCCTCGACTTCCTCGAGGATGTGGGTCGAGAAGATGATCGCTTTCTTCTCGCCCATGCGGCGGATCAGTTGCCGCACCTCATGCTTCTGGTTCGGATCCAGCCCGTCCGTCGGCTCGTCCATCACCAGGTACTCGGGGTCGTGGATGATGGACTGGGCGAAGCAGGTGCGGTGACGGTAGCCCTTGGACAACGTTTCCACGCTCTGGTGGATGACGCTCTCGAGGAAGCAGGTCTCGACCACACGGTGGACGGCCTGTTTCCTGGCCTCACCGCGCAAACCGCGCAACTCCGCGGCGAAGGCAAGGAAGCCGTATACCGTCATGTCGTTGTAGGCGGGTGCGTTCTCCGGCAGATAACCGAGCAGGCGCTTGGCCTCGATCGGCTGCTGCACCACATCGTACTGCCCCACGCGCACGGTCCCGGCCGTCGGCGGAAGAAACCCCGTGATCATCCGCATCGTCGTCGACTTGCCGGCACCGTTGGGCCCCAGGAAGCCCAGCACCTCGCCGCGCTCGACCGAGAACGACACTCCATTCACAGCGAGCTTCGGCCCAAAGGCCTTTTTGAGATTCTGTACAGTGATCATCCCAAGTCCTTAAAGCTAATGCCACCAAGGTGGCGGGAAACTGCTTCTAGCGGCCTCGAAGAAAAAGTCAAGACCCCGTGTGGGCCCCCGGATCCTCGCCTAACTGGCGCTGGAGGTTCGGTCGTCCCCGGTCGACGTGCGGTTTTCGCCCCTGTGGACGGACGCTCTGTCGGCTCCGGGAAGATCCCGCCTCGGCGGCGGGATCCTATCCAACCGGTGGAGAAAGAGCCCGCGGAGCGCGATCCAGCCAAATCCGCGCCCGGCCCTTGGCGCCTTTTGAAGGCCCCAAATCAACGCCCCATCTTCCTCTCCATGAATTGCATGACCCTTCATTTGCTCTTTAGACAAATCCCTGGGAAAACGTTCAAAGGATCTTCGCTCAGGGCGGCGTCTGGTTCAGCCGGTAGAAACGACTCACCCCCTCCGGCTGCACCGTCACGGTGTAGCGACCGGCCGTCAGCACGGGCTCATCGGCAACCGGCGTCCAGACGCCCGTCGCGCCCAGCAAGTCGGTGGCCTCGAGGACCGATCCCCCGGCTGACTCCGGCCACGAGATTACCACGGCGGCTCCGACCTGCTGGACGCCGAGTTCGGGGGGCAGCGACGCCACGACCGTGGTGGTGGCGTCGGCGGTGGCGGGCGGTGTTTCCTCGTGGCCCAGCGGATCGCGGGCGACGCTGAAGAAGGCGTAGGTGTGACCGAGTTGGCCCGCAAACAGCGCGGAGGTGTTCGTCACGTTGCTCTGCCAGAGACTCCACTCGGCGCCCTGGTCCGAGACGTAGACATCGTATCCGGCAACGCCCGAACCGCCGGCGTCGTCCTCCCCGGACCACGCCACTGCGAAGGTGGCGGACGCTGTCTGGGCCGGGAGCGGCAATACCCGGCTTGAAGGCGGACCGCTATCGATCGTCACCAGCGCCTCGAGGGCGGGGTCGGTGCCTTGGGCGGGATCGTGAGGATCGCGCTGGTTGGTGGCGATGGTCTCGCCGAAATCGAACTGGATGTCGGCCACATTCCGTATTTCTGCTCCCGAAGGCAGGTTCGCTTTGGCACGCACCAGATAGCTGACTTGTCCCTGGCCACGCCCGGTCCCGTCCTCCGGTGGCAGGAAGCCCGTCATGACGTCTGGCGGCAGACTCGTGAACGGATTGATCGACATGAACCGGGCGGTTAGTCGACCCGCTGTCAGATCCAACCTGACCCTGATGTGCACTTCCAAGTTCTGTCCGTTGTAGGTCATGGGCACCACCCCCTCATAGTGGTCGGTGCGATCCGATAGCTCGAGGAAATGGTCCCCAAAACCAATGCCCGTCAGCTCTAACGATTCCCAGTCCAGAGTGGGCGCGAGTTGATCCGTAATCACGACGTGCTGGGCCGGTGCCGTAGCTGTGCTCTGGTTTTCGAAGTCGATCCGATAAGGCAACCATGCGCCTTGAAGAACGTGGTGGGCTTCGCCGACACCCTCCGGCCCGATTTTCTGGTTGGGATCCGTGGCGCCTGCAGCCCCGCCACTGCCGCCGTAACACCAATCACTCTCTCCGCTTGGCAGATCGCCTTCACCATCGAGTTCGCCGGCAGCGTCCATTGGACGCAAAGAGGGCTGCGGCGCACGGCGCTGCTGGCACGAAGGTCGGGGAGGAGGGGGCGCCTTCTTGGGAGGGCGTTTGCAGAAACCGTATCCCGGACCCTTGCCCTTGGATCCGTCAGCGGCCAACTTGATCAGGTCATCGAGCTCCGGGAAGGCAAACTTCATTCCCACCTTGTTTTCATAGCACGCCTTCTGGATCTTCAGACCTCGCAGCTCTTCGGCGTTGCACTTTTCGAAGTTGAACTGCTGGGGCCCTCGCTCCCAGCAACTCGTGACGTGAGACATTTCATGCTCAACCAGGCAGCTATCCGTCTCGTTCGGATTACAGCCTTTGGGAAACCACTGCAGATAAGGCGTGCCCTTGTGCGCGGAACCCTCCGGCTCCCGAATGCAAACAACCCATCCTTCTTTGCAGGGCACCTGCCCGGAAGGATCGGCCGCCTGCACCGGCGAGTTCCCCACGTAACGATACAAGTTCAGGTCCCCGGCGGCTGCGCCGACGGGATCTTCGGTCAAGAATCGGCCCAGCAGGGGATCGTAGTAGCGGGCGCGCATGAAAAGCAGACCATTACCGTCACAGGCAACGCCGAAGTTGCCCGCGTACCGATAGGCATTCGGCACGGTCTCAACCGACCACAACGTCCGACCGAAGGGCTCGTAGGCGTAACGATTCACATACTCCCCCGACAAGTCGGTGAGCCCAACCGTCGAGCCAAGGGCATCAAAGTCAAAATAGACGGCAGTACCGGTGGGATCGACGCGGCATACCAGTTCGGCACCGTAGACGTGGCGAGCAAGCAGCCTCCCGCTGCCGTCGTATTCCGCGACCGCAACCCCCATACCCGTCGGATCGACCAGATACTCCGTCCGTTGTCCGTTGTGGATGACCGCCGAGCGATGACCGAGAGCATCGTATTCGTACTCCCACGTTTCCTGGCCGTTGGAGACCCGCACCAGCCGGTTGTGCCAGTCATACGCGTACCGGCAGTCGAACGACCCGTCCGTTGCCACGATGGTGTTGCCTTCGGCGTCGTAAAGCAGGTTCAACGCTCCCGCTTGCGTGTATTGATTCATCCCATTCACGGAGTAGTCGAACAACGTCCCCTTATCCAGCATCCACACGCGGTTGCCGGCCGCGTCATAGCCATAGGCAGACTCTTGATTGGGCATCGCGGGATTCGTGGACGTAAAGCGTGCATTGGTGACCTGATTATTCAGGTCATATTGGTAAACCCACTGACCGTCGGGCGTCGAGACGACCGCGACGCGGCCTATCGCATCGTAGCCATACTCAAACCGCGAGTTCTCCGCCCCGCTCGCTCTGTGGTTCACAACTTCGCCAATCCGTCCGAGGGTGTCGTACTCGAAAGTCGTGAACGTGCCATTCCCGTAGTCCCGTTGGGCCAAGCGCCCGGCAGCATCGTAAGAGTAACGAACCAGGAGACCTCCCCCGCCATCGGTCAAACCGGACACGCGGCCGACAGCGTCGTAAGCATAATGGATCACAGCCCCGGAAGCATCCGTCATCTGAATGCGCCGTCCACCGGCGTCGTAGCCGTAAGCCAGAAAGCGCCCGTCCGGGTACGTGACCTTGGTCATTCGATCGGCACTATCGTATTCAAAACGGATGGTACCCTGGGCGTTGCTGATCGTGATCATATTCCACAGCCATCCCATAGGAATTCAAAGAAAAGGGTTGGAAGCCTGACGCGG
>CAYSPU010000016.1:0-37481 GCA_964432995.1 uncultured Verrucomicrobiota bacterium
AGTCCCGGGAAACCTCTGGATCAGCCATAAATCAGGCCCCGTCATTCCACGCGCGATTGGTACGCGGCAGACGCGGAGCTTCCCCCTTCTGCCGCGTCCGCGTCAAACGCGGCACCTGCGTGTGCTTCAGCGACGGCGCGGTGCGTGGCCGCGCGTGCGCGCCTGGAGACGCTCACCGAGGAAGGCACCGAAGAGCGAGATCATGATGCCCATGAGCCCGAGCACGCCGGACTCGAGCCCGCTCGGCGCGAGCCCCTCGGGCGCCTGATGGCAGTTCCCACGTGATTGAGAGCCCGCCGTGCCGCTCGTGAGCTTGGGCACCCCGAGCCCGTCCGCAGCTCTCACCATCCTGAAGGACGACTTGCCGCTTCATTGCCATGTCATGCACAATCCAGGTCGTTCTGAGGCTCCGTCCGTAGACCTTGAGCGGTTCACGAATGAGCGCATCACAGGACTCCCGGAGCCGTCAAACTTCGGGAGTCCCCCAGCACCGCTGGGGGATTGATTCGCCTTTAATGCTCCCCACCCGCGTCCGCCAGTTGCCGGCAGCGGTGCACGCCCTTTGCGGACGCCCGAGTCGGGCGTCCCCACCTCATGCTTCACGGTTCCCGGCTTCCGACGCTGGGCACGAAGTTGCCAGACCCGCAGAGGACGTGCATCATATCGCCTCCGAAGGCCATGAGCATGCATCTGCCTCTACGTTACCGGGCGCGCCGTTTTCTATTGAGTCTGGCGCTGGGTCTGGGCGTCGCCCAGGCTTCTGCTGCGGAACCGGCCCTGCGCCTCAGTGTGTACGCCACCGCCGGTGACGTGCAGCGATATCTCGCCACCACCGAAAACCGCGGTCAGGTCGTCGCCCGTTGTCGGAGTCTGGAGGTCTCACGGGTGTTTCTCGAGGGCCGGCGTGGCGATGAGTACGTGGCGCCCGGGGTGCTGGCCGAGGTGCGTGATTTCCTGGCGAAGAACGGTATTGCTAGCGCCGGCGGCATCGCCACAGTGCCCGGCGCCGGCTTTGGCACCCGCCAGAACGAGGGCCTCGGCTGGCTCAACTGGGAAGACGACAAGACACACCAGGATGTCGCCGGCTATTTCCGCGAGAACGCCCCGGTGTTCTCCGAGTTGATCGTGGACGATTTCTACTGCACCGGAGACACCTCGCCGGCGTCGGAACAGGCCCGCGGCATGCGATCCTGGGGCGACTACCGTCGCGATCGCCTGGTCGCGCTGGTAGAGCCGCTGCTGCTGCGACCGACGCGGGCGACCAGTCCCTCGACGCGCCTGATCATCAAGTTTCCGCAGTGGTACGACCGGTTTCATCTCTTCGGCTATGACCCGCCCCGGATGGCGGCGTTCTTCGACCAGGTCTGGGTGGGAACCGAGGTGCGCAATCCGCTGACCCGGCGCATGGGGTATGTCCAGCCGACCGAGGGCTACATGAACTTCCGGTGGATCGCGTCGATCGCGGGCGAGAAAGTGGTCGGCGCCTGGTTCGATCATATCGAGTGCAGCGCGCAGAACTTTGTGGATCAGGCCTACCTCAGCGTGCTGGCCGGGGCCCGGGAGCTGACGCTCTTTCGCCTGGGCGATCTCATGGAGAACCATCCGGGGGATGCCCTGCTGGCGGAGCGGTTGCCGGAGTTGAAGGAGCTCGCCGCGCGGGTCCGGGGGCGGTCCCGACGGGGAATTGCCTTTTACAAGCCGCCGGCCAGCGATGCGGATGACAATCTGTATCTGGCCGATTACCTGGGAATGCTGGGCCTGCCCCTTCTCCCCGAGGCACAGTATCCGGAGACGGCAAAGGTCGCTGTGTTCCCCGCACAGGCGGCGGCCGACCGCGAGATCGTCGGGCGGATGCGCCAACACCTGCGCCGGGGCGCCACGCTCGTGGTCACTCCCGCGTTCCTCCGCCGCGTTGGTCCAGCGGCAGCCGAAATGGCGGGTGTCGACGTCAGTTCGCCGCCGGAGCCGGCGACGCTTTCATCCGTTGCCGTGGGCAGGCGGTTGGTTCCGCTCGAGGTGCCGTTGGACGTGGATGCGGGCGTGCGGGCTGGTGAGTGTCGCCTGCTCATCCAGGGGGCACGCGACGGTCGTCCCCTGCCCTGGTTGACCTCGAGGCGCTGGGGCGGCGGTCGCGTGCTGATGCTCAATGTCCGGACTTTCAACGAGCCGGACTTTCGCGACGCCCGGGAATGGTTGCTGGCGCCGAAAGCCCTCGGGTTGCCCGTCATGCCGCAGGTGCTCGCGGACTCTCTGCGCGCGCCCTTGCTGGATCCCCTGGGGGTGAAGTTCAGCGCGCCAGCGGGCGTCGCTCTCCATCTCATCGGCGAGGAGATGGTCCTGTACAGCTTCCTGGAGCATCCCGTCCGCGTAAGCCTGAACGGCAAGCGCCGCGAGTTTCGAGGTCTGTGGCCGGCACAGGCTCTGGCGGCGCGGGGGAAGCCATTCTCAATCCAGCAACGCCGCGGGGTGGACTGGTTGGTCGATCCCGCCGGCCAGCGCGCGTTCTCGTTGGGAGTCTGCTGTGTGGACCAGGGGATCGCCCGCGAGAAGTACCGCCCGGAGCGTCCCGGGTATGCCGCCTGGAAGCACTACCCGGATTCGCGTCGCTGGGCGGCGGACACCCTCAGTCGTCTGACGTCCTGGGGCTTCACCACGGTCGGGGGTTGGAGCGACTTCGCGGTGCTGCGGGAGTGCCGCGACGTCCCGGTGCGGTTCACGCCAGTCCTGCACGCGGGATCGACGGCCGGTGCCCCCTGGTGGGACATGTGGGATCCGCAGATCATCGGCCGGATGGAGCAGGTGGCGCGGGACCAGATTCTGGCCGTGCGCGACGATCCGCGGCTGCTCGGCTATTATAGCGATAACGAGATGGGCTGGTGGAACGCCGCCCTGGTTCGGCTGACGCTGGAACAGGCCCCAACGAGCGGGCAGCGACGCCGCCTGCTGGCACTGTTGCGGGAGACCTATCACGACGACTGGGCGGCGTTGCAGCGGGACTTCGAGGTGGACGGCGCCCGGAGTTTCGAGGAACTGGATCAGAGAGGCCGGCTCTATCTCCGTGGAGGCGGCGAGGGCATCCGGACGATGCGCCGGTTTCTTGGCTTGATGGCGGAGCGGTACTACTCGCTGGTGCGGGGGATTATTCGCAAGTACGACGGCCGGGCGCTGATCCTGGGAGACCGCTATCAGTCGTTCTATTATCCCGAGGTGGCGCGCGCGGCGGCGGGCCACGTGGACGCCATTTCCTGCAATCTCAACGCAGGCTGGAACGACGGGAGTCTCGCCCGCTTCCAGCTCGATACCCTGCATGCCCTGGCCGGAAGACCGGTGTTCGTGAGCGAATTCTACCTGGCCGCCCGGGAGAACGGCAGCGGCAACCAGAACGGCCCGGGCTTTCCCGTCGTCGATACGCAAGCGGAACGCGTGGCCGGCTTTCGCCGTACCCTCGAGAGCCTGCTGCACCTTCCCTACGTCGTCGGCGCCGACTGGTTCCAATACTATGACGAGCCCACTTTCGGCCGTGCAGACGGCGAGAACTTCAGCTTCGGCCTGGTCGACATCCACAATCGACCCTATGAGCAACTGGTGCTGGCGGCAGCCGCGCTGGACGGCACCGCGCAGAAGCGTCGGGGTCAAGCTCTCCGTCCCGACGCGGCAGACGGCGTGCCCCCGGCTCCGGCGGATCCGCTGGCGGAATTCGAGCCGTGGTTGGCCCTGAAGCGCTGGGATCGGGAGCGCGGCTACGTCAAGCCCGCCTCCGCGTTCCCCATGGCGGACCTGTATCTGTGCTGGAGTCCGGGAGCACTGTACCTCGGGGTGTATGCGCAGGATGTCGTGGAACCGGCGTTCTACCGCGACAACCGGGTGCCGGAAGAGGATCGAGCCGCATGGACCGTCTGGGCAGGTGACACCCGGCGGGAGATTTGCGCTCGAGTTGGCGCCGGCGCTGCAGCCACCGTTCACGGACCAGCCGCGCGCGTGGTCCGTCTCTCCGGCCTGGAACTGAACACCCGCTGCGTCGCGGCGATGGAGCTGGCGCCTTCCCTTTTCGGGCACGGGCGGTTCCAGGCCGGTGATCGGGTCCAACTGGCTTCGGCGTTCAGGGGGCATTGCCGGGCGTATGGGACCGAGTGGAAGGGAACGTTCACCCTGCGGAAGTAACGGAGGGCACGAGGGCAGGTCACGGTCTCCCCACCCTCAGGGAACGGCCTCGACCACGGCCTCCGCCCACTCGCGCAGGTCCCCATCTTCCCAGGCAACGTCGGCGACAATCACGCGAATGCCGGGGGCCGCTCCCGCGGCCGCCTGCACCGTCAAGGGGATCGAACCGTCCGCGTGCGGCGAGATGCGGACTGGCCCGGTCGTCGCAACGCGGACGCCCTCGGGGCAGCGGGCTGTCGTTCTGTAGGTTCGTTCGCGTGGCGAGTGGTTGGTGACACGCAGCAAGAGCTTCGCCGACTCGCCGGGGCGCATGGTTTGCCAATACGGATGCAGACCTGCCCAGCCCTCATCCAGGCCGAAGTCCGGGTCATCAATCAGATCGCCGCTGAAGGCCACGGTCTGTCCCCCAAGGCTCACGAGGTAGCTCACGGCGCCGCGGGTGTAACCAGGGGTGTCGATCACCCGGATGGACAGCCCCGACCACTCGATCGTTTCGCCCGGTTTGACGGCGCGGCTGACAGCAACCGGTGGCACCGGCACCTTCGTTGACTGTTGCGCGTAGTCGTGGAAGCGCTTCTCCCGCATTTCCGCCCAGAACCTCTCCGGACGCGTGAGCGAATCGGTCTCCGCTTCCGGGGCTACGACCTTCACTCCCCGTTTGGCCAACTCGCGAGCCGGCCAGACCGCATCCCGGCGTGCGTGGGTGAGAAGCACCCAATCCGGCGTCAGTTGCTGATTCGAAGGATCCCCGTAGACGCAAAGGCACCGTCCGTCTCGCTCGAGGACTGCGCCGTTGACAGGGCCGGTGACGAAACGGAGGCCGGTGGGGAGCGGTTGGTCAGCTCGAACCACCGTGCCCGCGAGAAGAACGAGCGCGAGACTGAACCCTGGCAGCGGGATGCAGGTCTTCATCAGACGGCGGCCGTAGATCCGGCGACGCTGGCGGCCTGTGCAGCGACGAGGCGACGCTGTTGCTCGGCCAGGAGCCCAGCCGTTACCGGCGGAGCTGATCCACCACTCAGCACGACCGCAGCCAGCCCGCGCCCGAACCCCTTCAGCTTGTTGTGCCAGAGGCCCTCGCCGCTGGCGGCGTCGAGGCAGAAGATCTCGCCGCTGGTGGTCGCGTAGAGGCGATCGCCGTCGAGTACTACGTTGACGAAGTCGCTCCCCATCAGGTGTGTGGCCCAGAGTTGAGTGCCGGTGGCGGCCTCGAGGGCGACCACGCTGCCCTTGATGCCCACGAAGACGGATTTGGCTGGTGAAGTTGGTTTCATCGGAGTCGGGTTCTGGTGTGCGTAGCAGCGTAGCCGGTTTGGCGTCGCCGTTCCAGGGTTTCCGGGTGCAAAGCGGAACGTGATGTCGTAGATGACCTCGGCTTTGTGAAAGGAGTGGAGGGTTCGGTAGTCGCCGCGTGGGGAGATGATGCGTTCTTCCGGATGGGGCTGGAGAGGTGGCTGTGCCTCATGATTCGCATTCCTCCCATGATTCCTGTGCGTTCTCATTCTGTGACTCCTCCTTGGGCAAGAGCCTGCGACGATTCCGGGCGCAGCGCAAGCTCTCAAGCCAGCCAGGAAGGGACCGCAACACATCTCGGCCTTTCGGATGAACGCTGGCCAAGGTAGACTCCGACTTCATGAACGCGACCTCGGAAATGAGGGCGGCAGAAGTCGGGCGTCTGCGGAGGAAGGCCGCGCGCTTCCGCCTCGCAGTGGTTCTGCTCGGCTTCCGGTTCGTCTCCTCTCTTGACGCCGCCTCCGCTCCCCTGCCCTGCCGCATCGAAGTCGTAGAGCACGGTACGGGTTGGCCCGTGCCGTTGGTCGAACTGCGCACCACACACCAGGCCCGATTCATCACGGACAACTCCGGCTTGATTGCCTTCGACCTCCCGGAACTGATGGGGCGCGAAACCTGGTTCGATGTCATCGGCCATGGATACGAGGTCCCAAAGGACGGTTTCGGCATGCGTGGAGTGCGGCTGACTCCGGAGCCGGGAAAGACGCTGCGGATCGAAGTCCGACGCACGATCGTCGCCCGGCGCCTGGGGCGCATCACCGGTGGAGGCTTGTTCGCAGAAAGCCAGAAGCTCGGTGCCGCCGTGTCGCTGTCCGAAGCCGGCGTCCTGGGGTGCGACAGCGTGCAGAACGCGGTGCACCGTGGGCGGCTGTTCTGGTTGTGGGGGGATACGACTCTGGCGCGCTACCCGCTGGGGATTTTCGACGCCACGAGCGCCACCACGCCGGTGCAGCCGCTGAGAACCTTCCAACCTCCCGTGTCCTTCGAACTCGACTACTTCCGGGATGGCCGCGGCTTGCCCCGTGGTGTTGCCCGCATGCCGGGTGAGGGACCGACGTGGGTGACCGGCTATGTGAGCCTGCCGGACGCGTCGGGGAACTCGCACCTGGTCGGATCCTACGTAAAGATCAAGCCGCCGTTGGAGGCGTACGTTTGCGGCCTCTGCGTCTGGAATGACACAAGCTCGAACTTCGAACTGCTGCGCGTGCTTTGGACGAAGTCGAGTGCCGCGCCGAAGCCGCCGCCCTACCCGGAAGGCCACCCAGCGTTCTGGAAGGACGCCGCGGGGAAAGAGTGGGTGTTGTTTGGCAATCCGCTTCCCACATTGCGCTGTCCCGCGACATTCGAGGGCTGGCGGGAGCCATCCACGTGGGAAGCGCTGAAGCCGCAGGAGAATCTCCTCTCTGCCGCGGACGGCGCGGCGGTCAGACCGCACAGTGGGTCGATTGCCTGGAATCCATGGCGCCAGCGGTGGGTGACCGTATTCATGCAGGCCTTCGGCCAACCGTCGGCATTTGGCGAGCTCTGGTACGCGGAAGCAGACACCCCAACCGGACCCTGGCGCCCCGCCGTGAAGATTCTGTCCCACGAGAACTACACGTTCTACAACCCGCGTCTGCATCCCGAGTTCACCCCGACGAACTCGCCGATCCTGATCTTCGAAGGCACCTACACCATGCAGTTTGCCAACAAACCGGCCCCAACGCCGCGCTACGACTACAACCAGGTGCTCTACCGGCTCGACCTGGACGACCCGGCGCTGCGACCGGCTCAGTCGTCTGGAGGAAGCTCCGCCAAGTGAGGCCCGAACCGCGACCGGCGAAGTGCAACGTGACAATGGCCTACTTTGCCCAACTGGGACGAACGTCGAACACTGAACATTGAACGTCGAACATCGAATGGAGGCTGTGCTTCAACGTTCGGAGTTCGATGTTGGACGTTGGATGTTCTGGACCGTACCGGAAGGGACGCGTCTCGGAACCGTGCGTCAGTAGAGAGTGAAGTTGAGGCCGGTGCCCAACGGCGAGGGAGGACTGGGTCGAAGGCCCCGTTCGTTGCGGTAGATGACAACCTCGGTCATCGAGCGCGTCGTCAGCAGCACGTCCGGGATGCCGTCGCCCGTAAAATCCCCGGTGAGCACCAGCCGTTCCTCGCCTTCGACATCATCCTTGGCGTCCATGGCGAGGGTCGCGACCCGTTGGCCGTCGCCGTCGTACAATGCCCGGGGCTGGGCAATCACGATCTCCGCCACGCCGTCGCCGGTCCAATCCAGCAGGGCATGGTGCCGGGCGTAGTCGGTCGTGATCCGGCTCAGCACCCGGCCGTCTTCATCAAACACCCAAACCGGCCCGTCGCCCCACGAGCGATGATCGATATCGACCGCGAACTGCAGACCGGGCACATCGGCGCGCATCCGGCCGACATCGACGGATTCGAAGTGTTGGCCGGTCACCTCCCAGATCGACTGGCCGTTGCCGTCGAGGATGGCCATACCGTTGGCGCCGCAGAAGGTCATGACGAAGCGGAAGTCGCCCGGTGTCCGGCCCGCACGAAGTAAGCGGAAACAATCGCAGTGACCACGGTTCTGATCGATGTTCCGCGACTGGAACACCCACCGCGTCGTACCATCCGCATTGAGCATCGCGTAGCCAGCCATGACCTCGTCGCGGCCGTCGCCGTCGAGGTCCACGGGCACGGGTTGGTGCGCCGTCCGATAGCCCCCCGGGTTCTCGACGGCCCACAATTGCCTCCCGTCGCGGTCAAAGGCCCAGATCTGCGTGTAGCGGGTCTTGACCAGAACGTCGGTCGGTCGGGGTTTGCCGGAGAGATTGGCGAAGACCAGGCAGTCGGTGGCGTTCTCGGGCAGAGGCCAGCGTCGTTTCTCCTTGCCGGAAGCCCCCTCCAGTTCGACCAGGTGACCCTTGGCACAGAGCACCACTTCGTTGCGGCCGTCGCCGTCCCAATCGTAGATCTGGCAGGCGACATCGTGGTGAAGTTGCCGGCGACCGACCGTCGGATCGCCCCATCGCCAGAGCACGCGCCCGTCCAGTCCTTGTGCGACCACTGCGCTCGTGAAGTGGACGTCGTTCTGGTCGACGTTGCGCGCACTGACGATTTCCACGGCACCGTCGCCGTCGAGGTCGCCGGCGACAATCCAGGCGCCGCTGTAAGCGGGATCGAGCGTGACGCGCCGCCAAGGCTGGACGGTGGCGACGTTGCTAGAGTCGGCAGTCTCCGCTGCCCATAAGGGTAAGCAGTCTAGGAACGCTACCGCACCGACGGCCAGCAGAAGAAGCAGAGGGTGCCGCATGCCCAACGTGTACCTCACCGTATGGTTGTTGGCGATGAGATCATGCGCCGTGAACTCACAGGAAACAGAACGTGCATCCCCTTTCGCTGCGAATGGTCAGGTAGGGCGACCTCTCCGAGGGCGCCAAAACAGTAGTCAACGGAGCGCATGCTTCCGGCGCGCCCGGAGGCCGGCTCGCGAGTCGTCCTCGGAGTCGCGCCCTACCGTTTGCGGTTTCCGGGCTGCCGATCTGCCTCCGTCCTGTTGATGTTACTGCCCTTATGGCCAGAACCAGCGACGAAAGACAACGGCAGCGGCAGTCGTCCCGAAGAGAAGATTTGCCAACGCTCGCCTTCGTGTAGGAACGTCACGGCATGACCACCAAGCGAGTGCATCGCCTCTGGGCCGCAGCGATAGCGACCAGCCTGCTGGCGCAGGCTTGCTGGACAGCACCGAGTGCCGATCCGAACGGCACCGACAGCGTCCAGGTTCGCGGAGAACACACCACCGAGGCACCCAGCGTGCGGATTGCGGTCGATGCTCGCATCGAGCTGATCAGCCTCATCTTCCGCCTCGCGGGAAATCCCGAATACACGCAAGGGCGGGTGGCCTCCTACAGTGCCGATGTGGAGAAGCAATTCGGCGAGTTCGGCAACCATCCAGTCGTGACGTTGGCTCGCCAACTGCGCGCCTCCCGCGGCGTATCGTATGACGCCTGCATGAGCATGGCCGTCCATCTTGCGGATGCTGATGAGCTGAAATTGCGGCTTCCGCTGGCGCCCTGGCCCGAGGCACTGGATCGGCGGTGGAGCGTCGAGGGTGTGAGCGGTTTTTTGGCGGCGGCCCGGCAGTTCATGGCGGCCAGTTCGTTTCGGCGGTTCTTCGACCAACATCGCAGCCTCTACGCAACCACGGAGTCGCGTCTGCGCAAGTTAATCGAACAGGAGGCACATTTGGAATGGTTCCGGGAGTACTTTGGCGAGCGACCACAGGCGGCCTTCATCGTGGTGCCGGCCTTGCTGAACGGCGGCGCCTGCTACGGACCGCGCTTCCGCGGTGCCGCCGCCCAGGAAGAGCTGTACTGCATCCTCGGGGTGTGGAAGACCGATGCCCAGGGTCTGCCCGAGTTCGCGCGCGACATGCTCAGCACCATCGTCCACGAGTTCTGTCATTCGTACGCCAACGCCATCATCGACCGGCACGAGCCCGAACTGCGAGCGGCCGGCGAGAAGCTCTATCGGAACGTGGCCACGCGCATGCAGTCTCAGGCCTACGGCAATGCCCAGACGATGCTGCGCGAGTCTCTCGTCCGCGCTTGTGTGGTCCGCTATGTCCATCGTTACGACGGGGCTGAGGCCGCTCGAAAGGCCATCCAGGAAGAGAAGCGGAGAGGATTCACGATGATCGAGGGACTCTCCGATCTCCTGGGCGAGTATGAAGGCCAGCGGGACCGCTACCCGACGTTGGAGTCCTTCGCGCCGCGCCTGGTTTCGTTCTGCAATCGGTTTGCAGAGAAAGAGGTCCAAGTCCAAGGCGACTTGGCGGCGCGGCGCCCCAAGGTAGTCTCTATGACCCCAGCCAATGGGGCAACCGATGTCGATCCCGCGCAGGGTAGCATTACGGTGACCTTCGACCGCCCCATGCGGGACCGTTCCTGGTCTCTGGTCGGTGGGGGCCCGCACTGCCCGGAAACCACAGGTCGGCCGGCCTACGACGGCACGCGCACGACCTGGACCGTGCCGGTGAAGCTCAAGCCGGGCTGGGACTACGAGTTCTGGCTTAACTCGGAGAGCTACGATGCCTTCCGCAGCGCGGAGGGTGTCCCGCTCGAGCCGGTCCATGTGGAGTTCAAGACCGGCAAGAACAAGTAGGAGTCGCAGCCAAGCCATTCCTTGGTCGCGTATCAGACCCTGGACCGTGGCACATCCCCAGCCGCAGCCTGGGGCATACACCTGGTTGCTGCGGGTCAAGACGACCCGCGGTCCGGAAGGGCCGGTTGACGGTCGCAAGTGGATGGGCGATCGAAAGCCCGCAAGGTTCCGGGCCGCGGCTCCTCTCGAGCCGCAGTTCGGTGGTCATTGGTGTCCGGAGGGTTCTTCATCGGTCGCGGGTCCTGTGGCCGGGGACGGGCGCACGTTGGTTGTTTGGCGTCGAGAGGTTCACGGGCGTTTTCTCCCTCGGGGGCGCCGCGTTGCACGCAGCCCGAAGCGCAGTCACCGTTCACTGTTCCTCTGGTCGGCAACAAGCCGGCGCTCCGCCTCCGCTTGGCACTCTCGGCGGTCGACGAGCGGAGTCCGCAGCCGTAGCCGTCCCTTCCGAGCGCAGCCCTCACCAAAAGCACACGTGACGCGCCGTCCGCAGCGGGGTCCAAGAGATCAGATGAAATCACCGGGGTTCTATGGAGCGATATGCGCCGGCGGGTTCCTTGCCATCGCGATCCACGCCTTCGCCGCGGAAGTGCAGAGCCCATCCGTTCCTCGAAGCGCCATCGGCTTCACCAACGCGGACTTCGAGCTGGGCGCACCAGGCGAGTTGGGGCCCGGTTGGTTTGTTCCGAAGGTGTTGGCCGATGCGGGATTCAGCGCGGTGCTGACGACGAATCAACCGGCCCAAGGCCGGCGCTGTCTCGAGCTGCGCTGGCCCGGCGGCCAAACGCCCCCTGCCAACCTGTTTGCCAACGTGATGCAGCGCCTGGACGCCACTCCTTGGCGCGGCCGCAGCATCCGCGTCACTGCCGCCATCCGGGTGGCTGCGGGCAAGCCTGGCGGCCGTGCGCAGATGTGGCTGCGCGTCGACCGGCCCGGCGGCATGGGTGCCTTCGACAACATGAACAACCGGCCAGTGGTCAGCGCGAGTTGGGCGGACTACTCGATCACCGCCGATGTGGCCGAGGATGCCAGCACCATCAACCTTGGGCTGATGGCGCACGCTGGCGCCATGGCCTGGTGGGACGACATCCGAGTCGAGTTACAGAGCGAGTTCCAGACCCTCCGCGATCCACCGCACGCTCTCTCGGAGACCGGGCTCAGCAACCTGGTCGCCTTCAGCCGTCTGCTCGGCTGTGTCCGCCACTTCCACCCGAGCGATCAGGCGGCGTCGAATGACTGGTTCAGGTTCGTTGTGAAAGCACTCCCCACGATCGAAGCGGCCAAGACTGCGGAGGCGCTGGCGATGCGGTTGGAAACGGAGTTCCGCCGGGTGGCGCCGACCGTGCGGGTCTGTCCCAGCGGCGTCGAGCCCGCACTGCCCCGCGAGTTGGTCCGGCCCCCGGACGCGGCATCGGCCAGAGTACGCTTCTGGGAGCACGTCGGCTATAGGCAGGACGATTCGTCTGCCGGAGCCGCCTTCGTCTACAGCAGTCAGCGGCGCAGCCTGAGCGCGGCAGATCTGGGAACGCTTCCTACCTACGCGCAGCCGACCAACGTCTACCGTGCGCGGCTGGGAGCAGGTGTGATGGCCCTGGTGCCGACCGCCGTATTCACTGACGACCACGGCACCGTTCCCCACGTTGAACCCGAGGCCGGCGGCGTGGACCCGGGGCTCAGGTTTGGTGTAGACCATCGCGGGGCGCGGCTGGCCACGGTGATGTTGGCGTGGAACATCCTCCAGCACTTCTACCCTTACTTCGACGTTGTCGACACCGACTGGTCGACCGAGCTGGAGCACGCCCTCCGCAAAGCCGCCACCGATGCGGGTGAAGCAGAATTCTACCGGACGCTGAACCGGCTGATTGCGGCCCTGCAGGATGGACACGGCACGCTGAGTGGACCCGGTATGCCCGTGGGAGGCCCGCTCCCGATCCGCGTCGAACTGATCGAGGAGCGCTTGGTCGTGGTCGCCGTGGCCACCAACGTCACCACAGTGCGACCCGGCGACGTGGTCGAGAGCATCGAGGGCGTGCCGGCGCGGGCGGCGTATGACGAATTGGCCGGGCAAGTATCCGCGGCTACGCCACAGCGCCGGAAACAGGTCGCCTATCGGTTCGGGTGGGGACCGCCAGGCAGCGAGGTGAAGCTGCAGGTGCGCGGCCCGAACGCCACCGTGCGCGAGGTGACGCTGGCGCGGGTGGACCCTCCTTCGACGCTATCCTTCCCGCGCCCGCCCAAGGTGCATGAGATTCGGCCGGGCGTGGTCTACGTGGACATCACGCGTTTGACCGACACGGAATTCAAGGAATCGTTACCGAGTTTGGCTCAGGCAAAGGGACTCGTGTTCGACCTTCGAGGGTATCCCACCGGTTCCGCTAGCTGGCTCGGTCATCTCTCCCGCGAACCGCTGCAATGCGCACATTGGAACATTGCCAAACAACATCGGCCGGATCGATCCGACGTCGAGTGGACGACCTCGCGCTGGAGCATTCCGCCCGCCGAACCGCTTTTCACGACGAACCGCGTCTTCCTCACGGACGGTTCCGCCATCAGCTATGCCGAAACCGTCATGGGCATCATCGAAGCCTATGGCCTCGGGGAGATTATTGGCGAGCCAACAGCGGGGACCAACGGGAACGTCGTGCAGAACGATCTGCCGCTGGGTTACCGCATGCTCTGGACGGGAATGAAGGTGCTCAAACACGACGGCAGCCGGCACCACGGAGTCGGCATCCGCCCCACCGTGCCGGTCGCTCCAACCCTCGAAGGCATCCGCCAAGGTCGCGACGAACCACTCGAACGCGCGCTTGAGCGCCTGCGATGAGTAGCATTGTCCGCCGTGGCCCGATCTACCGGCGGGCGCTGTTTCACAGAAATCAGCACGCGATTGACGACGATGCCTTGGTTTACCCTGCGCTCGACGTGGGGCCTACCTGCCGCTGAGGGTCACGCCGACGTTGAAGATGCCACATCCTCAGTCCTCAATCCCTAATGCCCATTGCGGATTTGCGATTGGGGATTTCGGATCGCAGCAGATGCCTGCTGCCACCCACCGGTTCATGGAACGGCCTGACATCCAGAGTCTGGACGCGCGTTGGACCCACGAATCTGAACGAAAGCGCGCAAGGTAGGGACGCCCGGCTCGGGCGTCCGCGAAGAGCACCGACCTCTGTCTGCAACTGACGGACGCGCGCGGCCGCGCGTCCTTAGCTGCTGCTGATGGTTACCCTGAAATCTGGTAGGGCGCGACCTCCGGGCGCGCCGGAAGAACGTTCCGGGTTGGATGCGCTTGCGGCGCCCTCGGAGAGGTCGCCCTACCTTTCGCGCGAAGTGGCATTCACGGAGAGCTCTGACTTCCAACAGTATGGTGGGCAGTAGGTCCATGGACTCTGTAGCGGCGGCTTCCCAGCCGGCATGACGCCGACAGGAATGTCGGCGCCACGGTTCGTGGAAAACGTCTGGGCTGTGCCCTGAGGGGCGTAGCGCCCGCGGTCACTTCTCTACGACTTTAGCTTCTCCAGCGCCTTTGCGGTGCGGTCGGCCTCGTAGCCGTACCAAGCATCGATCACCTTGCCTGGACGTCTTCATGATGGGGCGGCAGATTCTGGGTCGAACGCCGTATCCGGCTCGAAAGGAAACACGGGCCGGCGCCGGCGCGCGTAGGTCAGACGCTCGAGGCGCATATCCCCGGCGCCGGGCGTCAACAACATCATGTACCGCGGCGCGATGCGCGTCAGACCGGGATACAGGTAGCCCTCTTTCACCACGACTAGTTTGCGGCTCAAGGGATCGATCCCGCAGGTCTCGAACTGGCTCGGGTCGGTGAACGCCGTCGGACCCGCTGCCAGGATCACTTCCACGCCGTCGATGCGGCCGACCACCTGCCGCCGGTCGGCAATCAATCGCACCACCTCGACTTCCGCCTCGAGTGGCGGGCCGTGACGCTTCTCGATGGTAGCGCCGATCGAGAGGCGCAGCTTCTTGCCGGCGCCGGCTTCGAAGCAGTTGGCGACCGCAGCCGCGTCGTTGATCCCGGCGACGACCGCGCTCCGCACTTTGCGTTCGACAAGATGCCGCAAGACGACCGGCAGATCCCCCGGGGTGCTGGCCGTGACGTTATCCCCGCTGTCCGTCAGGAACACGGTGGATTCCTTCGCCGCCAGCGCGCGGGTCACACCTTCTTCGAGTTCGGCGGTTTCGCAGCCATAGGCAAACTGGCGCCGTGCCGCCCAGATCATGCCCGCAAGGTAAACGGCCGCCGCCCGCGCCGCCGCCCGCGAGCCATCGGCCGTGATCATCACGGACATCCCCGTGTCCGCCGAGTCGGTCCAGGCGCATCCCACAAAGAGCGTGGCGGCGAGGATCCTCGCGTCTTGGCCGGGGACGCCTTCGCGCTCGACACGTCGCGCCTCCTCTACGAGGGAGCCGAAGGGTTCGGCCGTCGTCATCGCCTTTTCGCCCTGGACGATGACCGGAATGGGCAACACATAGGACACCGGCCGCGCCTTGCCCGCCAAGGTGTCGAGGAGAATGCGTTCCGCCAGTTCGGCCGTCTGCGCGCCATCGGTGTGCGGGGCGGTCTTGAGTCCGACCAGGATGTCGCCGAACTGGGCCAGTCGCGCTGGGATGTTGCCGTGCAGGTCGAACGTGCACGCGATCGGCACCTTCGATCCGACGATCCCGCGCACGGCCTGGACCAACTCGGTTTCGGCGGGGCCCACCCCTTCGGCGAACATTGCCCCGTGCAGACGCAGGAAGACGGCGTCGACCGGCAGCGCGGCGCGGATCGAAGCCAGGACCTTCTCCATGGCCTCGCGGCAGGCGGCCTCGGTGATGGTTCCGCCACCGGCCGGACGCGCGTGTACGCCGGGCAAGACGACCATGCCGTTCTCTTGCCAGCCCGCGAGCCGGAGAGCACCGGCCGCCGCATAAGAGTAGCTCCGCGTGGTCACGGGATGGAAGGTGTTCGTCTCGTGAGAAAAGCCGGCGACGCAGACGCGTTTGGCGGTCGCGGCCGCAGCCAGGGCATTCCCGAGACCGAAACCGGTCGCCGCCGTAACGGCAAGCGTCTGCCGGAGGAACTCACGGCGGGGCGTTGGGGAATTCACGGGCACAGCATGCGGCGAACCCCGACGACAGGCAAGACGGCAGCGGCGACCACCGGCCAGACCATTAAGAGTCCGACCCCTGGTCCGGCAGCGGCAGCGCCGGCTTGTTGCCGGCCACAGTCGTATGCATCCGGGCCCCGCGCCGAGCGGGGCGCTCCGCCAACCGCCCGGTTCCGGAGGCTTCAGGAACACGTCGGGCCACGCGGCTCTTGCCAGCCGCGATAGCGGGCCCAACGCGACGCGCCTCCCTGTCCTCAGATCCGCCAACGCGACTGGCGTGGGTCAACTGGACGAAAATAACTTCGCGGAGCGGCGCCGAGTGTGAAAGGGCTCCGAGGCCACACCGAGTCTCTCCTCGTACTTTTGCCAGAGCGCTTCTCGGTGATTCTTGGGGATGGCATGCCACCGGACTCCTCGAATGGCGCCCTCCAGTGCCGCCAGCATACTCCGGCACGGCGGATCCTCCGGTCGGACGCTACGAATGCGAAGAGCGGCGGCGACGGACCCAACCCGCTTCAGCTCGCCCGGCGTCCGAATCCCCACCCTGCAAAGCAGGTCCGCCGTCTCGTTTCCCAGATTCGGAAGCGCAGTCAGCAGCTCTGTATTTCGGGTGGATCTCGGTTTTGGCATGAAGTGAGACTGGCCGGAAACGGCTAAGGGCGCAAGGCCGTGGAAGTGGCAGTTGCCGACCGAGTGGTCGACGGGCCCTTCGAGTTCTTTGCTTCGTTGCCGTCGTCTCGTTCCGGGAGGGGCGTCACCTGGACAATGTCCTGATGCTATCCCTGTAGCAGCAGAGCAGTCTACGAGGCCGTGGGGGCCCGCACGGTCTGGCTGCGGTTCGGGCTGTTTCGCGGGCAACGGTTCTGCCCGCCCACCAGCCAGAGTGGGGGCATTTCCAAGACGCAGGTCGACCAGGTCCCTGTACCGGAATGGGCGTTCACCGCACTGGAGCTGCCCGTCCAGAAGCGCCACTTCCGCTATGCGGACATGCTCTATCCGAACGGCCGGTTCAAAGACCACTGGCGGGCGGGCCAGTCGGTCTCAGATGTGAGTCAGGCCGAGACCAAGCTCTGGTTCTACTTCCTGGGGGCCTCGTTCATCGACCTGGGAATCGAGGCCATCCACTTCGGACAGACAGAACTGATGGACCACAACGATCGGCGGCTCGACCACTACTCCCAAGTGCTCACCCTGATCCGGGCGCATGCGGCGACACACGCCCGTCGGCATATGGTGCTCTGCGATTCCCACGTCCTCAGTGGCGGCCTCGTCCGCGGCGGACAACTGCTCATGGACTTTCACTCGTTCCCGCTGCGCATCATGGAAGTTCCGGACAAACCCCAGGAAGCAATCCTCAAGGTCGGTTTTTCGGACGGCATTTACGGGAGGAGTAAAGGCGGTCGCACCCCCAGCGGGTGGACGTGCGTACATCTCCCCTATCTGGTGGAGATCGACAACTGGGGCGTCAGCGACCAGCCCGGGCAGGCGCAGGCCGGCGGCATTCGGATCTGGGGCTACGACGGGATCACCCGGTTCGCGCACCAGCCGCCCGAGTATCGGAGTTGGTGGTTGCGCTATGCCTGGGACTGGGTGCGGCAGACGGACCCCAACGGCCACATGCAGATGCCCGGCAGCCGCACACTCCGTTCACCGCTCGACCACAAGCGCCGGTACTACGCCAACGCCCGCAGTTCGGCCATGCCGGATGGATTCGGGGACGAAGCAACCATTCGCGCCATCTGGGCCGCCGATCTCTCCCGACGGTGAAACGCCGAGTCTCCGGATCTTGCCCTGGACAGTCTCCATCCGCCGGGACGCGCGCGCTGGTACCATGAACCTGGATGATAACGCGGCAGGTAGGGACGCCCGGCTCAGGCGTCCGCAAAGCGAGCCCACCTCTGCCTGGGACTGGCAGACGCGCGAGGCCGCGCGTCCCCACCTGCCGCTGGCGATTCATGAAACGCCTCCGGGGGCGCCGGAAGATCGTGCCAGGTTGGATACTCTTTCGGCGCCCTCGGAGAGGGCGCCCTACCTTTCATGCGGAGTGGTATCGCGAACGGGCAGGGGCATCCATGAGAAGGCTTCACTTGCCTCCGCACGCACCCGGCGGTCATGAAGCCGACACTGCAACCTTTTGTTGCACCTGCAACAAAAGGTTGCACGTCCCGCAGCAGGGGTTCGTGGAAAAGTCGGACATCCAATGTCTGGACGTACGTTAGGACCATCAACCGATCTGTCGATTGGCCGGTTTGCCGACCTCCGACACGCCGGTGCATGGCGAGGCTCAGCCCAAGAGCCCCATCGCCTTCTTGAGTGCGGCCACCGTGGCCGCGCAGGCCGCGTCGTTGTCGAGATCGTTCATCGCCTTGTTGAACGGCTCGCAACGCACGGGGCCGTCGTAGCCGATCCGCTGGAGAGCCTTGAGAAAGGTCGCCAGGTCCAGCACGCCCGTCGCGCCAGGCAACTCGCGGCGTCCGTCCTGCTGTTGGTCTTTGGGAACCCCGGCGGGGGCATCGTTCAGGTCCACGGCGACGACGTCTTCGTTCTTGAGGCCCAGGAGATCCGCCTCGGTATCGCCGGCCATCGACCAGTGCCAACTGTCCAGCACCACCCCGACGTTGCCGGTGCCGATCTCGGCGATGAGATCCTGCAATTCCGCGAGCGTGTGAACAAAAGGGTAGCGTTGACTCCGCCACACGGTCGGCGTTCCGACGTATTCGAGGCCGAGCCGGTGCCCGTGGTCCTTGAGGATCTTGGCCGCCTCGCGCAGCCGCGCCGCGTGGCGTCGGAAGTTGGCCGTATAGGTCAGCGATGCATGGCACGGCATGAGCCAAGTCCCGACGCGCGTGACTCCGGCACGCTGGCATCCGGTAGCCACCCGCGGCAGCTCCTTCAGTCCGGTCTCGAACCGCGCGTCATCCCGTCGAAATTCGACGGGCAGTCCGGCGGCGCCCCAGGTCAGTTTCCTGGCCTGCAGGTCGGCCAACAACTCCTGCGTCTGCGCGTCGGAGAGTCCGGCTAGGAATTCGCCGTACGGCTCGACGGCTTCGAAGCCGTGCCGGCTCGCCAGGGCGATCGCCTCGCGCTGGTCGGCGGACACGCCGATGGAACCGGGGCTGAGGCTGATGGTCATCTTTCGCGTCGCCGTGGGCGAGGCGGCTACTACTGTTGGAACCAGTGTGGCCGGCATCGCGCAGCACGCGGCGGTGCCGCACAGGAATTCTCGTCGGGTGTAGGTGCTCATGTGGAACTCGCCACAAGCTACGCGAGGAGGGCAAGGGTCGGCAAGTCGGCAAGTCGGCAGGTCGGCGTGTCGGTGACGGGAACCGCTGGTCAGTCCGCAGGCCGGCGCGTCACCGTCGCGGCCTCGTTGCCGAACGTTGCACTTCCCGTCGCCCGACGACAGCGGTGCGGCGGCACCGCAGTCCGAGACGCAGCCGCACCTCCGGCAAACCCACGAAGCGCGCTGGCCGTCGTGGAGTGCGTCCGCGGCGGCGGCGTTTTTCAGATGCTGCGGGTCAGACGACCCGCGGTCCGAAAGGCGAGACCTGCACGCGCGAGCGCTCGGGCGGCTGCGCCCGCCAGGTTTCGGGCCGCGGCTCCTCTCGAGCCGCAGAGGGTTGCCGGCACCTGATTCGGATGGCCGAGCAACGGCGGTTCGGAGGACAAGAGCTGTCACTGTGCGCGCACTCGGGAATCCTCGGACACCAGTCTCACGCTTCTTCCAGGCTGGTTTTGGCCTGCGGCTTCCGCCACATTGCGTCATCGAATTGGCAAGGTCGTCCGTGACAGCCGGTAGAACATCGAAGCAGGACGAGTCGAATCGACTCGATCCGGGCATTCAGCGATCGCTCGACCGGAAGCGGCTGTGGCATGTGCTGCTCCCGCTCTTCGTCGGGTCGGTGATCGCGTATCTCGACCGCGTCAACCTGGCGTATGCGGCGCTGACGATGAACGAGGATCTGCACTTCAGCGCTTCGGTGTTTGGATTGGGGGCGGGGATCTTCTTTGCCGGCTACGTCTTGTTTGAGATTCCGGGGGCGTTGATTGCCGAGCGCTGGAGCGCGCGCGTCTGGCTGGTCCGGATCATGGTCTCGTGGGGGATCGTCTCGTTGCTGATGGCGTTTGTCCGGACGGATTGGCAGTTCTATCTGCTGCGGTTCCTGCTGGGGGCGGCCGAAGCGAGCTTCTACCCGGTGGCCTATGCCAGCGTGATCCCGCGGTGGTTCGCCGCGGAGGAACGGCCACGCGCCATCGCGATCATGCTGGGATCCCTGCCGGTATCGGCCATCATCGGGTCGCCGCTCGCCGGTTGGCTGCTGACGTGTCACGTGGCGGGCTTCCGCGGCTGGCAGGTCTTGTTCCTCATCGAAGCCGTTCCTGCCCTGGTGTTCGGGGTCTTGCTCTGGTTCTGGCTGAAGGATTGGCCCAAAGACGCGACGTGGCTGACGGAGGCCGAGCAGGAGCATTTGGCGACCGTCTACCAGCGCGAGGTGGCGGAGAAACTCGCGCGGAAGCGTTACACCGTCGTCCAGGCGCTGTGCGACGGCAGCGTCTGGAAGCTCTGCCTGATCTACTTCCTCTGGATCACCGGCTATTGGGGATACAACTACTGGACGCCAACCGTGCTGCAGGAGGCTTCCGGTTGGTCGAGCATTCGCGTCGGCTGGATGCTGGTCATCCCGATGAGCCTGGCGTTGGGCGGCATGGTATTCGTGGGGTATTCGTCGTCGCGAAGCGGGGAGAAGCGCTGGCACGCCGCGGCGCCCTTGTTCCTGGCGGCCGTGGGGCTGGGGCTGGGCGCCACGTTCCGCGAGCCGCTCTGGGGATTTGTCGGCGTCTGCCTGGCCGGCGTCGGGGTCTACAGCCCGTTCGGCGTCTGGTGGTCGTACCCCACCACTTTCCTGTCGGGGGCAGCGGCGGCCGGGGCCATTGGCTTGATCAATTCCTGCGGCAATGTTGGCGGCTTCCTGGGCCCCTATCTCACGGGGGTGATGAAGGACGCGACCGGTTCGGTCGAGGGCGCGTACCTGGGCCTGGCGAGCTCGCTGCTGGCCGCCGGCGCGCTGATGCTGACGCTGCGAAGGCCGAACCACAAGAAGTCATGAGGTGCGGCGCGGACCAGGGAGGCTCGTTGAAGCACCCTGGCCCTTCTTATGAACCGTAGCTCGGAGCTCGGAGCTCGGGATCTTGGCTGCAATGCGTGCGCTCAGGCGGATGGAGGCTTTCCATGAACCGGTGCGTGGAAGCAGGGATCCGAAATCCCAAATCTCAAATCCCCAACGCCAAATCCTCAATCGACTCGGCATTGAGGATTGGGGATTGAGGATTTGAAATCCCGCCGGTTGCAGACAGAGGTCCATGCTCTTTGCGGACGCCCGAGCCGGGCGTCCCTACCTCTCGTCGCTTCGTGCTTTCACCAAGGTCGCGATGTCGCGGAGCATCTGCTCCTTCGTCTCTGCCGGAAGACGGGTCAGACCGAGGCTGTCGCCCCAGCCGTTGGTCAGACCGACCGCCGCGCCCATCTTGCGGGCCAGGTCCACCTGCGCAGGCCAGAGCGATTTGCAGAGCCAGGCGCACGGCAACCACGCCTTGTCCCCCAGCGCGGCCATGTATCGAATCGGGAGCTTGCGATAGAGCTCGTGTCCGAGCAACCGATCGTAGCAGTGATCGCCGCCCTCGCCGTCTCCCCAGAGACAGAGGTTCCCCATCGAACAGTCGCTGGCGAACAGGGCCTTGTCCGCCCCGAACGATCGCACCACCGCGCGGAGCCGGCGCATGAGGTCGATTCCGCCCGGGGAGAGCGGCCCGCCGTGTGTCGGGTGATGGTCCCAGCCGGATGCGGTGAACGTTTCGTCCAGCACGATGGCGTCGGGATTGAAGAACTCCATGATCCATTGGGCCTGTTGGACGAGATGATCCCGCCACTGGGGGGCGGCGTGCGACATCCGCCACGTCGTCTTGATCACGTCCGGACCTTCCCAGCCGAAGAGCGTCGGCTTGCCTTCGGCATTGACCAGGATCGAGTCCCGCATCTTTTCGAACAGCGGCGAGCCTTCGTCGAGAATGCTGTAGTGCAGGTAGATGGCCGGGTGCACCCCGGCGCGGCGGGTGGCGTCGACCCGCGCCTTGATCTTCTCGAACGACATCCGCACGGGGCCGGCAGCGTCGGTCGGCATGGCCATCCACTCCTGGCGGTCGGGATGAATGAAATCGCCGTAGCTCAGGTAGTAGCCGTGCTGCGTGGCCATACCGACATGGAACTCGGCGAAGTGCCGGGCGTCCGCGTCGTAGCCACCGCCCCGCGGACCGTTGGCTTCGGCGGCGGAGAGGAAGTCAAAGTAATGCACATGGACGTCGCGGGACCAGGCGACGGGGGGAAAATCCTCCCTGTGCCCGAAACGGCGAAAGGCCTGCCAGGCTTGGGCGGCGTCGCCGGCGTGCAGCAGGAGGAAGGCACGCGCGCACTGGGTCTCGCCCGGCTTCAGGTGGATTCGGCTCCCCACGCGCCACGCCATCGACGTGGCCTCCGGCAACGTCTGGAAGAACACCGGCTCGAGGGACGTGCCGAACAAGGCGACGCGACACGGCCCGGCGTCCGCGAAGATGTCGACCACCGGAACCAGCAAGGAGGCGCGGGTCGTGGTCTGCCGCGGATCGCTCGAGCGCGGTTCGAGGTAGTGGCAGAGGAACCCTTCCGGGCCGATGGCTTGGCGGCAGTCCTTGAGCCGCTTCCGGGAGTCGTCAGCAGGATCTCCCAGGGCCGAGGCGTTGAGCGGCACGTAGACTTGTTGTTCCGTCGCGTTGCGGCAGGGGCGCACGCCGGTCAGAAAGCAGGCGAGCACTTCGCAGGGCCGATCGCCACGATTGTGCAGCGTCAGCGTCGCTTCCAACAGATCCTCCCGCGAGCCGCCGGCGGACCGGTGCAGTTCGTGACCCAGGGAGAACTGGACCGGGCCGCAGACCCCGGTCGGCCGCGCGCCGCCCAGGATGGTCTCCGCCCCCAGTCGACCATCCTCGATCAACTGACAACAGCCATCCATCACGCCTGCGCCCTCTTCGTGATGGATCAACGGCTCGCCGCCCACGCTCACGCGATCGAACAGCCGCGAGCCCGGGTGCCGGTGCCAGGCCGGTTCCAGATCCGTGCTGCCGCCGGAGGCCGCCTCCGACGTGTTCCCTCGGCCGAACGCTGCCCCCAGAAGCGCCACTCCACCGCTCGAAACGAAGTCCCGTCGGTTCATCGTGTTGTCTCCTTCCACATGGTTTCGCTGCTAAGAGCCACATTTTCGGCACCGCGTCACGCCGGAAATGTCCGCGCTTACACTCCAGGACGCTCGCACCACTACGGATGCGGCCCCCAAAACGCGGGCCGCCGTGAGCACCGGCTTGCCACCGGCACGAGGAGCATGGTCGATCACCGTGTTTCGGGCCGCGTGCAACGCGGCGCTCCGCAGGGCGTTAGGCTCCGGCAGGTTCGCGAGCACGTCCGCCCACCGGAGCGCGCCCGTCTGGGGCGCAGGGAGCCTCGCCGCGGAGCAGCACCCCGATTTCAGCGGCTGCGCACATCCGATCGATCATTGCTGCGGCCGAGGACAGCCGCAGTCCGGCCGCCACGGCGTTGTACGAGGTCGGTGCAGGAGACGGTTGCCCGAAAGCGCTGCGGCGGCAGCGCACTCCACGACGCTGACGCGACTCCGAATGCGCTTCCGACAACGCTGGCCGTCTTGGACTGCGCCCGCTACGGCGGTGCTGTACGAAAACGGTGTGTTCTTGACTTGAAGCCGATTTCCCGCTGACCTGCCCGCGGATTTCGGTTCTGCACGCTAGCTCACGCTATGATCGAGCTTGCTCATTTGTGCCGCCGCTCGACTTGGATGGCGCTCGTTCTGCTCGTACTTGGACGGACCGTGCCGGTCCGCGGCCAGGATGCTCCGGTGCTGGCCAACGCCGGTTTCGAGGGCACGCCCACGGTCCCAGAGTGGCGCCGATGGGTATACGCCGATGGTGTGCCACCGATCATCCGCGCGGACGAACAGGTGTTCCGCGAAGGCCGACGTTCATTGCTCATTCAGGCCCAGGAACCGGCGGACGTCGCTCTGGGGCAGACGATCACGCTCCCTTCGTCATCCCTCTGGCGGGCCCGCTGCTGGGTGCGGACGGAAGACCTCGTCGCCCGTGATCGGACCGACACCACGGCGGCTCTGCACATTCAGACGCCGGAGGGCGCCACGGTGTCGCGCGGTCCCAGCACGGCGGGAACGGCGGACTGGCAGGAGACCAGCCTGGTCTTCCGCGTGCCTGCCGATGGACAAGTCAAGGTCGTGTTGTTCTTCGTTGGCTACGGCAAGGGAACGGGCAAGGCGTGGTTTGACGATGTGCGTCTCGACGAGGTGGCGCCGGCCGGCCCGCTGGCGGTGCGCATCACTCCCGCGCGCCTGGGAACAGAACCCATCGATCCCAAACAAGGCGGGCAGTTCATCGAACCGCTGTGCAACCTGATCCCCAGCCTGCTGGCGCAGCAGGTGGCCAACACGAGTTTCGAGGAGGATCCCCCCTGGAAAGTCGCCTACAAACGGGAGGTCGATCGCCCGCACCGGCCCTGGTATCCGGACGGAGCAGTGCATCTGGCGCGGTACGCGTATGACACGAACCAGGCCTTCAATGGGCGGCGCAGCCTGCGCATCGATCTGCCGGCCGCCCGGGCGCGCGCCGGCATCGCGCAGGACGGCTACTACCTGAAGGAAGGCACAGACTACCGTTTGCGTCTGCATCTGCGCAGCACCAGCAACGCTGTCGTACGGGCGACACTCCACGGTGGTGGCGGAGTAACCGCTGCGGCGGCGCTGGGGCACGCCGGTGGCCAATGGCAGCCCGCCGAAGTCCTACTGCGGCCCACGCGCACACTGGAACACGCTACCCTGACGTTGGACTTCGAGGGGCCTGGTACGCTCTGGTTGGACCGCGTGTCGTTGATCAGCGAGGACGCCGTCCTTGGCTTGTGGCGACCGGACGCGGTCGAGGCCATTCGCGCGCTGCAACCCGGCATCATCCGGTTCGGCGGGTCGGCACTGGAGACCTACGAATGGGATCACTGTCTTGGTCCGTGGGATCGGCGCGCGCCCTTTGCGCAATCCTACTGGGGCGGTCTCGAGGAGAACTTCGTGGGCGTTGAGGAATTCGTCGCCCTCTGCCAGGAGCTCGGTGCCGAACCGCTGGTCTGCGTCCGCTGGACGGACAAGACGCCGGCCGACGCGGCGGCGGAGGTCGAGTACTTCAACGGCGCGCCGGACTCGCCGTGGGGCCGGCGCCGGGCGGCCAATGGACACGCCCAGCCATATGGAGTGAAGTACTGGCAGATCGGCAACGAAGTGGGCGGCACCGAGTATGACGCGTCGGTGAAGGCCTTTGCCCAGGCGATGCGCCAGGTGGATCCGAGCATCCGGGTCCTGTCGTCATTCCCCTCGACCCGCATGCTGGAGGCGGGCGGCGGCTATCTGGATTATCTCTGCCCGCACCATTACGGCTGCGCGGATCTCGACGCCATGGAGCGGGACTTCCTCGGCCTCGAAGGTCAGATCCGCCGTTTCGCCGCCGGGCGCACCGTGCGGATCGCTGTCACCGAATGGAACACGACGGCCGGGGACTGGGAGTTGGGTCGGGGCGCACTGCAAACGCTGGCTAACGCCCTGCAGTGCTCGCGCTACCATCACTTGATGCATCGGCACGCCGATTCGGTGGAGATCGCCATCCGCTCGAACCTGATTGATTCCTTCGGATCGGGCGTGATCCTGACGGGGCCGGGCTGGCTCTACCTGGCGCCGACCTATCACGCCCAGCGTCTCTATGCCCGGGCGGCTGGCTCTTACCCGGTCCGCATCGAGCGCATCACTTCCATCCCCGACGCCAGCCTGCCGTGGCATCTCGAGGAACCGGACCTGAGCGCCGCAGTCAGCCCCGATGGCCGCACGCTTCGGCTCTATGGCGTCAACTCGACGGAGAAAGCCCTCGAGGTCAAGACCATCCTGGCCGGCTTCGCCGGCGGCGTCCGGAAAGGTCAGATGCATGTTCTCCAGGACGCCCAGGGATCGCTTACCCCGGAGATCATGAATGCGCGGGACGAACCCGATCGCGTGCGCGTGTTCACGCGCCGGGCGGAGGCGCGGGGCGAGGAGTTCGTGCTCTCTTTCGCGCCGTTCAGCGTGACGCTCTACGAGTTCACCCTAAGAACTCGCTGAGCGCCGGCACATCCATTTCGTGCCCGCGAGCCGGCGTGACGATGAGGCGCACGGCGGCAGGTTCGGCACCGAACGCGCCGTAGATGTCGCGCAGTTCGCGGAGGGCGGGTGCGACGGTTTCGTTGTACGAAGCCGAGTTGTTTTTCGGTCCCGGAGTATCCAGGGCGCCGTAGTGCAGGGCGATCGGCCGGGGCGCGTTGAGCCCGGCGATGTCGCTCCGGTCCATCCATTCCAGGATCCCCGGGATGCAGTGGGCCGGGGCGTTGTAGCAACGGCCAAACACCGGGGCGAACGAACCGAGCGTTCCGCTGGCAAAGATGCGGCGCACGCGAGAGCTGAACACCGGATAGAGCACGGCCACATCGCCGCCGTAGGAGATCCCGGCGACGTCCAACTTCCCGACCCGCCGGGCCCCGCTCAACCACTGTTCCCACCGCAGCAGGTCCTCCACCGTCTCGCCAATGAGCGTTCGGCCGCGGATGAAACCATCCGTGACCAGCGTGAACTGCGGGCCACGCTCCCAATCCCAGTAGTCCAGGCAGCGCTGGCCGCGACTCGCCCACGCGAGATCGCGCAGGGTCCCGAAGCCGCGGAGGGTCGGGCACAGGGCAAGGAACCCGGCCCGAGCCAGCTCGAATCCGAAACGATGATGGTAGTCGTCCTGAACACCGATCACACCCTCGACGTCGCCATGCCCCTGGATGGCCATGACGGCGCCGCGCGGACTCCGCCCTTCAGGTTCCAGAAGATAGGCGGGGATCGAGAGCCCGTTCCCGACCTGCATCACCAACGCCTGGAACCGGACGCCGCGCGAGGAGCGACTCCGCAGTTCCTTCACCTCCGCCGGCGGCGGCGCCGAGATTCCGCACAACTCGGCGAGCTTCTGTCGACACGCGTTCCGCCAGCGGCCCGGGTCCGCCCGATGCGTCGCGAACGAAAGGCGGCGCGAGCTTGGAGGAGGCCGGAAGTCCAGCTCGAGTTCCTCCCGCCGCACCAGGAACGAGGGGTCGATCGGGGACGAAGTCTCGGTCGTTGGGTCGGCGGCGCGCGCCGTGGCCGACACGGCGGCGGGAACCACGCTCAGGGTTTTGAGAAGAGCCCGACGAGTCACGTGCATCGTTGCTGCCCTTTCACTATTCCGATACTCAACGTCACCATTCCATGCACCGCTTTCACTCACCCTCCCGCCCTCTGCCATCCGATGGGAGAGGGACGCGTCCCAGGGGGTGAGGGCCGTCAGATTTCCACCTCGACGGCCGTGACGGACGCCGCCGGAAATGTCCACGGAGCATCGGGCGGCAGTGGCTTCTCCGTGAGGCGGACGACATCCGGCTCGGTCTGGATGATCTCCGCCTCCGGGTCTGCGGCTAGGGCGAAGGCCCTCCCGCTTCGTCCGCGGTGCTGCGGGAAGCTCAGTTTCGCGGTGACGTCGCGCTGGCGGTTGCCATTCACCACGTGGAGAAAGACCCGGTTACCGGTGCGGCTGGCGGTGACGTCGAGCCCTTCGGGGGCACTGGTTACGGTGCAGGCCTCCTGACCGAGGTGTTTCCGATAGAGGCCCATGACCAGGCCCACGGGCATGAGGTACGGGCGACCGCCGGGCACCGGAATCATGAGGGCGTTGTTCTGCCAACGAGTGCCGCAGAAGTCGGCCAGGGTAGCAATCTTCAGCACGTCGCCATGTCTCTCGTGCACGTTCAGAATGCGCGCGTTGGCCACGCCCGCCGCCCAGGTCGAGAGCACCTCGCAACGATTGCGTCCGGGAAGCACGTAGTGGCATTCGGTCAACGCCAGGGGAATGCGGAACGGCGCGACCTGCTCGCGCATCTCGCGGATCCGACGGTCCTGCTCGCCGGCGGCCCGCATCAGGTATTCCCAGGTCCGGGCCGGGTCCTTGCGATACTCGATTCCCCGCAGCGGCGACTCGGCCCCGCCGGGGCCAAAACCGTTGTGGAACGCCAGATACTGAAGCTCCTCCCCGGCAATCTCCGCCATGCGCGCCGCCCAGCCGCTATCGCCCCACCCGATCAGCGCAACCGTGGGGTCGACCTTGCGCATCGCCCGGGCGAACTCGATCGTCTTCCGCGCCGCCGTGTCCACGCTGAAGCCCTCGGATTCGTAGGAAGTCTCGTTGCCGATTTGCCACAGCTTGACTCCGTAGGGATCCGCCACGCCGTGCTGGCGTCGCAGGGAGTTCGCCGGTTCGTTGCAGTAGGTCACCCATTCCGCCGCCTCCCGGGCGTCGCCCGAACGCACATCGCCCTTCGGCGACACCGCCCAGAACTTGCGGCCGTCCGCCTCGAAATTCACCACGATGAGCGGATCCGCCCCCACCCGCCGGCAGAAATCGACGAACTCGTGGGTCCCCACCTGGTTGTTGTAGATGCCGCCCCAGAGTTGGTTCAACATGGGTTTGCGGTCCTTCAGGGGGCCCACGCCTTCCTTCCACTTGTAGTACGAACAGAAGCAGCCGCCCCACCGCAGGAGCGTTGGCGCCAACCCCCGCGTGACCTCGACCACGTCCGCGCGCCATTGGTCCGTGCCGAAATCCCAGGCCGCGTCCACGGAACTGTCGGTGACCCCGAGCGGCTCCATGAACTGCATGTAGAGGTATGGCGAAAGGGTGAAGCGCGGGGCCGGGTCGATCTCCAGCCGGGTCCCCGGCGCCGCCTCGGCAGGGCGGACGGGCTCCGCTGCGGTAGCGTGTGCTCCGATCGTGGAGGCAGTTGCTCCGACAGTCTGTAGGAACGCTCGACGGTTGAGTTCGCGCGGCATGATCGTGCTTTCTCCTGAGTGTGAGAACGGCATACGCCAACCGGTGACGAGAAGCCAGACGGATTTGCGGCAGTGCCTTGCTCGGGTCTTTCTGCGAACCGTCTGGTAGGGCCCGCTCTCCGCAGCGCGCCGAAGGAAAGTGGCCGGCTACTGCCATCCACTTGCCTTGACTCGCCGACCTGCCTACCCACCGATTCGCCGACTTTCGGCGCCCTCGGAGAGGTCGCCCCACCACTCATGCCGCATCAGTTCCCCGCCTTCCCTTCGGTTTCCGCCTGGAGGCGCTGCCGTTCGGCGGCCTTGGCGAATGGGTAGTAGACGGCCATGGCGATGACGATGGAGACGACGCCCCAGACCGCCGCCTTCCAGTCGCCACCGGAGACGAGGAAGTGTCCGAGAATCGGCGGCGTGGTCCATGGGACGTTGACGAATGGTTTGTGGATGACCTCCCAGCTCATGAGCAGGTAGGTGCCGGTGGTCAGGATCAGGGCGTTCAGGATGTACGGAACCATGAAGACGGGATTCAGCACAATCGGGAAGCCGAAGAAGATCGGTTCGTTGATCCCGAAGAATTGGGTCGGCAGGGAGAGCCGACTCACCTTGCGGAAACCGGGCTCCCTGGAGTTGAACATGATCAACGCCAGGGCAATCGTCGCGCCGGTCCCCCCTACGTTCACGAAGCTCGTGAAGAACCCGTACGCCGTCACATACGGCAACGGTTGTCCCGCCGCGGCCGCCTCCACGTTTGCGGTCAGGAACTGCAGGAAGATGGGTGCCACAATGGCGTCCATCGCGTTGTCCCCGTTAATCCCGACAGACCAGAGCATGGTGACCAGAAAGGCGTAGACCAGGATGCCCGGCAGCGTGTTGAGGGCGAACACCAGGGGCGCCAGGGCGGTTTGGACGAGGCGGTTGATGTCCACGTTGCACCCGAAGCGGATCAGCCAGAAGACCAGCACCAGAAACGTCATCGGGATCAGCGAAAGAAAGGACTCGTAAACGATCGCCGGCACGTTCTTGGGCAGCCGGATGACGATGTCCCGGTCGGCAAACCACTTCTGCGCGGGAACGGCAATCAAGGCAACGAGAATCGCTGTGAACAGGCCTTCCGACCCCAGGCCGTCCATCGAAAGCTCGAGGTCCTCGATCCGGATCTGAATCATCAGAAAGACGAGGGTGTCCAGGGACGCGCTCACGATGGCCTCCTGCCGCAACCGTTTCCCGAGGTCGTAGCCGATCGCGAAGCAGACGAAGACCGCGAGCAACCCGAAGGTGGCGGTCACCGGGACTTGCAGCAGCTTCGCGTAGGGTTCGACCCGCTGCTCCCAACCGGGGACGGGCAGGAACGTCACGATGAGGAACAGGCCACCAATGATCGTGAGCGGTACCACTGCCACCATGCCCGCCCGAATCGCGGACATATAGGTGTTCTCGCTCAGCGCGGTCAGCGCCGGCACGACGCGTCGATTGAGAAATCCGGAGGCCGAACTCACCGCAGCCCTTTCCGCCGCGACGCGCGGCGCTTCCGATGCCATTCGGTCAGCACCTCGCGCTGGTCGTGGATCTTCTCGAAGGCGTGCGCGATGTCGTCCATGTCGGCACGCGAGCCGAGCAGGAGGCGCTGCTCCAGCCAGAGGCATTCGCGGCAGATTCGGTCGCTGTTCGGGCAGTTGGTGCGCTCGTAGTCCAGCCGGGACGAAACGCGGTCCAGGTACGGCCCGAACGCTTTGTTGCAGAACATCGGCTGGCGGTGGAGCGAGAAGCCGTAGCCGCCGGAGCAGGGAATGCCCTCGGCACGGAGGGCCTCGAGAACGGCGTCGCGCGGCGCGCCGAACGCCTGCGGATCGAGGCGCAGCATGAAGAGGTGGTAGCTGTGGCGCGTGCACGATGCCGGGCGGCGCTGGGGGTGCAGACCAGGCAGTGGGCTGAGTTTGGCGGCCAGGTATTGGCCGTTGCGGTCCCGCCGCGTCGTCTGGCTTTCGAGCCGGTCGAGTTGGCTGTTGAGCACAGCGGCCTGGAACTCACCCAGGCGGTAGTTCCCCGCCAGGACATGGTGTTCGTACCACACGCCACCGGGGATCCGCCCGCAGTTGTGCAAGGAACGGCAGGCGGCGGCCAGTTGGTCATCGTTGGTGGTGACGATTCCCCCTTCGCCGGAAGTCAGGTTCTTGCTCGATTGAAACGAGAAGGACCCGAGGTGACCGATCGAGCCGGCCGGGTGGTCCCGGTAGCTCGCCCCATGAGCGTGCGCGGCGTCTTCGATCACCAGCAACTTGCGTTTCCGGGCGATGGCCATCAGCGCGTCCATGTCCGCCGGTAGACCGGCGAAGTGCACCGGGATGATGGCCCGCGTGCGGGGGGTGAGCGCTGCTTCGACGGCCGCAGGATCCAGGTTGAAGGTGTTGAGGTCGATGTCCGCGAATACCGGAACGGCGTTGGCCTCGATCACCGCGGAAGCGGTGGCGTAGAAAGTGTAAGGGGGAACGATGACTTCGTCCTCCGCCTCGAGGCCGCCGGCCATCAGACCCAGACGCAGGGAGACTGTCCCGTTGACGACCCCGATACCGTACCGGCACCCGTGCGCCGCGGCGAAGCGCTGCTCGAAGCGGGCCACCTCCAGGCCGTCCAGCTTGCCCCATTTCCCACTGCGCAACACGCGGCGAAGCGCGCTCTCCTCCGCTCGACCAAAGACCGGCCAGGAGGTGAACGGTCGCCGGCGAATCGGTCTCCCCCCCAGAAGTGCCAGTGGCTGCGCCATGGTAAACTGATTGCTAGGTTCCTCGGGCTTCGCGCTTCCGTCAAACCGGAAGTCGGACGAACTGCCGCAGGCGATGCATCCGGAGGCTGTCGGTCGCCCGTCCCCGCCGGTGGGCGGTCCGGAGCGCGACCGGTCCCCGGTCGCACCGGTCAGGCCGGGCAGTAGTGCGCCGATGGTTCGAGAACGCGTCCGGCAGATGAAGCTGCTGCCCGCCGGGACGGCGGGCGGTCCGGAGCAGCCAGACGGTGCTGGCCGCCCACCGACAACCTGGGGATGCACCGTGTCGCACTTGGCCGCCGGTCGTCACAGACTCTTCCCCATGTAGATACACGCGTCGTTCCCCGAGCCCATGCGGATCAGTTCCTGGAAACCGAGCCGACGGTAGAAGCCGAAGGCCGGGGCGTTCAGGACGCTGACGCCGAGGTGCGCGCCCGGCGACCCACGTCGACGCAGCCGGTCCATGACCTCTTCCATCATCCGCCGGCCGTAGCCTTGGCCTTGTGCCCGCACCAGCAGGTCGATGTGCAGATGCGACGGATATGCCGCATACGGCTCGGGGCAGAAGTAATCCGGGTGATGATACCAGTAATACACCGTCTGAACTCGCGTCCAACCGCCCAGATCGCCTTGCGGCGCCGGATACCGTGCGCACAGTTGCGGCCGCCATTCCGCCTCGTACCGCGCGTAAAACGCCCGCGAATCGAATGCCCCCAACGCGTAGCCGCAGATCCCTTGATCGTCTTCGAGAATCAGGCTCAGGTCCGGTTCGTGGGCCAGATAGGGTCCGACAAAGATGCGTCCGAGGGCATCGGGATCTTCGCGGTAGAATGGTTCGCCGTCCTGGCCGAAGTCCCCGGTCTTCAGGCAGACATGGTAGGCGCCCGGCTCATCGCCGGGCCGGGCCGGGCGGATCCGACATGCGTTCATCGCGAGGGCCTTCCGTTTGACCGCGCCGGTTGGTGAACCGGCTTCGGCTCGCCGCGAGCAGCGGGTACCAGCCTGCCGTCGGGTCCGTGGACGAACAACCGCTGCAGCCTGGAGATCATCCCGCCACCATAAACCTCGGGCACCCCAAGGTCCGAGCCGCTGGCCCGGTTGGCTGAACTCGGCACGGATCGGATGGCGAGGTAACGCTCGAGCATCTCCAGTTCCTCGCCGAGTTCCCAAACGCGCCGGCTCAGGGCATGGAAGAGGGAACGATCACGAAGCGTCGTCAGGCGGACACAGACCTCGCGCAACCGTCGCACACGCTGCCGGAGCGCTGCCACTTGGTCGCCACCGTCCGCTGGATTGCGTGCCAGCAAGTCGGCCGCAGACCGACAGAGATCCTCGGCTTCGGCTCCTTCCTCGTGCGGAAGGTAGAAGCAGTCGCCCAGAAGCACCAGGTCCTCGAATGCAAGCGGTTTCCCCACCGTGACGAAGTGTGGCCACCACTCACGCATCGCCGCCAGGTAGGCCGCCCGGGGAGCATAGCTCTCCGGTGAGCGCACGAATTCCGCCAGAGTCCGCAGCGGCACAAAGTTGAGCGAGAATTCGCAGTTGGGATTGCTCAGCAGTCCGGACACAGCGGAGCGCAGCGCCGGTGGCCGCCCGGAGTATGGCCCGCAGAAGAACCGCCGCCCGTCATAGTCGTTGGCGTGGAGATTGTCCCAGATCAGGGGTCGGCGGCGCAGCACCGACTGCAGTTCCCGAATGTGCGCAATCGGGATCTCGCGAGAGATGATTTCTGGACCGGTCCAGAAGACGTCGATGCCCGGCGACAGTTCGCGTCCGACCACCTCGAGGTAGCCCGCGCCTCCGACCTGGAGTTGCGCCATTCGACCGCAGTACGGGGTGGGACAGAACAGGAACCGGGCGGCTGGCGATCGCTCCCGCATCCATCGGAACAAGGCGTTGGCTACGTGGCATTGCGCCGCCGCCAATGAACCCCAGCGCCGAAGGTCTTCCCCGTCCAACTGGTCGGGGATGTCGTCGAACAACAGTGCAAAGTGTTCGCCGCCCAGAGATTGTGTTTGGGCGATGCGCTCCTGGAGACGCGCAAGGTCCTCCGCGGCGCTGTAGCGCAGATCCAGACCCGGTGCGAGTGCGTAGATGAACCGGAGGTTTCGTCGCCGGCAGGCCTGGATCAACTCGCCCACCGACTGAGCTTCGGCGCTCGTGTAGAGCTCGCGCCAGGTCGCCCGGTGTTTCAGGTCGTCTTTCGGGGCGTAGACATAGGTGTTGAGGCCCCAGGCCGCCATCGCAGCGAACAGGGTGAGACGCTCCGCCTGTGACCACGGCTTCCCGTAGAAGCCTTCGATCACGCCGCTGGTGAACTGCTCCGCGGGACGCGTTGCCATGCGTTGCGCTACGGTGCGGCATTCAAGCTACGCGCGTCGATGACGTTCTGGCAAGGCTCGGCGTGGCCCCCGGATCCTCGCCTAAGTCGCGCCGTGGCTTCGGTCGTCCCCAGTCAGCGTGCGGTTTTCGCCCCTGCGGACGGGCGTTCTGTCGGCTCCGGGAAGATCCCGCCTCGGCGGCGGGATCCTATACAACCGGTGGAGAAGGAGCCCGCAGAGCGGGATCCAGCCAAATCCGCGCCCGACCCCTGTGGCCCTGCGTCGGGCAAGCCTCGAGGGCACGCGCGGGAGCCGCAATGCCGGGCTTAGGCGCGGATTTGGGTGGCCCCCGCCCAGTCCTTTCCACGCCGCCTTTCCCTCATCCGTAGCGGCGCACGTCTGGTCCGCGCACCGCTTCCGGCACCCCCCACCTCATCATCTGCCCGCGCCGACGCGCGGGCGGCGGCCACGGCCTGGAACCGATGCACCCGTCAGTCCCACGACCGAGCCAGACCCCCTCGCCACGAGGAACGCCCATCCGCTATTTCGTGCATATGCACGAAATACCGGATGCGTCGACTGAAACAGGCGGCGTCCTTCGCTGTCCGGTGAGACTACCCCTCAGCCCACGGTTTCCTTAGTCCTGAAAGGCCCGCATCCGCGCGGCGGCTTCGCGGAGGGTGGCCAACCGACTGCGCCACGCCACTTGACCCAGGTACCCCTTCGGCAAGAGGCACTCCGGCAGGAGGGGGTCTTCCGCCACCACCTCGCCCCATGCCCTCCGTTCCCGATCGGTCCAGCGACGCATTGCCCAAGCCGCCGCCTCAGTCTTCAAGGGGTTCCGGGGACAGGCATTCAGTAGCTCGAGGTGGATTGCGTACCTCCGGTTGATGCTCTCAAAGTCCCAGGCGCCCGCGACGATTTCCTCATTCGTTTCACCACCGGAAGGCTGCGCTTCCAGGAGTAGTAGCGACTCCACCGCCGCCCCCGTGCCGCCAACCAGTGCTCGCTGCTCCGCCAATGGATGCGGACTGATCCACACGCTTTTCTGTAGCCAACCGAATCCCCGGGAGCGGAGCACATTCCGGAGTCGGTTGCGGGTCGTGCCCTCAGCTGCCGGCAAGTCGTAGAGGACCAGGTGCCAGCGCCCATTCCATGGGCGCTTCCAGCATGCTTCCGGATCCCGACCGCCCAGGACGTGCAGGCGACCTGCCTCTGTAAGCCGACGGACCCGCAATGGAGAATTCACGGCGGCGCTCGCCGGGGCCATGGATTCGATGAGCTTGCGGCGCTCTAACTCGGCCAGCGCGTGCTGAAAACCATTGCGATAGGCCCAGCCCTCAAAGGATCTCGTGAGATCACGGAAGTTCGGCCGACAGAACGTGTCGCACGTCCAGAGTAGGTAGTAGAGCAACTCCTCGGTCTTTGCCCTCACGCCCGGACCGTGCCCCAATCGGCAGCCGCCGGCAACCGCAAACTCTTCCCGTTATTTCGTGCATATGCACGAAACAACGGGAAGACCCTCAGCGCCTGATCGCGGAGGCTGGTCCCCTCGAGTCAGGGGGGCAGCCGGATGGAATCAACTTCCACCTGCACACCAGTCCGCGTGCACGGGTCCAAACGCAGTCGCGTGATGATCCCACGCCAGAGGAGGTTCTGCGCCACAGGAATCTGGCAGTCGTGCCACTGGCAATCGCCCCGGGGCTGAACACGAGCACCACCGGCCGGCCGTGGACTGTGAGGTGTTCCGGTCGATGGAAGTAGTTCTCGATCCAGTAACGCGTGACCGCGAGACAATCCTCGGGTGACGATTTGGTGCGTTCGCCGTCATGGTCACCTTCTCCAGCCCCTCGTGGTCGCTCTGGATGGTCCAGGTCACCGACGTTTCCTCATCGAAGCCCTGGCGATCCGCGGTCCGGCGGCGGGACGCGTCGACGACCGAACCGTTGAACCCGATTGACAGCTCGAGGTTCGTGGCGGTTTCCGCGCCCGTGTTGGCAACCCGCGCCATGAGGAGCAACGGCCGGCCAACGCGTGGCAAGGCATCCTGCGGGGTCACCGATCGGACCTTCAATTGCGCCGGCCCGTGAGGCGCGTTGCTCACGCGAAGCGACTGGAGCGTCGCAGGCGCACTCGCGCCACCCTGGCAGGAGACTCGCCGTCACCAGAAGGGTCAACGACCGGGCCCACAGGAAACCGATGGTCCACCTCCATCGATGGGATTCGCGGGTGTCGCAGACCACAGCGTACCGCGGTGGGGGGCGCGTCAAGGCCGTCGACCCAAGGCGGTGCATCCCCAGGTCGTCGGTGTACGGACAGCGCCGTCTGGCCGTTCCGGACCGCCCGCCGTCCCGGCGGGCAGCAGCCTCACCGGCCGGATGCGTTCGCGAACCATCGGCGCACTACCGCCCAGCGCGGCTGCCGCGACCGGGGACCGGTCGCGCTCCGGACCGCCCACCGACGGGGACTGGAGACCGACAACCTCCGGATGCACTGGACCCAAGGGCGCGACAAAATCGGGATTGCCGCTCCGAAGCGCTTTCCGCATCATCGCCCGCCTATGTCGGGCACACGTCGACAATACCCGTTTCACTGGATCGAACCCAAGTGGCAGGCAGCCTGGAAACAGCAGGAGACTTACCGCGCCTGGAACCCGGGCGAGACCATTCCGCCGGAGCATCCCTTCGCCCGTCGGCACCCGGGCAAACGAGGAGAGGACCTCCCGAAGTACTACATCCTGGACATGTTCCCCTACCCTTCCGGCGCCGGCCTGCACGTTGGCCACCCGGAGGGCTACACCGCCACCGACATCCTCGCCCGCTACCGTCGAGCTCTTGGCTACAACGTCCTGCACCCGATGGGTTGGGACGCCTTTGGCCTGCCCGCCGAGCAGTTCGCCGTCAAGACCGGCCAACACCCGCGCGTCGCCACCGAGCAGAACGTCGATACGTTTCGCCGCCAGATCCAGTCGCTGGGATTCAGTTATGACTGGTCGCGCGAAGTGGACACGACCGATCCGGAGTATTTCCGGTGGACCCAGTGGGTGTTTCTGCAGATCTACCACTCCTGGTTCAACCCGGCGACCAATCGCGCGGAACCGATCGCGACCCTCCCCTACCCGCCCGAAGTGAAAACCGAGGCCGAACGCCGCGCCTATCGCGACGCAAGACGACTGGCCTATGTCGCCGAGGCTCCGGTCTGGTGGTGCGAACAACTCGGCACCGTCCTCGCCAACGAGGAGGTTGTCGACGGCAAAAGCGAGGTCGGCGACTTCCCGGTCGAACGACGTCCCATGCGCCAGTGGATGCTGCGGATCACCGCCTACGCCGAGCGCTTGCTCGACGACCTCGAGACCATTCACTGGACGGATTCGCTCAAGGAAATGCAGCGGAACTGGATCGGCCGCAGCGAGGGCGCGGAAGTCCACTTCCCTCTCGCCGAACCGCCAGCGACGTCGGGCGCCGAGGACCGGATCACGGTGTTCACGACGCGGCCGGATACGCTGTTCGGTGCGACGTATATGGTGTTGTCCCCGGAACACCGGCTGGTGGAACGGCTCACCACGGGCGCCCAGCGATCGGCGGTCCAGGCCTACCAGAAGCTGGCGGCCGCCAAGAGCGACCTGGAACGAACCGATCTCGCCAAAGACAAAACCGGAGTCTTCACCGGCGCG
>CAYSPU010000017.1:0-37024 GCA_964432995.1 uncultured Verrucomicrobiota bacterium
CGACTGGTTTTCGGTGACCAGCGCAGCCTTTCTCTGCTCCAGGGCGGCGATGCGTCCCAGTTCCCGATCCATCGGCGTCGCTTCCATCTTGCCATTCACGCGGGCGTCCAGGGGGTCGGCATACCAGCCGCCAAAAAAGATCCCGATCTGCCCCGCCGCCGGCAGCGCCCGCCAAAACCGCCAGAAATACGGACGCTCGCGATCTTCCTCCGTCAGTTTCCAGAAGGAGTGGTTGTCAATCCCGCGCGGATCCAGCCATTCGTTCAAGTGGTGAACGACGACTCCCTTGCCGGCACCATCAAGTCCCGTGACGATGATGATCACCGGGAACCGCGCCTTGCGGACGGCCAACTGCGCCTCGATGAGTTGTGCCCGCAGAACGGGCAACTGGCGGGCGTAGTCCGCTTTCGAGATCTTCCGTCCGAGCTCGACCGCTTCGAACATAGGCCAAGCCTTTCTTTTCGGTTCGTCGTGACCGACCGCATCCCGTGCTGACCGATCACCGCCCCGCGAAACGGAACAGCATTCTCCCCGGTCCGGCGCCGCTCTGTCAGCCGCAGCTACAGCCCGAGCCGCAGGAACAGGACTGGAAATCCTCCGCCTGCGGAAGGCGCCCCAGCTCGAACGTGCGCGTCAAGTGCCGGCCGATCGTGTCGCGGGCATCCCGAATCGCCTGCTGCGCATCCAGAAACTCCCGCGCCACCTCGTGCTCCAACAGCGCCTCGCGCCGACGCTCGAACTCCGCCACCTCCTCGTCGGCCAACTCGAGCCCCATCCGCTGTTTCTGCTGCAGTTCCGCGCCCCGTTCGCTCACGTCGCGAAAGAGGTTCTGCGCTTCCGCGTCGGCCAGGAAGGTGTCAATCCGGCGGCGCAGGTTGGCAAACTCCGGGTGCTCCACAATGACCTGACATAGCTCGCGAGTTTTCGCGAGAACGGCTTCGGCTTCAGCAAGGTTCGACATTGGCGGTAAAGTGCGGCAGGAAGGGGCCCTTGTCCAGCGGGACTTGCTTCAGCAGTTCAGCGAAACACCGGGTGCGGACGGCGGGGGGAGCGACTCCTCCGCCGGGGCGACGGGAGGTCGGCGGAAGACCCGGATGGAGAGGATGACCATTCCGACCGCCAGGCAGAGCAGGACGAGGCAGGCGAGGGCGAGCACCCAATTGTCCTGAGCGAGGTTGAGGCCGAGGCTGATGGTGGTCGAGGTGAGCGTCGTGACGAACATGAAGATGCAGGGAATCAGCGCGAAGAAGTAGCGACGCCCGTGGGCCCGCATCCAGACGGTGACCACCAGCAGGGCCATGGCCGCCATCATCTGGTTGGCCGATCCGAACACCCGCCACAGAACCGGCAGCACATTCCAGCGCGACAGCGCATACATTCCGAAGGCCGCCAGGGCGGTATTGAACCAGACGTTCCGCATCCACCACGGCGGCTGCCGAAACACGATCTTCCAGAGTTCCTCGAGCAGATACCGGTTCAGCCGCACCGCGACGTCCAGCGTCGTCACCACGAATCCCTCCAGCAGCAAGATGCCAAATACCGTTCCCGTCCAGACGGGGATCCCAAACGCCTGGTGCGCCAGGTTCCCGGTCGCCAGCGAGATGGCCAGGATCGGGTTCTTGTCCCGATGCGTGATCTGGAGGTAGTCGCCGTGACCGAGCCCGACATAGAGCGTGAGGAGGACGGTCACGGCCAGGAGCGATTCGAGCAACATCCCGTTGTAACCGATGCGCCGGGCGTGGGTCTCGTTGGCCAGTTGCTTGGCCGAGGTGCCCGTGGCCACGAGGCAGTGGAAGCCGGAGATCGCCCCGCACGAAACCGTGATCAGCATGAGCGGCCACAAGGCGCCGACGTACTGGATCCCCTCGGCGTAGTTGAAGAAGCGCGCCTCCGCGGCGGCCGCCGAGGGCGGAGCGCCGGTGGCGATCGACCCGCCGGCGGTGATCAGCAGGGCCACGAAGATGCCCACGATGCCCGCATAGAGGATCTGCACGTTCACAAAATCGCGCGGCATCAACAGCATCCAGACGGGAATCGTGGAAGCCAACACCACATAGAACGTCATGAAACCGCGCCAGGTCTCGGTCGAAACAATCACCGGATGCTTGAGCCCGAGCAGCACGGAAGCGGCGCAGAGGATGGTGGCCAGGGGGTAGGCGTAGCGGGCGGCGAGGTTCTTCCGGTAGATGAGCCAACCCAGGAACGGCGCGCAGACCGTGATGAACAGGACGCTGGTCGAGGCGATGCCCCCGATTCGCGCCATGAGGGTGTAACTGCGCGTGGCCGCAGCGGCCAGGATCTCGCCTTCGGGCACCCTGGCATCCGTCGCACTCGCGGCCTTGACGGCGATGGTGGTCGGCATCCACGGATGGGCGCGGTAGTTGACCAGAGCCACGCCCGGCTGCCGGTCCGCCACCTCCCGGAGCGTTTCCTCGGGAGGCGGTGTCAGCCCCACCTTCGCGGCCGGGTAACTGCTGGTCAGGGCCACCACGCTCAGGTTCAGGAACGTGCCCGTAACCAGCAGCAGCGAAACCAGCAGCAACCCGACCATCAACCCATAACCGGCCTTGCCAAACACCCGGCGCGCCACCTCGGCGATCGACCGCCCCCCTTCGCGCACGGACACCGCCAGGTTCGACATGTCGTGCACGCCGCCCATGAAGATCGCCCCCACCACGACCCAGATCAGCGCGGGCATGATCCCGAAGGCAAAGGCGAGGGTGGGCCCCACAATGGGCCCCGCGCCGGCAATCGCGGCGAAGTGGTGGGCGAAGAGGACATACGGCTTCGCCGGCACGTAATCGCGTCCGTCGTTGAGCCGGACGGCGGGCGTCGCCCGGTCGCCGCGGATGTCGAGCCATTTCTCCAGTTGACCGCCGTAGAAGCGGCTGCCGGCCCAGTAACAGGCCACCGCCGTGAAGAGGATCAGCAGCACCAGCATACGCGCGTCACCGGCCCAGCCGGAGGAGGTTTGACCCCGAGCATTGGGGAAGCCTCAATCCCGGGCAAGCCCAGAATGCAGTCCAGCACGCGCCGCGGACGAAGGCGGATGCCGGACAGAGCGGATCCGCCGACTCCTCGATCCGCGGCCATCCGTGGCATCCGCGGTGCTCCCTCGGACAGCCGCGGAACCGCACCGGCCCGGATCCGTGCACTGCTGGTTTTGACCACGGATGAACGCGGATGGCCACGGATTCGAGAGAGGCTGGAACCACCGGCTCTTCCGTCCACGGTTGCCGTCGTGAAATCAACTGTTGACATCTCAACAATTGCGATGTATCCATACGCCGTGCATGCACTCCGGCGCAACCCCGGCCCCCGCTACGTCGCCCTGCTCCAACTCCTGCGCACCGCCGACACCCTCTGGGACGCGAGCCGCTCCTTCTTCGAACGCTGGGAGCTGAGCCCCAGCCAGTTCAACGTTCTCAACCTCATCACGGACGCCCCCCACGGCATGAGCCAGACGGAGTTGAGCCGCGAATTGCTGGTCCACCGCTCCAATGTCACCGGCCTCGTGGACCGCCTCGAGGCCCGCGGACTCGTCGAGCGCCGCGAACTCCCCGGCGACCGACGCGCCTATCGGGTGGTGCTCACCCCCGCCGGACGCAAGCTCCTGCGGCAGATCCTCCCCCACTACTACACCGCGGCCGAAACCGTCTGGGGAGATCTTCCCCTCAGCCAGGTCGAGGTGCTCGTTCAAGGCCTCCGGCGGGTGGGGGAAAACGCCGTGCAGATGGCGGCCCGCGCGGCGGAACTCGATTGAGCCATGTATGAACCCACCCGCGCACCACATGGCAGGGCGACCTCTCCGAGGGCGCCGCAGCCGGGCACGTCGGCGGATCGGCTTGTCGGCGAGTCGGCCGTCGTTCCGACCTGCTGTCGCTTTGGCGGGGTGGAGGTCTGCTTGCCAGTGTTCCTCGGAATCGCTTGATGCCGGTTGCTCAAGACAGTCCATGTTGCTTCTGCGAAAGGAGACCAGCCTGTGAATGCCACGGTTCCCTCCCATTCCGCGCGGCGGTCGGACGAGGCATCGTCGGCGCAACCCGGGGCGCGGGCGGCTCTGGCGTTGTTGCTTCTGATCAACCTGTTCAACTACCTCGACCGCTACGTGCTGGCGGCGGTGGTGCCGTTGATCAAGAAGAGCTTCTTTGGGGAACACGGCGAAGGCGCCGGCGCCGGTCCCGTGCTGCAACCGTTTCTCGACTGGTGTCAGACCAGTTTGCACTTCACCCCCAAGGACGCGCTCCTCGGGTTGTTGTCCACGGCCTTCATGGTGATGTACATGATCGGGGCTCCGATCTTCGCGCGCCTGGCCGAGCGGCACCGTCGCTGGCTGCTCATCGGGATCGGCGTGGTCCTGTGGAGCCTGGCGAGCGGGGCTTCGGGATTGGCCGCCACCTTCGGGGTTCTGCTGCTGACCCGCTGCCTGGTGGGCGTGGGGGAAGCCGCTTACGGGCCCGTGGCACCCGCGTTGATCTCCGACTACTACCCCGTGAAGGTCCGGGGGCAGGTTCTGGCCTGGTTCTACATGGCCATCCCGGTGGGAACCGCGTTGGGTTACATGTTCGGAGAGCAGATCGCGGCGTCGGGCCTCAGCGACTGGGCCGGTTCCCACCTCGGGATCCAGGCTGAAGGCTGGCGCTGGGCCTTCTTCCTCGTTGTCGCGCCGGGAGTGGCGCTCGGAATCCTGAGCGGCTTCCACCGGGACCCGGTGCGGGGGCAAGCGGATCACGTGGCGCCGGAGCCGACCCGCCGTCTCCATTGGCGGGATTACGGCGTCCTGCTGCGAACGCCTTCTTATGTGTTTTGCACCTTGGGGATGACGGCGATGACCTTCGCGATGGGGGGGATGGCCTTTTGGATGCCGTACTATCTCGAGGGCTTGCCGGGAGCGCCGGAATCGCCCACCACCGTGTTTGGCGGCATCACGGTGGCGGCGGGCTTGAGTGGGACTCTGCTGGGCGGGCTGCTGGGGGACAAGCTGCGCGGCCGTTTTGGCGGTTCGTATTTCCTGGTGTCCGGGGTGGCCATGCTGCTCGGATTCCCGTTGTTTCTGGCAGTGCTCAGGGCGCCGTTCCCCTGGATCTGGTTGTTGATCTTCCTGACCTGTTTCTGTCTCTTCTTCAACACCGGCCCCACGAACACGATCCTCGCCAACGTCACCCACCCGGCCATGCGCTCGGCCGGGTTTGCCCTGACCATCTTCGTGATCCACGCCTTTGGCGATGCGATCTCGCCGTTTGTGATCGGGATTCTGAGCGATCGCTACAGTCTGCCGTTCGGCTTTCAGGTGATGGGTTTCATGTTTCTCGTCAGCGGTGTTCTCTGGCTGCTGGGGGCGCGCTATCTGGCGCGCGACACCGAACGCGCACCGCACCGTCTGGCGGCCCTCGCGCCTTCACCGCAGGAGGCGGCGAGCCGGGGAGAAAACCCGTAGACCAGACGCGCGCGCCTGCTCGAATCTGGAGGACCCGGACATGAGAACGGGATGGCACGGGACAGTCGGGGCAACAGAACACGTCTTGGCGCTGTGTCCGGAGCGCGGCGCCGCCTCCCCCACGGGGTGCGCGCCGAACCTGGTTGAGCCGCAGGCCAGTCGCACGGTCAATCCGGATTCGTGCCGCGGGTCAGAAGACCCGCGGTCCGAAAGAACCGGCGGCGCGGTGGGACTCTGTGAACAGGCGCGTGAACAGGGCTTTGTGGCGGGAGAGTCCGGCTTGGGCACGTGGCCTGCCCTCCTCTGGGGGATGGGCGCGGTGATGGCGTTTCACCTGGCGTACGAGGTTGCGGAGCTGCGGAGCGTCGTCGTGATCTTCGTGTTCTGCTTGGGGCAACTTTTCCGACTGCAGTCAATGCGGTGGGCATTTCGAGCGGGCCTGGCCATCGGGCTGGCGTGTTACGCCCCGCACCTGGGGTTCTTCTGGACGATTTTCGGCCCGGCGGGGGCGGTGCTCTGGCTCGTCCTGGCGGTCTGGCTGGGGGTGTTCCTGGTGCTGGGGCGCGGGGTGCGGGTGCAGTGGAGCGGCGTGGCGGCTGCCGTGCTGCTGCCGTTTCTCTGGACGGGCCTCGAGTATTTCCGCAGTGAGCTGTACTCCCTGCGCTTCTCCTGGCTGAGCGCAGGGTACGCCTTTGCCGAGCCCGATGGTTCGCGGGGTTGGGCGCCGTGGGGTGTTTACGGCGTCGGCTTCGTCGTGGCGGCGCTGGCGGGGTGCGCGCTTCTGTTGGAGTCTTGGTTCCAGGGAAGTTCCCAGAGCTCTCGGACCACGCATCGCGGTCATGAAGCGCGAAGCCCTGAGGTAGGGACGCCCGGCCCCGGGCGTCCGGACGATGCGGTTCGGCAAGCCGGAGGTGGCGGACGCGCGAGGCCGCGCGTCCCTACCTGGTGCGGATGGTTACTACCCAGGAAACAGGCAGGGCGCGACTCTGAGGAGGACTCGCGAGCGGGTCTCCGCGTCGCGCCGGAAACGAGTGGCTCGGAGACTGCGTCTTGCGGCACCCTCGGAGAGGTCGCCCCACCTTTCGTGCGAAATGGTGTCCCAGAATGGGTAGAGGGATTCACGGAGGGGAGTGACCGCGGGTCCAGAGGAGGGCGGAGGGTTGGCTGGCGCGCATCGCGAGGCAGATGGGCAGCGATTGGGTGCCTCGGTCTGACTACGATCTTCCTCGGAATCGTCCTTGGACATTCCGTGAACACGAGTCCGTCGACAGCCTCAGCGAACGGCGTTCGGGTGGTGGGTGTGCAACTCGAGTATCCGGACGACGCCCTGCTGCTGGCCCGACTGGAGTTGGCGGCCCGAGAGCAGCCTCTGGCCGAACTTGTGGTGCTCAGCGAATACACGCTGCAGGGACCGCCCACAGACGCGTTGCGTTCCTGGTGCCGACGACATCGGAAGCACCTCGTCGTCGGCGGCAGGGATCCGGTGTCGGATTCGCAGTTCTACAACACGGTGTTCGTTGTCGACCCGCAGGGGGAGATTGTGTTTCGCCAGGTCAAGAGTGTTCCGATCCAGTTCTTCCAGGATGGATTGCCGGCGCGGTCGCAGTCGCTGTGGGAGTCATCCTGGGGACGGATCGGTTTCGCGGTCTGCTACGACCTGAGTTACCGGCGGGTTGTGGATCGGTTGGTGCGGCAGGGAGCAGAGGCGCTGATTGTGCCGACGGCGGACGACAGCAGTTGGGGGGAGTATGAGCACCGGCTGCACGCGCGGGTGGCCTTGGTGCGCGCCGCGGAATACGGAGTCCCGATTCTGCGCGTGGCGGGGTCCGGCATCTCGCAACTCGTGGACGGCACGGGGCGACTGGTCGCTTCAGCCCCGTACCCGGGACAAGGGGAGACGTTGACCGGCGTGCTGCCGATGCGAAGGCGCGGGCGGGTGCCGTTCGATTCCTGGCTGGCGCCGGCTTCCACCGGCGTGGCTGGTCTTGTCGGCCTGCTGCTGGTTGTCGGTGGAATCCGCGCCCAGGGGTGGCGCGTAGCCGTGAAAGGAGAAGGGTGAGATGAGACTTTTGTTGATCGCCCCGGCGAGCGGGCCGTGGCGTGGTGTGGGGCGGGCGCGCTGGTTCAATGGGCGCACCTTCCGGTTCTCCCTGCTCAGCCTCCTGAGCGTGGCGGCCGTTACGCCGTCCGGGGTTGACATCCGCATCGTCGACGAGCAGGTGGAAGACGTGCCGTGGGACGAGCGGTTTGACCTGGTGGGGATCACGTGCATGACGGCGCTGGCCCCGCGGGCTTATGAGATCAGCGCGCGGTTTCGCGAGCGGGGCGTGCCGGTCGTGCTCGGCGGCATGCACCCCACCCTTTGTCCCGAGGAGGCATCGGCGCACGCCGACGCCGTTGTGGTGGGCGAAGCGGAGGGGATTTGGGATCGCGCCGTGGAGGATGCGCGCGGTGGTTGTCTGCAGCGCCGCTACCAGAACGCAACGCCGCCGGACCTGCGGGGGTTGCCCCACCCTCCCCGCCAACTGCTGGACGCCGGCCGCTACGCCACCGTCCATGCCGTGCAAGCGACCCGCGGCTGCCCGCACGGATGCGACTTCTGCGCCGTGTCCGCCTTCTATCGGCAGACGCAGCGGCGGCGCCCGGTGATGGAGGTGGCCGCCGAGGTGAGCGGTCTGCCCGGGCGCTTCTTCGTTTTGGTCGATGACAACCTCCTGGCCGATCGCGCGTATGCGCTGGAGTTGATGGATGCCCTGCGGCCGTTGAAGAAGCGTTGGGTAACCCAATGCACGCTGCGCATGGCCCATGACGATGAACTGCGCGACGCCGTCGCCGCGGCCGGGTGTGTCGGCGTGTTCGTGGGACTGGAGACGCTCTCCGCCCGCAACCTCGAGGCCGTGGGGAAGGACTGTCATCGCGTCGAGGAGTACCGCGAGGCGATTGTGCGGCTCCATCAGGTTGGGATTGGGGTTGAGGCCGGGATCGTCTTTGGATTCCCGGGCGACCGCTGCGAGACCTTCGCGCAGACACTGCGCTGGCTGGATGACCTGGAGGTGGATACCATCCTGGTATCGTTGTTCACGCCGCTGCCGGGCACCCGCCGCCATGCCGCCATGGCCGACCGAATCCTGGACCGGAATTGGGCCCATTACGATTTCCACCATGTGGTGTTCGCGCCGTGGCAGCTTTCGGCGGAAGCGCTGCAGGCCGGGCACGACTGGGTGACGCGGGAGTTCTACCGTCCGTGGAGGATCCTGCGGCGGGTCTGGAGGCAGATGTGGCGTCCGCGGGGGTGGCTGGGGTTGCCGTATGTGCTCGCGCTCAACCTGGCCTTCCTGGGCCGGGTGCTCCGTTGGCACATTCGCGGATGGGATCCGGCGGCCGAGGGACAGCGGCCGCGGTCCGGTCGGTTCTGGGGATCACGGCTCCGCCATTGGCTCCAGCCGGCGCGCGTGGCCTCGACAAACCCGTGACTGAAAGGCAAAGAAAGAACCGGATGAAGTCGAAACTCGGAATCGGGCGCGCGTTGCTGTGGTTGACCCGGAGGCTCCTGGAGTTGTTGTTTGGATTCCGGGCGTACCACGAATCGGTGCTGCGGGCGCCGGGTCCGGTGCTGCTCGTTCCCAACCATCTCTCCTGGCTGGACTGGCTGTTCGTCGGGATCTGTCTCGGAGACGACTGGAAGTTCGTGGTGTCCAGCGCCACGGCGGAGCTCAGTTGGCTCCATCGCCTCATCATGATCAACCGCCGGACCTTTCCGGTGGATGCCACCTCGCCGTATGCCGTCAAGCGCATGGCCGAGCACCTGGCCGCGAATGGCCGCCTCGTGCTGTTCGCCGAGGGCCGCATTTCGCGCACCGGCGCGCTGATGAAGCTCTTCGATGGGACCGGTTTTCTGCTGTCGCGGACCCACGCCAAGGTGATTACCGCCTACCTGCGCGGCGCCCAGCGGGTGCTTTGCTCCCCGCACCCGGGATGGCACCGGTGGTTCCCCCGCGTCTCGGTCCATTTCAGCGATGTTCTCACACCTCCAGTGCTGACCCACCTGAGCGCCGCCCAGGCCCGACAGAAACACACCGACTGGTTGCGGGACCGCATGATGTCCCAGCAACTGCAGGTGGAAACCCAGACGGGCCCCACCGACCTGCTCGCCGCCGTCGTCGCGGCCGCCCGTGATCAGCCCAAGAAGATCATCCTCCAGGATGGCTCCCTGAAACGCCTCACCTATCGGGAACTCCTCCTGGGGGCCAGCGTTCTCGCCCGCGAATGGCCCGCCCGGCTGCAGAACACGACCGCGTCCGATCGCGCCGGGCGCGTGGGCGTGCTCCTCCCCAACGTGAACGCCCTGCCCGTGGTGCTGCTGAGCCTCTGGTCCGCCGGCCGTGTTCCCGCCATCCTCAACTTCTCGACGGGAACCGCCACCATGCTGACGTGCGCGCGTCTGGCCGGACTGCGGCAGGTGATCACCTCGAGGGCGTTCCTCGAACGCGCCAAGCTCGACGCTCGCGCCCTGACCGATGGCGGACTTGAACTCGTCTATCTGGAGGACGTGCGGGCGCGGATCACCGTGGGGCGCAAGCTGGGGGCAGCCATTCGGCAACGGATCCGGCTCGGGATGTCGTCGGCCCATTTGGCGCCCGGGGACCCGGCCGTGGTGCTGTTCACCAGCGGTTCCGAAGGCACCCCAAAGGGGGTCGAACTCACGCACGCCAACCTGCTGGCCAACATCCGCCAGGTGCTCTGCGTGTTGGACATGGTCGACACGGACCGGTTCTTCAGCGCGCTGCCGTTGTTTCATAGTTTCGGCCTGACAGCGGGCGTCCTCCTGCCACTGGTTCGCGGGATCTACACGTTTCTTTACCCGTCGCCCCTGCACTACCGGGTGATCCCGACGGTCTTCTACAACCTGAACTGCACGGTGATGTTTGGCACCAACACCTTCCTGAATGGCTACGCGCGCAAAGCCAATCCTTATGACTTCCGGGTGCTGCGGTTTCTGGTCTGCGGCGCGGAGAAGCTCCAGGAATCCACCGTTGACCTTTGGTCCCGGCGCTTTGGCGTGCGCGCCCTGGAAGGCTACGGCGCCACCGAATGCAGCCCCGTGCTCGCGGTGAACTCGCCGATCTCCGCCCGCTTCGGCTCCGCGGGCCGGTTTCTGCCCGGCATCGAACACCGCGTCGAACCGGTCGAAGGCGTCGACGAAGGCGGCCGCCTGCTCGTGCGCGGCCCGAATGTCATGCGCGGGTACCTGAACCCCGAAGCCAACCGCCAGTTCCAGGCCCTCGGCGGATGGTACGACACCGGGGATATCGCGCGCGTCGACGACGACGGCTTTGTCCACATCTGCGGGCGCTTGAAGCGTTTCGCCAAGGTCAGCGGTGAAATGGTCAGCCTTGCCGCAATCGAGGATGCCCTCGCCGGCGCGTTTCCCCATTACGGCTTGCGTTGTCAGGTCGCCGTGATCAGCCAACCGGACGAAGACAAAGGCGAACGCCTCATCGCCGCCACCAACGAACCCAAGCTCCGCGTCGACGAAATCCGCGACGTCATCCGGACGCGCGGGCTCAGCAACCTCTGTGTGCCCCGCGAGGTGCGTTTCCTGCGCGAGATCCCGAAGCTGGGTACCGGCAAGGTCGCCCACCGGGAACTCGAGAAGATGATCGCGGAGACTCCCAGGGAGACCGGGAGTCGCTGATTCGCCTGCCACAACTGAGCCGATTCCTGCCAGCAACAGACGCTGCGCGGGACAACCCAGCCCCAGGGTCCGCAGTGTCTTGATCCGCGTTGATCCCGCCATCCGCGGTGCTCCCCCCAAGAACGACGGTCACTCGGCCAGCGACCGCGAAGCCAATCCGACCCCGGTGCCTGCACTCCTTGGTTCCACCGCGGATGGGCGCGGATGGCCACGGATAACAAGAGAACCGCGGTTCCCCGAGTTCCATCCGCGGTGCTCGACCGAGTACGGGTTTGCCGGCGAGCCAGGGATAGGGCAGAGTGCTGTCCGCATGGCCCAGCCCTCCCATGCCCGACGTTGGTTCTTCCTGGTGACCATTGCGCTCATCATCGGTGTCGGCGTTTGGTGGTTGGCCGATCGACCTCTTCCCGTCCCGGACACGGCGCGGGTGAGAGATGTTCAGCTTCGCGAGTTGGCCCGCCGCCTCACTCAACTTGAGATGCAGGAACGCCACGCGGACGAAACGACCTGGGCGCTCGAACTGGCGGGAGCACCCTGCGGCCAAGTATTCGAGAACCTCTGGGACCGCCTCAACTCTGCCTCCAATGCGCTCCCCCTGCTGGGCTCGGTGCCCTTTGGCGAAGCGATCGTCGCTTCCCTGCAGAGGACCACCGTGCTGGGCAACGGCTGGATCGCCCACGAACCCGGCCCCCATCGCCAGAACTGGAGCCACGCCGATTGGGTGCGGTTTCTGTCGGCCCTCGAGCAACGGGGCTGGCGCCTCGAGCGCACCGAGTTCCGCCACCTCCGGTTCATCCCCGACGCCAGCGGGCGCCCCAAGCGCAGTGTGTTCTCCGGCTCCGCCCATCTCGAGAGCCGGCAACTCGACCGCCGCGTCATCGTGGAAGGCGACTTCACCGTCGACTGGCAGCCGGCCGCGCATCCGACGCAGTTCCCACGGATCGTCCGCATCGACGCCAGCGCCCTCGGCCTGCATCAGGGACCAGCCAAACCGGCTTTCCGTGAGGTCCTGCACGACACGGTCGCGCCATTTGAGAAGTCGTCCTTCATCGATCCGTTGATTCTGCGCGACCTGGATGGCGACGGCAGTTGCGAGATCATCCTGGCGTCCCGGAACCGGGTTTACCATCGCGAACCAGACGGACGATTCGCGCCCCGCGAGCTCCTCGCGCATTTCCCCGGCCTGCTGTTCACGGCGATCCTGGCGGATTTCACCGGTGACGGAGTGCCGGACTTTCTCGGGGCGCGCTTCGAGGGGTTGGTGCTCTTTCCCGGGGCACCGGATGGCGTGTTTCGCGACCCCGGCCGGAGTTCCTGGCAAGCCGGGCAGCGACTGCGCTACGGACAGGTGCTGACCTGCGGCGACGTGGACGGCGACGGCGACCTCGATGTCTGGCTTGGACAATACAAGAACCCCTACGATCGCGGGCAGATGCCGACTCCGTACCACGACGCCAATGATGGGAACCCCGCCTACCTCCTTCTGAACGATGGCCAGGGTAAGTTCACGGACTGGACGGAATCGGCCGGGCTGGGCCTCAAACGTTGGCGCCGGTCCTACGGCGGTTCATTCGTGGACCTCGACGACGACAACGATCTCGATCTTCTGGTCGTGAACGACTTCGCCGGCTTGGACCTCTACCGCAACGACGGGCGCGGCCGGTTCGTGCCCGCCCACGAGTGGATCGAGGACGGACGCGGCTTCGGCATGGCTCACACAATGTCCGACTTCGACCGGGACGGCCAGTTGGACCTGCTCGTGACGGGAATGCACTGTTCCACCGCCTTGCGCCTGGATGCGCTCGGTTTGCGCCGCCCCGGCTTCGAGACCACCATGGACGCCCATCGCGGCGCCATGACCCGCGGCAACCGGCTCTGGCTCCGACGGGGCCAGCAGTTCGCGGAGACGCCGCTGGGGGAGTCGGTGGCCCGCTCCGGCTGGTCCTGGTCGCCCGCCGCCGCCGACTTCAACAACGACACCTATCCCGATCTCTACGTCGCCAACGGCCACGAGACGCGGCAATCCGTGCGGGATTACGACGAGGAATTCTGGCGCCATGACATCTACGTGGCCTCGTCGCAAGAGGACCCGGTACTCAACGCCTATTTCGGCGGCAAGTTCCTCAGCACCCGGGGACGGGGATGGTCTTACGGCGGCTATGAAGCCAACCGTCTCTTCCTTAACCAGGCGGGACGCCGCTTCCACGAGGTCGCCTTTCTCGCCGGCGTGGCCATGCCGGAGGATTCACGCAATGCGGTGGCCGCCGACCTCGACGGCGATGGACGGATGGATCTGGTGGTGACGACTTTTGAGGTCTGGCCGGAGGTGCGGCAAACGGTTCGCGTGTTTCGGAACGAACTGGCCGAGACGGGCAACTGGATTGCCTTCCGCCTCCGCGGTCCCGCCCCCCACCATTCGTCGAGTGGCGCCCGGGTGCGCATCCGCCACGACGGCGTCACCCAGGTGGGATTGGTGCTGACTGGCGAGTCGCATCGGGTCCAGCCACCGGAGGTCGTTCATTTCGGCCTTGGGGCGTCCGCGAACGTCGAGCACGTCGAAGTCCGGTGGATTCCTCGAGGATCGCTGGAGCTGACGAATCTGGCGGCCAATCGCGTCTGCGACGTCAAGGCACGGTAGGAGGCGCTTCCTGAACTTGTTGGCTTTGTCGCGCCACGGGTGGCAGCCGCAACAGGCGTTTCTCTCCCGCCGCGTCCCGCATCCACTGTCGGCCTCCGAGACTTTTTGGGCCGATGACTCTCCGCCAGGTCCGCTCCGTTCTTTTCCCTTTTCCGCGGCGCGGCATTCCCATAGGCTCCGCGACGAGGTCCCCATGCGAGCGCAGACGGGCATGGCCGTCGCCGGCAAGATTGACGTGCGAAGGACGGCGGTTTCCGGTTAACTCCTTCACACATGCGCCTGCTTCATTTCATTGAGGTCGAGAACTTCAAGCGCTTCGGCGGCACGCAGCGCATGAAACTGGACCATCCCGCGGTCCTGATTGGGCCAAACAACTGTGGCAAGACGAGCGCCATCCAAGCCATTGCCTTGTGGTCGCAGGCGGTGAAGACCTGGCTGGATGCCAAAGCCGAGACGGCCGCCAGGGAGCGAACCGCCACGGCGTTGAACCGGCTGGCGATCACCGCCGTACCGGTGCAGAAAACGCGCTATTTCTGGTACAACACCCGCGTGCATTCCGGCCGGGACAGCGTGCCCATGTCCATCTCGGTGGGCGTGTTTTGGAGAGGGCAGGTTGTGCCGGTCAAGATGAAGTTCCGGCATCAGGGGGACGAGTTGGTGTATTGCACCCCCGACGACGCGGCCCTGACTGACTTGGAACTGCTGCACCACGCCGCCGGCATCAACGTCGAACTGCTCTATCCCATGTCCGGCCTTGCCACGGAGGAGCCGGTATTGAAGCCAGGCCGGATCAATGTGCTGCTGGGCTGGGGAGAGACGGCGTCGGTTCTGCGGAACCTCTGCCTCATGGTGGCGCGCGAGGCCCCCCAGGATTGGCTGCGCATCGTGGGCTTGATGGCGCGTCTGTTCGCAGTAAGCCTTGGCGAGCCAATGGAAACACCGCGCGGCGCGATCGAGCTCTTTTACGAACAGCCTGGCGTGAAGGAGAAGCTGGACGTGGCGGTGGCCGGACGCGGCTTCCAGCAGTTACTGCTCGTCTTCGCCTACCTGTTTTCGCACAAGCGGAGCGTGCTGCTGATTGACGAACCGGATGCGCACCTCGAAATCCTGCGCCAGAAGCAGGTGTATGTTCTCTTGCGCGAAATCGCCCACGACAACGGCTCGCAGGTGGTGCTGGTGACCCATTCGGAAGTCATTCTCGACGAAGCGCTGGATCACAACCTGACGCTGCTGCTCGAAGGGAAGGCGGAAGATCTGGCGGCGAAGACGGACATCCGCAATGCGCTGAAGCACTATGGGGCGGAGCACTACGTCAAGGCGCGGGAGTGCGGCTACGTGCTGTATGTCGAGGGGAGCACGGACGTGGACATGCTTCGGGCGCTCGCGGAGCGCACGGGCCATTCCGTGGCGGGAGTCTGGGATGAGCGGATCAACGCCTACTACGTACAGGACAACTTTCCGGAGACTTCGCTGGCGAGCGAATTGGAGCGTGTCGAAGGCGGTTTTGGGGTCACGCCCAAGGCCCATTTCTTCAGTCTGCGCGGTTTGCTCCCCGGACTCTGCGGCGCGGCCATTCTCGACAACGATGGCAAGGGGCGGATCGGGAGCGATGAGGGCGGCTTGGTTATCAGCTACTGGCAGCGCTACGAGGCCGAGGACTATTTCATCACACCGGAATTGCTCGCGGCCTTCGCGACGGAAGCGTATCGGGACATGGAGTTGTTTGACGGTTATCGCCAAGCCATCCGTGAGGTGCTCGATCTCCTCACGCTGGAACAGGTTTTCGGAGGTTCGGAACACGATTTCCGGGTTTATAGGCAGGCACATCCGGAAGCGGCTCGATTGATTTGGGAAACCAAGACGGAGCGCAAGAAACTGAGTGCTTTTGCCGAGGAGTTCTTCCGCCGGCTCGCGGATCGCATCAGCCTGCCGATGCTGCTGCGCAAGGGTGAGCTTCACCGTTTGGTGGCGAAGGCAGACCCGGCCCAGATTCCGGCCGAGGTCAAAGAGAAACTGGATCTGCTGGAAAGGCTGTTTCGCTCTGGCCGCCCCACGGAAGCCGTCGCGGGTGATTGACGGCCATGCCCGGACGGACCACCGACCGCGCCTTCGAGGCCTGCGTTATGGAAGTCCTTCTCATGTCTGGCGGCTGGAAGTCCGTCGACAAGGCGGCGTTGGCGCAGTTGCAGGAGCAGGAGCTTGGGACATGGTACCGTCATCCGCCGCCGGTCTGAGTCTGGCGGTGAACTGCCCTTCCAAGCGTTCTCCGGGGAACCGGCTCGGGTAGCCGCTCCCGAGAAGCATGCCAGAAATCATGCTTGCGCACTCTGACCGGTGCTTGGTAAAGGCTACGCTCCTTCGTTATGGGGAAAGCGCTGATTATCGCGGAGAAGCCGTCGGTCGCGGGCGACATTGCCAAAGCCCTGGGCGGCTTCACGCGGCACGATGACTACTTCGAAAGCGACCGCTTCGTGCTGTCGTCGGCCGTCGGGCATTTGCTGGAACTGGCGGTACCCGAAGAACACGAGGTGAAGCGGGGGAAGTGGACCTTCGCGCATCTGCCGATGATCCCGCCGCACTTCGACCTGCGGCCCATCGAGAAGACAGAGGCGCGCCTGCGGTTGCTGGCCCGGCTCTGCAAGCGCAAAGACGTCGATGCCCTGATCAACGCTTGCGACGCGGGCCGCGAGGGCGAGTTGATTTTTCGCAACCTGGTGCGCTACCTGAAAGCCCGCCAGCCCGTCCACCGCCTCTGGCTGCAATCAATGACCCCGGGCGCGATCCGCGAAGGCTTCAGCGCGTTGCGTCCGGACGAAGCCCTGCTCCCGCTGGCGGACGCCGCCGTCTGTCGCTCGGAAGCGGACTGGCTCGTCGGCATCAACGGCACCCGGGCGATGACCGCGTTCAACTCCAAGACGGGCGGATTCCATCTGACGACCGTGGGGCGCGTCCAGACGCCGACGCTGGCGATCGTGGTGGAGCGCGAGGAACGCATCAAGGGGTTCGTGCCGCGGGATTACTGGGAGGTGCACGCCACCTTCGAGGCCCAGGCGGGCACGTACCCCGGCCGGTGGTTCGACGAGCAGTTCACGCGCGACAAGAACGGTGACGCCGACCAGAAGGCGGAACGGATCTGGGATCGGGAAAGAGCGGAGGCCCTGCGCGCCAAGTGCCTCGGCAAACCCGGCGTGGTCACCGAGGAAAGCAAGCCGGTCACCCAGGTCGCCCCCCTCCTCTACGACCTCACCAGCCTGCAACGTGAAGCCAATGGTCGCTTCGGCTTCTCCGCCCAGCGCACCCTCCAGCTCGCCCAGGCTCTCTACGAGAAACACAAGGCCATCACTTACCCGCGCACCGACTCCCGGGCGCTGCCCGAGGACTACCTGGGCACGGTGCGAACCACCCTCGAGGCGCTCCAGTCTTCCGCCGCCTACGCCCCGTTCGCCCGGCAGATCCTCGACCAGTCCTGGGTCCGCCCCAACAAGAGGATCTTCAACAACACCAAGATCTCCGACCACTTCGCCATCATCCCCACCCCCCAGGCCCCCAAGCACCTCACTGAGGTCGAACAGAAACTCTACGACCTCATCACCAAACGGTTCCTGGCCGTGTTCTACCCACCCGCCGAGTTCCTGGTCACGACCCGGATCACGCGGGTCGAGGGCGAGCCGTTCAAGACCGAAGGCAAGGTGCTGGTGCAGCCCGGCTGGATGGCCGTCTACGGTCGGGACGTGGAAGAGGAAGACACGCCGCGCCTCGTGCCCGTGGCCCCCAACGAGACTGTGGCCACCCTCGAAATCGTGGTCGAAGGTCTCCAGACGAAGCCCCCGCCGCGGTTCAACGAAGCCACGCTGCTGAGCGCCATGGAGGGCGCCGGGAAACTCGTCGACGACGAGGAGCTGCGCGCCGCCATGAGCGAGAAAGGTCTCGGCACCCCGGCCACGCGCGCCGCCATCATCGAAGGACTGCTCCACGAGAAATACCTCGTGCGCCACGGCAAGGAACTGCAGCCCACCGCCAAGGCCTTCTCCCTCATGGCCCTCCTCAAAGGCCTGGGCATCCCGGAACTCGTCTCCCCCGAACTCACCGGCCAGTGGGAATACAAACTCAAAGAGATGGAACGCCGCGCGCTCACCCGCACCGCCTTCATGCGCGAAATCGAGGAGATGACCCGCGCCATCGTACACAAGGCCAAGCAGCACGAGCACGACACCATCCCGGGGGACTTCGGCACGCTCCAGGTGCCCTGCCCGAAGTGCGGGGGCGAACTCCACGAGACCTACAAGAAGTTCCAGTGCCGCCGGTGCGAGTTCGCCCTCTGGAAAATCGTGGCCGGACGCCAATTCGAAATCCCCGAAATCGAGGAACTCATCGCCAAGAGAACCGTCGGACCGCTCACCGGCTTCCGCAGCAAAACCGGTCGCCCCTTCTCCGCCGTCATCAAACTCACCCCCGAGTTCCGCCCCGAGTTCGACTTCGGCAACGCCGACGGGGCCGCCGCCAAAGACTCCGCGCCCGTGGATTTCAGTGGACAGGAGCCCGTCGGCACGTGTCCCAAGTGCCAGGCCCGCGTCTTCGAGAGCGGCAACTACTACGTCTGCGAGAAGAACACCGGGCCCGAACGCACCTGCCGCTTCCGCTGCGGCCGGATCATCCTCCAGCAACCCATCGACCGCATCCAGCTCGCCAAGCTCCTCACCCAGCGGCGCACCGACCTTCTGACCCAGTTCGTCTCCAAACGCGGCCGCAAATTCTCCGCCTTCCTCGTGCTCGATCCCCAGGGCGACGTCGGCTTCGAGTTCGAGAAGCGGTCGCCCGCCAAAGGCTCGGCGCCGCGCCGCGCCGCCCAGCCGAACACCCCGGCCCCCAAACTCGATTTCACCGGCCAGCAGCCCATCGGCACCTGCCCGCGTTGCGGCGGCCGCGTCTTCGCCTCGGAAACCGATTACGTGTGCGAGAAATCCCAAGCCGAAACCCGCCCCTGCAAGTTCCGCGCAGGAAAGGTCATCCTGCACCAACCGATCTCCCCGGAACAAATGGCCCAACTCCTGAAGGAAGGCCGCACCGGACTGCTCGACCAGTTCATCTCCCGGCGCGGGAACCGGTTCTCCGCCTGGCTCGTGCTCGACGAGTCCGGCAAGGTGGGCTTCGAATTCCCCGAACGCGAAGAGAAACCGCCCGGTCCCGGTTCCTGAGGCACGCCGGCACGTCGGCAAGTCAGCGCGTCGGCACGTCGGCTGCCCCCTTGAACCGTTGGATTGTCGCTGGACTGTGCGGACCCCCTGCGGCTCGAGCCGTCGTTTGGCAGGTGCGAGTGGGCGAGCAGCAGGCATCTTCCCGTACTGCGGCGCGGACACGCGCGGCGGCGTGTCCCCACCTTTCGTGTTTCCTCCTCGGGCACGGACGAGTACCCGGTAGGGCGACCTCTCCGAGGGCGCCGGACGCGGGAACGCCGGCAGGTCGGAGGGCTGGTGCGGGTCCTGCCGCGCAGATTCCCTTGCACGAACCGAAGCACTGCAACCGACCAGATGTGAGCCGCAACAAGGCGCACGAGCACAAAAGCGTCCCACTTCAGCAGCCCTTTTTCGGTTTCCAGGGCAAACCCCACGGGCTAAGCTGCCCCCCATCATGCAGGTCCTGAGGTTGCTCGCGCTGTTCGCCGCTCTCGGCCTCGGCTCCGCCGAGCCCGTCCACGCCGGTTCCACCAGGATCCTCAAAGTGCTGCCGCATCTCCTGGACGAACAAGGTCGGCATTCCCCCGCCCCCAGCCTCTACGAGCGCGACGCCCGCCAGGCCGACCTGCGCCGCAACCCCGACCTCGTCTTCGGGCTGCGCTTCGACATCCAGTACCGCGCCACCGGCTACTACTTCGGCCCGCTCCGGCTCCGTCTCGAGGTTCGCGGCAGCAAAGATCCCAAGATCGCTCGCTTCGAACAGACCGTCCGCCCGCGCAAGCTTTTCTCCCGCTGGACCCGCATCACCCTCGACCGCGACGCCCAGCTCCGATTGGGCGACGTCGTTGCCTGGCAGGCTACGCTTTGGGACGGCGACCGGTTGGTGGCCGAGCATCGTTCGTTCCTCTGGTGAGTTCGCCCGTCATGAAATCCCTGAACTCCGTTCTGCTGACGCTCGTGCTTCTGACGAGTGCGGCGGTTTCCCCGGCCGCTGACTCGCGCGAGGTGAAACGCCTCTTCGCCAAGCCGCCCCGTGAATACGCTTCCGGTCCGCTCTGGGTCTGGAACGACCTGCTCACGGAAGAACAGGTGCGCGACACGATGCGCGACCTGGCGGACCAGGAGGTTCGCCAGGTCTTTGTCCACCCCCGCCCGGGGCTGATGACCCCCTATCTGTCCGCAGACTGGTTCCGGTTGTGGAAAGTGGCGTTGCGCGAAGCCGAACGTCTGGATCTACGACGAGAACTCCTACCCGTCCGGATTCGCCGGCGGCTGGGTGCCCGAGCTCATGCCCGAGTCCCGCGGGCGCGGTCTGCACCTGCGCGAGTCCCGCACCGCTCCTCCGTGGTCCACGAATCTGGTGGCGGTCTTCCACCTGGAGGAGACGACGGTCACCGACGTCTCCGACCGCCTGCGCTCCGGCGAGGCCCTTCCCGAGGACCGCTATCTGGTCGCCGTGGTGGAACGCGCCGGCAACTCCCCCTGGACTGGCAACCGCTGCTACGTCGACCTCCTCCATCCCGGCGTGGGCAAGAAGTTCATCGAAGTCACCCTCGGCGCTTACCAGCGGGAGATCGGACGCGAATTTGGCCGGCGCGTGCCGGGCATCTTCACCGACGAACCGAACATCATCCCGGCTGGCGGCTTGCCGTGGACCGATGACCTTCCCGAACAATACGCGCGCCGCTGGGGCGCCAGCCTCGTGACCGCGCTCCCCAGCCTGGTCCGCGAAGTCGGCGACTGGCGCCAAGTCCGCCATCACTACTACCAGACGTTGCTCGACCTGTTCATCGAGCGCTGGGCCATGCCCTACTACACCGCTTGCACGCAGCTCGGCCTGCAGTTCACCGGACACTACTGGGAACACGAGTGGCCCCACTGCCACGGCGTCCCCGATAACATGGCCATGGCCGCCTGGCAGCACCGTCCAGGCATCGACACCCTCATGAACCAATACGCCGAACACACCCACGCCCAGTTCGGCAACGTCCGCGCCGCCCGCGAAATCTCCAGCATCGCCAACCAGTTCGGCCGTGCCCGCACCCTGGTCGAGATCTACGGCGCCGGCGGCTGGGACCTCCGCTTCGAGGACATGAAACGCATCGGCGACTGGCTCCAGGTCCTCGGCGTGAACACCCTCGATGAGCACCTTTCCTACATCACGCTCCGCGGAGCCCGCAAACGCGACCACCCCCAGTCGTTCTCCTATCACGAGCCCTGGTGGCCGGCCTACCATACCGTCGCCCGCTACTTCACCCGCATTTCCGCCGCCTTGTCCCAGGGGGACCACATCAACCTCGTCCTGGTCCTCGAACCCACCACCACCGCCTGGATGTACCAAAACCACCCCGGGCTGGATGCCGTCGGCGATTCCTTCTTCCGCCTGCTCATGGCCCTCGAATCCGCCCAGATCGAATACGACCTCCTCTGCGAAGACGTCGTCAGCCGCATCGGCGGTTCCGTCGCCACGGATGCCGCCGATCGCCCCGTCTTCGTCATCGGACGCCGCGCCTACGACATCGTCGTCCTCCCCCCGCACGCCGAGAACCTCAATGGCATCACCGCCTCCACCCTCGAGGAGTACATCCGACTCGGCGGCCGCGTTCTCGGGCTCGGCCAACCCCCACAACGCATCGACGGGAAGCTCTCCGACGATATCGCACCGTTTCTGGATGAGTTCGCCCGGCCCGATGGCCCCATCCTGCAAGTCGCCGGCACCAGTCAAACAATCGAAGCCGCCGCCGTCGACGCCCTCCGCCGCCTCACCGCCGACGATCCCTTCCGCATCGAACGTGCTGCGGGCGATCGCGGCATCCTGTTCCATCACCGGCGTCGCCTGGCAGATGGACAGCTCCTGTTCCTGGTCAACACCAGCCTCGAACACCCCAGCGCCGGCAAGTTCCGCGCCCCCGGCGGCGGCGCCGAACTCTGGGACCCGCACTCAGGGGCGACCGAACCCTGTGCCTTCGGCCGCTCCGAACAGGGCGTCGAGGTGGAGTTCTCCCTGCCACCCGCCGGTAGCCAACTCTACTTCGTCTCCCAGAAGCTCGTCACCCCGGCTCCCAGCCGCCAGCCCACCCGCCAGCCGATCTCCCCGGCCGGCGCCGTCCGCTGCCGCCGCCTCGAACCCAACGTCCTCACCATCGATTACGTCGACGTCACCGCCGGCGGCCAGTCCCGATCCAACCAGTATTTCTACGCGGCCCAGCAATTCGCCTGCCGCCAAAACGGCCTCGAGCGAAACCCCTGGGACAACGCCGTCCAGTTCAAGGACGAGATTCTGCAACGCACATTCCCGCCCGATAGCGGCTTCGAAGTCAGTTATCGCTTCAGCATCGACGGCCCGGTGCCGATGCGACTCGAGATCGTCTTCGAACGTCCCGACCTCTACACCATCACCTGCAACGGTACCCCCGTGAAACCCACCACCAAGGCCTGGTGGCTGGACAAGGCCTTCGGACGCGTCGATCTCTCGCAGGTGGCGCGCACGGGTCCGAACGTCGTCACTCTCAAAGCGGCACCACTGGGCCATTTCCACGAACTCGAACCCGCCTATGTGCTCGGCGATTTCGCTCTCCGCGCGGATGCCGCCGGGTTCACCATCGTCCCGGAGAAAGGCCTGCAGCTCGGATCGATCGAGTCGGCCGGCTCGGGCGGCCAACGTCTCGGCTGGGACCGACAGGGTTATCCCTTCTACGCCCAGGGCGTCGGCTACCAGTTGACGTTCCCCATCGCCAAACCCAAAGGATCCTACCAGGTTACCCTCCCGAGCTGGTACGGCAGCGTCGCCCGGGTGGACGTGAACGGCAAGACCGCCGGCTACGTCGGCTGGGCCCCCGCGCAACTCGACGTCACCCGCTGGATCAAGAAGGGAAACAACCAGGTCGAAGTCGTCGTCATCGGCACTCTGAAGAACACGCTGGGCCCGCACCACGGGAAGCCCGGGCTCGGCTCCGCCTGGCCCAGTATGTTCCAGAAGGGCCCCACCCCCGGACCGCCGGCCGGCCAGGAATACCACACCGTCAGCTACGGCCTCTTCGCCCCGTTTGCGCTCGAGCAAGTCCTCGCCAACTAACCGCCGAAGGGCAGCGCGGATGCTGGGCCCCTCCTCCCTCTCCCGGGAGGAGAGGGCTGGGGTGAGGGCGAGTCTCCATCCCGCTGGAGAGGGACCTCCCTTCGCGGTCTGGTGCGACCGTCGGTCTTGGAAGCCCCGCGAAGTGGTCTCCGCTCAGGGCGTGCTGACGGCCTTCGTGTATGCCGCGTAGGCCTCGGCCAGCGCGGCCGGTGTCGGCTGACCCCGATGCACCCAGACGCGGTACTTCCCGCCAAACGGTCTTCCCGCCGGAAACACCTTCGCCTCCACCCCCGGCCAGCCCACACACAACACCCCGTAGTGCCGCGTCAGCCACGTCGGCGGGTAATCCGGGTGATCGGGGGCGATGAACACCGCCGCACCGCTGACCGTCGGCCGGCCTTCGAGCCGCAGCGACAAGTCCGCCCACGGGAGGCGCGTCATCGCCAGATCCTTCGGCTCAACCCCTTGCGGCACCGTGATCGTCACGTTTGTTCCCGGCCCGTAGCGCAACGTCAGCCCGCCGTAGCTCTTCCCCTCCGCGCCAGTCAACGACAGCGCGCCCTCCAGAGGCGTCCAGTCCAGTTCCACGTCGATGGCCCGACTCTCGACCGCCGCTGGATGCACCCGCAGCCGGACGCGCTCCCGCACCACGCGCCGGCCGTCCACATACCACCCGTTCTCGATGCCGAGCGTCGCCCCAGTCGCATCCGCCTTCCGTTCGAGCCAGCGTTCGAATCGCTGCTCGATCCCCTTCAGCATCCACAGATCGACCTCCGTGCCTCCGCCGACACGAACATGCGGCCACGCCCAGAACAGACCGCGGTGGTGATAGTGGTCCTTGGGGAAATCGTCGGTCAGCACCTCGCCGTCCAACCCATACAGGGGATGCACGTACGTGCTGCGCCGGCGGTCCTCCGGAACGCCGTCGGCACGGATGACTCCGTGATTGTAGACCAGAACGGGCCGGCCGCTCTCCCAGAGCCCCAGCGACTTCTCCGTCACCTCGGCAAACCGGAAACCCTCGCCCGCCGTCGGCACCGCGGCACTCGACGCCCGCACAGCCAGAAGGACCGCCAGCAGGCCAACACCGATCGTCCCCCTTCGCCAACAGATGCCGGGCAGCATGTCCGCGTCTTGCCGGCTCTTCCCGATGTTCATTCCAGTCTTCATACATGGTCTCCTTCATGCCCGCTACCGCGATCGTTGCCTCGTCCACGGCGATGCCCGGACGCCGGCCCTTCCGGGGAAAGGCGGTCGCGCGTTTGCCATTGCCATCGCCACTTCCTACCAGAAGCCGGCCCCGCCCGCCAGACCTGGCGCCGCGCGACGGGGCTCCGCGCGCACCTTACACCGCCGCAGTGCGCCGATCCATAGCCGGGGGATCACGTCCGCGGGAGCACGGCTCTGCCCCTCGAGCCCGCCATGAGGGCGGTTTGTCAATTGAGTCTGCTGTTTGCCTGGAAACGGCCGGCGCCCGACTTCGGACCCCCTCCGCCGCCACCAGAACCCACTCGGCGTGCCCTTGCCTTGCCGTTTCCCCTGCGTGTATCTTCCCTCCACCATGAAGGCGCTCCTCCTCTCCGGGGGCCGGGTTATCGACCCGGCCAGTCGCTTCGACGCTGTGGCGGATGTGCTCCTGATCGACGGCAAAGTAGCCGCACTGGGCGCCGATGCCGCCGCGCGTGTTCCTGCGGAGGCCCAGCGCTTCGACGTCCGCGGTCGCATCGTTTGTCCCGGTCTGATCGATATTCACGTGCATCTCCGTGAGCCGGGCCAATCGGCCAAGGAAACCATCGCTTCCGGCACCGCCGCTGCCGCCAATGGCGGGTTCACTTCGGTGGTCTGCATGCCCAACACCTCTCCCGCGGTGGACAACCCGAGCGCCGTGGCGCTCATTCGGGAAAAGGCCCAGCGCGAAGCCCGCGTCAACGTCTTCGTCACCGGCGCCATCAGCCGCGGCCTCGCCGGCGAGGAGCTGTCCCCCATCGGCTCTCTGAAACAGGCCGGCGTCGTCGCCATCACCGACGACGGACGCTGCGTGCAGAACAACGAGCTGATGCGCCGGGCCCTCGAATACGCCAAGATGTTCGATCTCACGGTGCTGGATCACTGCCAGGACTATGGGATCGTAACCGACGGCGTCATGCACGAAGGCTACTGGAGCCTGCTGCTCGGGCTCCGCGGCTGGCCGGCCGCAGGCGAGGAGATCATCGTCGCGCGGAACATCCAACTGGCGGAAATGACCGGCACCCCCGTCCATTGCCAGCACCTGAGCTCCGCGCGCAGCGTCGGCCTCCTGCGCGAAGCCCGGAAGCGCGGCATCCCCATCTCCGCCGAGGCCTGTCCCCATCACTTTGTGCTCACCGACGCCGCGGTGGCTGGCAGCGACAAATTCTGGGCTCGCGACGGACGCACCGTGTACGGCTACGCCGAGCCGGCCGGCGATCTCCCTTCGTGGCCGGCCTACGACACCAACTGCAAGATGAACCCGCCTCTCGGCTCCACCGCAGACCGCGACGCCCTGCTGGAGGGCCTGACCGACGGCACCATCGAGGTCATCGCCAGCGATCACGCCCCCCACTGCGGCTATGAGAAGGAAGTCGAGTTCGACTACGCACCCTTTGGGATTACCGGCCTCGAGACCGAGTTGGCGCTGTCCCTCACGCAGCTCCATCACAGCGGCCGTCTCCCGTTGCCCGAGCTCATCGCCAAGTTCACCTCGGCACCAGCCCGACTCCTCCGCCTCCACAAAGGCACCCTCAGCGTCGGCGCCGATGCCGATGTGACCGTGATCGATCCCGATCGGGAATGGGTCTTCCAACGCGACGCCAGCCGCAGCAAATCCTCCAACAGCCCCTTCCACGGTTGGCGCCTGAAGGGCAAAGCGATCGCCACAATCGTCGGCGGAGAAATCGTTTGCCAGGACTGAGGACCAGCCCTAGTTTGGCCAAGCTATGAAACTGACCGCGACCGCCCGTTCGATTGTCCTCCTCACCGCGCTGAGCTTCGCCGCCCACGCGGCCGACCTCACCTGGCTCACCGACATGTCCAAAGCGCTGGACACGGCCAAGACCCAGAAGAAGTCGGTGCTCATCAACTTCACTGGTTCCGATTGGTGCGGTTACTGCAAGAAGCTCGAATCCGAAGTGTTCCAGACCAAGGAGTTCGCCGACTACGCCGAGAAGAACCTCGTCCTCGTCAAGGCGGACTTCCCGCGCCGCACCGAACAACCCGCCCAGCTCAAGACCGCCAACGCCGCCCTGAAGACGAAGTACGCCGAACCCTTCAAGGGCTTCCCCACCCTGGTCCTGGTCGATGCCGCCGGCAAGAAACTCGGCCAGACCGTCGGCTACGGCCCCGGCAGCGGCCCCAAGGCCCTCCTCAAGGAACTGGATGGGATCCTCAAGAAGTAGCAACGGCTGACACCACCGACTCCCCGCATGTCGTCGGACGGATTCGGTGCATGACTTCGACCCACGGCTTGCCGCTGTATGTCCTCTCTCCCCACATACCAACCCAGCCAGGTTCGACTCTTCGTCAAGCCTTACTGCCCTTGGTGCGCTCAGGCGATGGAATGGCTCGACGCACACCGGATTCGCTACCAGGTGCTCGACGTGATCCGCGACGAGGCGGCCTATGACGAAATGGTGCGACTTTCCGGGCAGACGCTTGCCCCGGTGATCCAGGTGGACGAGCGGGTGTTGGCCGACTTCGGGGCTCGCGAACTGGAGCGGTTCTGGGGCGGACTGTCCTCCTCCTGAAGTTCGATCTCCCCCCGGGAGCACAATGAAGAGACGGCCCACCACAGGTGAGCACAGACGATACCGGCTCGTTCACCGGCGTTGGCTGCGATGAATCTGGCCCCGCCCAACGTGCCCCGCCCCCGCTTGCCCGAGTGGCTGCGCATTCGGCTGCCTACATCGGAGAGCTACGCCCGAACCCGCGGCCTGCTCGGCGAACTTGGACTGCACACCGTCTGCGAAAGCGCCCGCTGCCCCAATCACTGGGAGTGCTGGAGCCGGGGCACGGCCACGTTCCTCATCGGCGGCGACCGCTGCACCCGCGCCTGCCGCTTCTGCGCCGTTTCCACCGCCAAACCCCTGCCGCTCGATCCCACGGAACCCGACCGTGTCGCCGAAGCCGTCCAACGCATGCGCCTGAAGCACGTCGTCATCACGTCGGTCGCGCGCGATGACTTGGCCGACGGCGGCGCCGACCATTTCCGGCAGACCATCGAGGCGGTGCGTGCACTCCGTTCCGACGTGGCGATCGAGGTGCTCACCCCGGACTTCAACGACCGCGAGGAGTCGATCGACATCGTCCTGGGGGCCCGCCCGCAGATCTTCAATCACAACCTCGAGACCGTGCGCCGGCTCACTCCCGCCGTGCGCCACCGGGCCACCTACGAACGCAGCTTGAGCGTGCTCCGCCAGGCCAAACGCCGCGCCCCAGGCCCGGTGCACACCAAGTCCGGACTGATGCTCGGATTGGGCGAGACCGAAGACGAGGTCCGGACCGCCCTGGCGGACTTGCGCGCGGTCGACTGCGACCTGCTCACGGTCGGCCAGTACCTGCAACCCACCCCCCGGCATCTGCCCGTCACGGAATACGTTCACCCGGACCGCTTCGCGCATCTGGCCCAACTCGCCCGCCAAATGGGCTTCCGCCACGTCTTCAGCAGCCCCCTCGTCCGCAGCTCCTACCACGCCGGCGAGACGGTAGTTGACGCCTAAGAGAAGCAGGCTCTGCAGGCGACGAGTTTGCGAAACCGTGGCGCGACCGAACTCCGCCGCCCAACTCGCCCTTTCCGGATCGCGGGTCCTCTGACCGCCCAGCCGAGCGCACACGCGCTTCGCTGCGGCTCAAGAGGAGCCGCGGTCCGAAACCTCACGGATGCTCGATGGCCCGACCACACCGGCCTGCGAATCGGCCTTTCCGGACCGCGGGTCGTCTGACCCGCAGCAACACGCACACACCCTTGGCCGGCTCAAGCCGCCTCCGCCCCGCCGTCGCGGGACTACGGCGCGCCGAGGAACGAGCCGCGGTCCGAAATCTCCTACTGCTTTTTCATAGACAAATCGCAGCTCCTGCCGCGTCCTACTTCCGGATACACATGACCCAGGCGAACGATTGGCTGGCCCGTCTGTACGACGAGCACGCCCTCTTTCGCTCCAAGTCGCCGTACACGCTCTTCGGGCGGCAGCTCTTCCCAGCCGTCGCCAAGGTGGCCGAAAAGGCGGTGCTGACGCAGGCCGCCCTCGACATGCCTACCATCGCTTGTGGACTGGAACGGCATTTCGTTGCCCAGGGCGACTACCCGGCCACCCTCGACACGCTCGTCCCCCGATTCATCGACCGCCTCCCGCCGGATCCCGTGAACCAACAACCATTCCGCTACCGTCTCGAAGCTCAGGACCGGTTCCTCCTCTACTCCCTTGGTCTCAACTTCAAAGACAACCAAGGATCCGCTGGGGTCAGCCAGAAAGGCCACCCCATCCGCAACGTCGACGAGGACGACTGGGTCTGGCGCTCACCGGCCGGCTGAACCGCTTGGTAGACGAACCTGTTGGGTTGCCCCGAATGCGGGCTTGAAGCGGCCCCGCCTTCCGTATACAGCACCCGGCGTGCAAATGAGTGAGTATCGACGCCGCCTGACCGCCGCCGCAGCCCTCTGGCTCCTGCTGGGTTCCCTGCTGCACGCCCAAATCACCGTTACTACGGAACATGTCCGCAGCGATGAGGCCGAGCCGGGCTTCGCGTTCCGCACCGTCCCGCGCCCAGCCCGGAATGACGTAGCGGCGCACGCCACCTTCGCGATCGTCAGCGGCCGCCCCGATGCGAACTGCGGCGGCCTTGAACGCCTCCACGACGGCCAAGTGCCTTCCGACGAAGATGCCCCCGGCGAGAACTTCTTCTTCAGGGTAGGCACGGACGGCGGGCGGCTGCTCCTCGACCTGGGCGCCGCCGTTGAGATCCGGCAGGTCAGCACCTATTCCTGGCATCCTGGTTCGCGTGCGCCACAGGTCTATTCCCTTTACGCGAGCGACGAGCAGGCCACCGCTCCCAACCTCCGCCCCGAGCGAAACGTTGACCCGGTTACGTGCGGCTGGAAGCTCCTGGCCACGGTCGACTCGCGCCCCCAAAAGGGCGAACCCGGCGGGCAACACGGCGTTTCCGTCGCTGACCCAGCCGGCACGCTTGGCACCCACCGATACTTGCTTTTCGAAATCCACCGCACCGAAGCGACCGACGCTTTCGGCAACACCTTCTTCAGCGAGATCGATGTGGTCGATGCCCAAGCGCCCGAGCCGGAGCGAATCCCGCTTCCCGCACCACGCCAGGGTGTGGAGACGGTTGAAGCGGATGGCGGCCGGTACCGAATCACCATCGACACCTCAGAAACACCCGACCTCGCCGACTGGGCACGAAAGGAACTGGTCCCGCTCGCCAGGGATTGGTACCCAAGGTTGGCCAGCCTGCTGTCGAGCCCCGGTTACACCGCTCCCACTCGCGTTCGCATCCTTTTCGACCAGGAAGGCCAGGGCGTGGCAGCCACTGCCGGGGCGCGTGTCCGGTGCGCCGGGGGGTGGTTTCGGGAGAATCTCCAGGGCGAGGCGAAGGGAGCCGTGTTCCACGAGCTGGTGCATGTCGTTCAGCAATACGGACGCGCCCCACGCCAGCCCGGCGCCCAGCGCCCCCCGGGATGGCTGGTGGAAGGCATCGCCGACTACCTCCGGTTCTACCACTTCGAGCCCGAAGCCCGCGGCGCCGAAATCCGACCACGGAACCGGGACCGGGTTCGCTACGACAGCAGTTACCGCGTCAGCGCGAACTTCCTGGACTGGGCCAGCCGCCAGCACGGCACGAATCTGGTCCCGGCGTTGAACGCCGCCTTGCGGGAGGGCCGGTACCACGAGACAGTCTGGAAAGATCTCACTGGACACACCGCCCAGGAACTCGGCGACCAGTGGAAGGCCGCCCTTGCCGCCGAGCCGGACACCGCCGCGGAGCGCCGCCCGCAGCACCAGGGGTCGCACTCCAACCCGCCTCCTGAACCACCCGCCCGACGCCCCGGCAGGTAACCGCCCCACCCGCGGGACGCGCCTCTGAACCTCCGACTCCGGGGGCAGCATCCGCGCACGCCCGCAGATTTCGCGTGCGGATTTCCGGTGGGTGTGTGAGAAATCCGCCGCTATGTTTTCGCTTCAGGCAATCTTCGGCAAGGGCGATCGCTTCTACAACCTCCTCGAAGCCAGCGCCCAGGAAGCCCACGAGAGCGTCCAGTTCCTCCTGCAGATGCTCAAGTCGCCCCGCGAGTCCAAGAGCCTCGACGACCTTGTTCTCACCCGCCGCAAAGAAAAGAAAATCGCGGCGCAGATCAGCGAGGAGTTGGTGCGTACTTTTGTCACCGGACTCGAGCGGGAAGACATCGAAGCCCTCGCCAGCGTCCTCTACAAGATCCCCAAAGCCGTCGAGAAGTTCGCCGAACGTTTCAACCTCGCCCCTCCCGACATGCGGGACGTGGATTTCGCGCCGCAGGCCGAAATGCTCGAGAAGGCTACCGCCCAAGTGCTGGTCATGGTTCGCCAATTGCGCAACATCAAGGAGCTCGAGAAGGTAAAGGAACTGAATGATCGCCTGCAGTACATCGAAGGCGAAGCGGACAAGCTCATGGTCAATCTCCTGCGCGACCTCTATGGGGGACGCTACGACTCGCTCAAAGTGGTGGTCGTCAAAGACCTGTATGAATTGCTGGAGAAGGTCATCGACCGCTGCCGCGACGCCGGCAACGTCGTGGTGCAGATCGCCCTCAAGAACTCCTGACGCCGGCCGCGCCCCATGACGCTCGTCCTGATCGTGCTGCTGGTCGCGCTCGTCTTCGAGTACATCAACGGGTTCCACGACACGGCCAACTCCATTGCCACGGTGGTCTCCACCAAGGTTCTGACGCCCCGGCAGGCGGTGGTGCTCGCGGCCTCGACCAATCTCTTTGGCGCCCTCGTCGGAACTGCCGTCGCCAAGACCGTCGCTTCCGGTCTGGTCGACACCAGGATCGTCACGTCCGAAATCCTCGCCTGCGCCCTGCTCGGCGCTATTGTCTGGAACCTGATCACCTGGTGGTTCGGCCTCCCCTCGAGTTCATCGCACGCCCTCGTGGGCGGTCTCTGCGGAGCGGCGCTCGCCGCCGCGCACAACAACTGGGGCGTCATCATCTGGTCTGTCCCCTCCTCAACGCACTGGTACGAGGGAAAGGGACTGCTCTGGAAGGTCCTCGTCCCCATGATCACCTCGCCGGTCTGCGGCTTGGTACTGGGCTTCCTCGTCATGGGGCTCCTGTACTACCTGCTGCGCAACTGGCGTCCGTCCACGGTGAACCGCGCCTTTGGGAAGCTCCAGCTCCTCAGCGCGGCGTACATGGGCTTCAGCCATGGCACCAACGACGCCCAGAAAACCATGGGGATCATCGCCCTCTCCCTCATGGCCGCCACCGCCGCCGGGACGCTGGACCATCTTCCGGCCTGGCTCGACTTCCTGCACACGCCCGAGCCTGCCGCGGGGCAGTCGCTCGAGATTGCCACCTGGATCAAGGTCGTCTGCGCGCTGACCATGGCGGCCGGCACCGCCGCGGGCGGATGGCGCATCATCAAGACGCTGGGCCACAAGATGGTGCGCCTGCACCCCGTCCACGGTTTCGCGGCCGAGACGACCGCGGCCACGGTTCTCTACACCGCGGCCCACTTCGGCATGCCCGTTTCCACTACCCACGCCATCACCACCTCGATCATGGGCGTGGGCTGCGCCAAGCGCGCCAACGCGCTCAAACTCAGCGTTGTCGAACGCATCATCTGGGCCTGGGTCCTCACCATTCCCGCCAGTGGTTTGGCCGGCTATCTCCTGGTGAGCCTTTCCCGGCTGACGGGTTGGATCGAGTAGCCGGGCAGGATGCCTATGTTGATGGTGTTCACAATCATCGCGGTCGCCCTGGCCTTCGAGTTCATCAACGGCTTCCACGACACGGCCAACGCCATCGCCACCACGGTGGCCACCAAGGTCCTCACGCCGCGGCAGGCAGTCATGATGGCCGCCGTCTTCAATCTGCTGGGTGCGCTCGTCGGAACGGCCGTCGCCACCACCATCGGAAGGGGCCTGGTGGACGCCAACTACGTGACCCCGACCGTCATTCTCTGTGCCTTGGGTTCGGCGATCATCTGGAACCTGCTAACCTGGTGGTGGGGGCTGCCTTCGAGTTCCAGTCACGCGCTGATTGGCGGCCTCTGCGGCGCCGCGCTCGCCGCCGCCGGGCACTGGTCGGTGGTCCATTGGTCAGTGCTCGATCCCGCCACCGGTCACATGGTCGGTCTTTGGCCCAAGGTCATCCGCCCCATGGTGCTCTCCCCTCTCTTCGGGGTCCTTCTTGGGTTCCTCTTCATGGGCGTCCTGCTTGGCTGGGTCCATCGCTGGCGCCCGGCTGTTATCCGGAATTCCTTCCGTCGGATCCACCTCCTGAGCGCCGCCTGGATGAGTTTCAGCCACGGCACCAACGACGCCCAGAAGACCATGGGCATCATTGCCCTCACCCTGTTCACCGCCACCACCACGCCCGGCGTGTTTGATCGGCTGCCCGGCTGGCTCAACTTCCTGCGCGCGCCGGAGTTCCACGTATACGTTTGGATCAAGGTCGCCTGCGCGCTGACCATGGCGGCGGGCACCGCCGCGGGCGGATGGCGCATCATCGCCACCATGGGCCGCAAAATGGTCCGCCTGCAGCCGATCCACGGTTTCGCTGCCCAGACCACCGCCGCCAGCATCATCCAGGTCGCCAGCCACTGGGGCATGCCCCTCTCCACCACCCATGTCATCTCCTCCTCGATCATGGGCGTCGGCGCCACCAAACGCCTCAACGCCGTCCGCTGGACCGTCGTCGAACGCATGGTCTGGGCCTGGATCATGACCCTCCCCGTCACCGCACTCCTCGGCTACGCCCTCACGTGGCTCGCCTCATGGCTCTGGCCCTAGCCGCCGTCGGTTGACGCCTTCAGCTCCTTGCCCTAGCTTTGGCGCATGGCGCATGCTGTCGAAGCCAACGCGGGAAGGATGGAAACTGCAACCTCGCCGCCACCGTCCCAGACCATCGGCGCACGTCCGCTGGTCCGCGAAATCCTCGAGCTCAAACGGCAACATAACGCCGTCGTCCTCGCCCATAATTACCAGGTCCCCGAAATCCAAGATCTCGCTGATTTCGTCGGCGATTCCCTCGGCCTCTCCCGCGAGGCCGCCAAGACCCAAGCGGATGTCATCGCCTTCTGTGGAGTCCATTTCATGGCCGAAACGGCCAAGATCCTGAACCCGACGAAAACGGTGGTTCTGCCGGATCGCGACGCCGGCTGTTCCCTCGAGGAGAGTTGCCCGGCCGACAAGCTGCGCGCGTTCCAGGCCACCAACCCCAACTTCTACACGATCGCCTACATCAACTGTAGTGCAGCGGTGAAGGCGCTCAGCGACGTCATCTGCACCAGCGGCAACGCCGCGCGGATCGCCGCCGCCGCGCCCCGGGATCGGGACCTCCTTTTCGTGCCGGACGAAAACCTCGGTGCGTGGGTGATGGAGAAGACCGGGCGTCCGATGACGCTCTGGAAGGGGAGCTGCCACGTCCACGTCGAGTGGACCCACGCCGCCATCAGCCGGATTCGGCAGCAACACCCCGACGCACCTCTCGTCGCGCATCCGGAATGCACGAACGCGGTCCGCCTGCTGGCGGACGAAGTCTGTTCCACGGAACGGATGGTCACGTACTGCAAGCAGAGCCGGGCGCGGTCGCTGATCATCGCCACGGAGTCCGGCATGCTCCACCGCTTGCGCAAGGAGTGCCCGGACAAAGAGTTCATTCCCGCCCCCACCGACACGTGCCGCTGCAACGAGTGTCGTTACATGAAGCTGAACACTCTCGAGAAGCTCCGGGACTGCCTGCGGGATCTCCAGCCACGGGTGGAACTGCCGGACCCCATTCTCCAGCGCGCCCGCCTGCCGATCCAACGAATGCTGGAACTCTCGGGTTAATCCGGCACTCGCCTGCGCGGCATGCCGGCCAGCTTCGGCGGTCGGTCGCGCCAGCAAATCTCACCGCTGCAGTGGCGGCTTTGCGACGCGTCTCGCACGACAGCTACTTTCCGCTCCGATTCCTGGTTCCCCTGTCCAAGGGGCAGGCAGACTCTGCCCAGCAATTCGCCATTTGCAGTAACGGCATGCCACCTGCTTCTTCACGGCTGAGGTTCGTAGTCGATGCGATTGGCGATCACAGCGCAGGTAGACTCCTCTGCCCGGGCATTCACCCTGGTGGAGGTTGTGGTGTCGGTGGCGGTGGCGGCCATTTTGATGGCGGGGCTGCTGGTCGGCTACTCCCAGATGCTCGAACGCGCCGAGTGGTCGGCCCATAGCCTGGCGGCCAACTCGCTGGCGATGCAGCGCCTGGAGCAAACGCGCGCCGCCAAGTGGGACACGTTGGCCACGCCCGCAGTGGATCAACTGACGGCCTCCAGCTTTCCAGTGACTATCGAGGTGCTCGACATCCCCACGGTCGGGACCAACGTGGCGCTGGCGACCAATATCACCACGATTTCGACGATCACGGCGGACCCGCCCCTGCGCATGATCCAGGTCGACTGCGTCTGGTCCTTTCACAACGGGCGGGTCTTCACCAACAGTCTGTACACCTACCGCGCGCCCGACCAATGAGAACCTGCATCGCCGGTCATGCCGCTGCGCGGCAGCGGGGTTTGACGCTCCCCGAGATCATGGTCGCCACGGCGGTTTTCTCGCTGGTGGCGGGAGGGGTGATGTATATCAGTCTGGCGGGGTTGCGCATGAACCAGTTGGCGCGGTCGAAGATGGGGGCCAGCGACGAGGCGCGGGCGGCGGTGGGCAAGATGGTCAGCGAGATCCGCGGTGCGGGCGTGGTGCGGATTGGCAACGGCAGCCTCACCGGCTTTACCGAGATTCCGCACGGCAGCGCGCAGTCGGGCAACGCGATTCAGGTTTACGCGACCAAGGGGGTCACCAACCAGTATGTGCGTTATTTTTGGGATCTGGCCGACCGGAGGCTCAAGCGCACGGAGAACGGCGCCCCGGCCGTGCTGGTGGTGGCCAACTCGATCAGCAATCAGATGGTGTTCACGTCGGAAGACTTCGCCGGGAACGTGCTGACGAACAACTTCAACAACCGGGTGATTGGTGTGTCCCTGCAGTTCTATCAGCTCCAGTACCCGACGGTGGCCATTGGGCCGGGGGGCCTGTACGATTTCTACCAGTTGCGGACCAAGATCACCCGGCGGGCCCTGGAGTAGGCCGCCGCGAACCTGCTGGTATCGGAAACGTCGTATGAGACCAACCCTCGTCAGAGAGCGCAAGCCCTCCGGTCACGCCCTGGCTTTCGTGCTCGTCATGCTGTCGGTCGCCCTCCTGATCCTGGCGGGGACGCTGACGTGGAGTGTGACCAACAGCCGATTGAACGAGCGCAGCAACCAGCTCATGGCGTCGCTGGCGGCGGCCGAGGCGGCTACGGAGAAGGTCATGTCGGAGATTGCCATCGACTACCAGAAGGTCGGAGCCGCCCACGTGAGCAGCAAGATGGACAACTATCGCAGCCGCAAGCCTGGTGCGAACGAGCATCCGATCTGGGGGCGCTACCGGTTCAGCAACGGCCGTGGCAACGACGATCAGACTCACGTGGAGCAGATCACCGCCTGGGCGGTTTCCCCCCTGATTTCGCAATATCAGGGGTTGTCGGGATACGCCTCGACGTACCGGGTGGTTTCGAACGCGCGGGAAATCGGGGCCCGGCATGACATGATCGGGGCTGTCCAGCAGCAGTTTCAGATTGCCTCCATCCCCCTCTTCCAGTTTGCCATCTTCTACAACGTCGACCTCGAGGTGAATCCGGGCGCCAACATGACGGTCAACGGGCGGGTGCACAGCAATCAGGAGATCTACGTGCAACCGCAAGCCACCCTCACGTTCGGGGGGGATGTGACCGCGGCCGGTAACATCGTGCACGGAAAGCACCCCTTGGATCCGGTCGTGCGTGGCGGCGGGAGCGTCGTCTACCAGGGGGAACACGACAGCGGCGTCAATTCCCTCAATCTGCCGCTGGGCGTGGAGAACACGCCGGAGAACGTCCGTCAGATCGTTGAGATCCCGCCCGTGGGCGAGCCGGCCAGTTCGGATCTGGCGCGCCAGCGTCTCTACAACAAGGCCGACCTCATCATTGTCGTGCGGGACACCGGGGTGGAAGCCCACGGCGGCGTGGCCAACGGCAATGGTCCCAACCTTGGTTGGAGCGGAGTCTCGTCGTTTGTGAACACCAACGTCTCCTTCTACAACAAGCGCGAAGGAAAGACCGTCCGGGCCACGCAGATCGATGTCGGGGCTCTGGCGTCCTGGAACGCGTCCGGGAACGTGCTGAAAACGGCCTTGGGTCGGGACATCAACTCGATCTACGTGGCCGACCTGCGCACCCAGACCAGCACGACCGAACCAGGCGTGCGCCTGGTCAACGGCCAGAGCCTTCCCCCGGCCGGACTCACGGTGGCCACGCCCGATCCCCTCTACGTGAAGGGGCACTACAACGTCCCCTCCTCGGCCATCGGCACGTCGGATACGTCCGGCACCCGTCCGGCGGCCTTCATTGCGGATGCGGTCACGGTGCTCTCGGGCTGTTGGAACGATGCCAACAGCACTCTGAGTCTCAGCAGTCGCACCGCTTCGAGCACCACGGTCAACGCCGCCATCATGTCGGGCATCGTGCCCACGACGGCCGCCTCGTACAGCGGGGGCGTGGAGAACTTCCCGCGTTTCCTGGAGAATTGGAGTGGCAAGACCCTGACCTACAACGGCTCCATGATTGTCATGTTTCCGAGCCAATACGCGACCGGCACGTGGAAAGGGACCGGGAGCACGATCGGGATCTACAACCCCCCGACGCGCAATTGGAGCTTCGATCTCAACTTCC
>CAYSPU010000018.1:0-19835 GCA_964432995.1 uncultured Verrucomicrobiota bacterium
GTCGCGCATCAACGCCGCGTGCCGGGCATCGGTTCCGCGCTGGACTTCGCGGGTCATCCGGCCGTGCCGCACTTCCACCACGGGGGTGCCGCCCACCTTCCGCACCTCGCGCATCAGGGCCACGCCGAACTCGTCCGGCGTGTCCGTCAGGTCCAGCAGCACCCGCTCGCCCTTCTTCAGCGCGGTTGAGTACTGGACCAGCAGCCGGGCCAATGCTAGAAAGCGGGGATCATTCATGGGACGCAATTGTCAACGGACGACCGCGCCTTGTCACCAGGAAAACGTGAACCACGAACCACCGGTTCAACGCGGCTACCAGCGACGTGTCGAGTGCTCCTGCAACCATTGCACGTCCCGATTGCGCGGAGACGCGAGCCAATCCTCCACGAGCCCGTCCCGCACGAGTCGCGGCATCGTCCGATCGTCCAGCCACCGTCGGATCTCCGAATGCCCGTCGGCAAAGGACAAGCCGCCGGCCCGGTTGTGGTAACTGGCGGGGAGATCGTAGAATCCCCATTGCTCCGGCTGGTCAGGCCAACCCGTCATGTCCGGCGCAAAGTTGCCGATGTCGATGCTGTCCTCCCGCATATCCAGCAGCACGAATGTCTTCGTCGGCCCCGGATCCAGCATCTCCGAGTCCTTCAGATACACTCGCCAGACTCCGCCACCCGAGAGACCGCCATCCACACCGCCGAAGCCTCCCACCCACAGGTTCATCGACATGCTCCGCACCCGCGGCATGATTCGGCCCCGGAAGGGACCGCTGCTCGGCTGGATCTTCGAGCGGTCGGCCGGGCATTTCCAGATCGTCGACTGCTCCCCGCAATATGGCCAGAGCGGGCTGCGTTGAATGTCTTTCTGCACATTCCAATTGGACTCGTTGGCCGGGTCGAAGTCCATCATCCCCAGCACCCAAACATACGGGTCCTTGCTGAAATCACCCGCGTAGGGGCTCGGGCTGGCGTACAACAGGTTGCCGTGGTTGTCCTCCGTGTACATCCTCCACGCCAGCATCAACTGCCGATGGTGGTTCATGCACTGAATCCCCTGCGCCTTGGCCTTCGCCGACCCCAAGGCCGGCAAGAGCAACCCCGCCAGGATCGCGATGATCGCAATCACCACCAGCAGCTCGATCAACGTGAAGCCGCCCCTGCGCCTGCCTTTCTTCATGAATGCCATCTCGTCACGCATTGCCAACCCCGCAAACCGCCCCCCAGCCTGCCCGCCAGCCCCGTCCGGAACCGGCACTCGCCGAACATCCCGTCAAAGGCATGCCCTTGTCAACCCGCCCCATTCCCGCCATCTCCAGACCACAAATGGAACCCTGTATTCATCCTGGCGTGCGGCTCTCAATGAACCGCCAGGTAGGGCGCCCTCTCCGAGGGCGCCGCGAGGAGCAGTCGCCGGGGCCAATCAACGGTAGGGCGGGCTGTTCCAGTCCACCGGGCAGCGCCGTCGGGATAGGTCGGGATACTGCGCCCTGCCAGTTCTCGGGGTGACTGCCGACTCGTCTTCACCGGAAAGCACTACCGCACCTCGCTACTCCTCCTCACAACCGTCACGACTTCACCTCTCTCCCTGCAGGCACGGTTGGTGAACCACTGAGTTCCGAACCGAGACACAGGCCGGGAGGCAAGAGACAGTCAACCATTCAGCCAGCCCCTTCCTCGTCCGGATGCAATTTGGGCGCGCTGGAAACCTCAGCCCAGCCAACAGCAGTTCTCTAGAGGAAGCACGGAGAGCAGGGAGCCTGCACCCGCGACGCTGCCGCGGTTAGGCCGCCATCCCCAGGAAGGGGGCGGAATCTCCCAGTCGCATCATGCTAGGCACCAGCAGCTTGCACCCCGCGACAGACCGAGGATTGGCGCGCAAGTCGTCTTGTGAATCCATCACCACGGGTCATGACCCACGCCGAAGGGAACGGAAAAGACTGCATTGGCAAAAAGCAGATGCGGCGCGGAGACTCGAACCGCGCCGCATCCCAGGAGGGACTGACCTGCCTACGCTCGCTGTCGTAAGCGCTGGCCGCCAGCCACATGTTAGCACTGTGCGTGCCAGGAGAATCTTGCTGCATTCGGCCCCAGTCTGTGCATCTTATCCCCAGCGCACAAACGCCAGCGTAACTGAGCCATGACCTCTTCGATGAACCGCCGCAACTTCGTCAAGTCCTCTGTCCTGGTGTCCGCCGTCGCCGCCGCGGGCGCCCACGCCCAACCCGCCGCATCGACGGCAGCACCGTCCGGACCGCTCCCCGCGCCAAAGGAGACCGTGCCCCTGGGGAAGATCGGCGGTGTCGAGTTCAGCCGGCTCATGCTCGGGGGCAACCTCATCGATGGCTACGCCCACTCGCGGGACCTCGCCTATGTGGCGCAGCTCTCCAAGCGCTACAATACGCTAGCGAAAGTCATGGAAACCCTCGAAATCGCTGAGACCCACGGCGTCAACGTGATCAACAATTGGGTCAAGGACGGCATCCCCCACCTGCAGGAACACTGGAAACGCGGGGGCAAGATGAAGTGGATCGCCCAGGCGCGCGTCAACGGTGCCAACGGCTTCGAGCAGTTCGAGCAGGCGGCCGACCTGGGTGCCGCCGCCATCCACGTTACCGGTGACGTTGCCGATGCCCTCGTCCGCCAGGGTCGATTCGATACCCTAGCCCGCATCCTCGAGGTGGTCCGTGCCCACAAGCTCCCGGCCGGCATCGGCGCTCACGGCCTCCACACCATCATCGAATGCGAGCGCGCCAAGCTCGCCCCGGATTTCTACGTCAAGACTCTCCACAGCCACGAGTACTTCACCGCGCCGAAGCCAGATGAGACCGACGACCTTGGCAAGTTCGACAACTCCTGGTGCAGCGACCCCGAGGCGGTTATCGACTTCATGTTCACCGTGCCCCGGCCCTGGATTGGCTTCAAGGTAATGGCGGCAGGCGCCATCCCGCCGCAACGCGCCTTCCGCTACGCCTTCGAGGGCGGCGCCGACTTCGTGCTGGCCGGCATGTTCGACTGGCAGGTGGCGGAAAACGTGCAGATCGCCAAGCAAACACTCACGGACCTCACCCGCAACCGGCCGTGGCGGGCCTAGAGCCGACGAGGTTCCCCATGCTCCATCGACCGTGAGGTCGGACGCCTTTCAGGATACACGTGGACCAGATTGCCGACCAGGAGCTGCCCCTGGCGCTGGACGCGGGGCCGAGGCCGCCGGCCGCACCGGCCTCGGAGAGACCGACCTACTTCACGGGGCGCCAGCTCCCGCCCAATGCCACCCCCATGCGCCTGCTGGAGGTGGACTACGTCCACGTCCCAACAACGAATGGCGGCGATCTCTACGTGACGCGGTTTGGACTCCCGTTCCTACAGCACCTGCAGCTCGAGAACTGGCGCGATAAGGAGTGGTTCGAAGAAAAACGGCAGCGGCTTCAGGGAACCAGCGTGGTCTACCGCATCCCGACGAAAATCGTGAACGGTCGCGCCATCGATCTCGTCGTGAAATACTGCCGCGTCGGCGAGGATGTGCCGCTGGACACCCTAACGTTCGAGAAATTCTCCCACGCCGAGTTCAACAGCCCCTACGAGGAATTCTCGCTGGTCATGGAGCTGCGCGAGCGCCGCCAGCCCGGCCGGATCTGCACGCACCGCCCCCTGGCGATCTACGTGCCCCCGGAGCGCCTCGAGCTTTGGCAAACCGGCCGCAACACCCATCGGATTGAACGAAAAAAGGCCAAGTACCGGGACGTCGAACTCGACATCTTCCGCCGCTATGTCCTCATCTACCAGTGGGTCAAAGGGGAGTCGGCCGACGTTGCTCTCGAAGCCGTGATCGGGGACCCCGCACGGCGCGCCGAGGAACTGCGGCGTCTGACTCTGAAGGCCAAGGCCGAGCTACAGCAGAACGGCTTCGTGGTGGTAGACCACAAACCAGCCCACCTCATCCTGCGCCGGCATCGCCGAGGATCCCTGCTGCGAAATCGTACCGGCGACTATGCCTACGCCTTGATCGACTTCGAGTTGCTCCAGCGAACACCCGAACACGAACGCGAAATCCAATCCTCCCGCCGCGCCGCCTACCTCCGCCACCAGCGGGATCGGTTCGCCACTCCCAAAGGCCTCAAATACCCGGAACACCTCAAGCCCATGCAGATCTTCGGTGTGGACTACGTCTGCGGCCACGCCGATAGCACCCATGGCATGCTCTGGGTCGTGGGCCGCGATCCCGATCTCTTCGACTACTTCCTCCCCGAACGCTGGCGGCGCACCCACGGCAAACGCCTTTCCACCACCAACGAGACTTACTACACCCTCACCAAGGACCGCATCAACCTGGTCTGGAAACTCTCGCGCGTCGGCGAACAACCCGACCTCGATCCCGCAGATCCGCGCACCAACCGGATCGCCTCCTCCGGCTACAACAGCCCCTTCGAGGAAGTGGCCATCGCCCTCGACCTCAAGGCCAAGGGCGTCGACACTATCTACCCCCGGGCCATCTACATGTCCGGACTGGAATCCACCCGCGCCGGCCTCTACGTCTCCGACAATCGACGCTATGAGGCGCATCAGGGCCTGACCACCCCGGACGGACAGCCGGCACTACGCCAGGCCCACAATTACCTCACCATCTGGGGATTCTGGAACGGCCTCGACGAGATCCTGGCCAGCAAGGACGAGGCCTATTGCCGCGGCGTCAACCTCGCCGAAGCCTGCCAGACCGGGATCATCAACGACCGCCAGGCCCGGCGCCTCCTCGCCCGTCAGCAGAAACGCCTCGCCGTCGCCGGCTACCGGGACCTCCTGCCCAAGCCAACCCACTACCTCCTCTCCCTCCGGCATTCCGGCAACCTCGTGCTGAACGACGACGGCGAACCCACCGTCCGCATCTGCAACTTCGGACTGCTCCGCAAACACCCTCCCTTGCGCGGCAAGCCCCGAAGCCGATGAGGCCTTCGAATGTGGCGCTCTCCGTTCCCACCGCGACCCGCAGCAGAACGCACACACCCTTTGCTGCGGCTCAAGACGAGCCGCGGTCCGGAACCTGATCCGTGCCCATCCGCGCCGTTCCGCGGTTCTCGGGCCAAATATGCGCCTCGACGCGGGGCGCAGTTCGCGCTAAAGAAACCCATGTTGCGATCGAACGGGCATGGAGCCGAATACACAAACTGGCACCGCCCTCCTGTATCGGGTGATCGGCAAGACCCTCGGGCAATACCGTGTCGATGGCGTCTTGGGTCACGGAGGGATGGGGATCGTCTACCGGGCGTATGACCTGAAGCTGCAACGCCCGGTCGCCCTCAAATCGCTGCCCCCCGAGCTCACCTCCGATCCCGACCGCCGCAAGCGGTTCCTGCTCGAAGCCCGCGCCGCCGCCCGCATCAACCACCCCGCCATCGCCCAGGTCTATGACGTGGACGAATTCGAGGAGACCACCTTCCTCGCCATGGAACTCGTCGATGGCAGGACCGTGCGGCAGTTGATCGAAAGCCGGGAATTGGACCTGCTGGGGGCAATCGACATCGCCATCCAGGTGGCCGACGGCCTCGCCAGCGCGCACGGCATGGGCATCGTCCACCGCGACATCAAACCGGCGAACGTCGTCGTCACCCGCGAGGGCCACGCCAAGATCCTCGACTTCGGCCTGGCCAAACTGATGGACCCGGAGCAGTCCACCATCGCCGCCAGCGGTCTGCCCGACCTCTCCGCCCTGACCCGAACGCAGGCGGGCGCCATCAAGGGCACGCCGGCCTACATGAGCCCCGAGCAAGTCAAAGGCACCGATGTGGACGCCCGCAGCGATATCTTCTCCCTCGGCGTCATGCTCTTCGAAATGGCCACCGGCCAGGCCCCGTTCCAGGGCGACACCCCCATGGAAACCATGCACGCCGTCGCTTTCGACGACACCCCATCCGTCCACACCCGACAGCCGAATCTCCCGGCCGACCTGCAACGGATCCTCTCCCGCTGCCTGCAGAAACGGGCCGAGGAACGCTACGCCAGCGCCCGGGAACTCGCCCAGGAACTGCGCCGACTCCGCCGCGAAACCGAGTCCGGCCAAGCCCAGCCAGTTCCTTTACCTGAGCGCCTGGCCAACTGGTGCCGCAGCGTGGCCCACCTGCAACCCGCCCAGTACGCCTGGCTCGCCGCTGGCCTGATTGCGGCTGCGGTCGTCGTCTACTTGGTGGTCACCAACGTTCGACTCGGACCGTTCGTCACCCTCGCCGTGATCGGCTTGCTCGTCTACCGCCGCATCCGCCACCAACCCCAGCGCCTCCTCGAGTCGTTCGTGCACCAGGTCGCCCGCATCCCCGAGGTGCGCGTGATCGCCTGCCAGGATCGCCGGCTCACCGTCGTGGTCGATCGCGAGATCAGCCAACTCTACGGCCGCATCCACGACCACCTGAACCAGTCCAACCGCAAGCTGTTCTTCGGCGAAGGACTCTCCGTGTCCATCCGGCACAACCTCAGCCCCGATGAACTGCGCCAACTCCTGAACGGCCCCGGTGTCCACTACGTCCGCGAGGAACCCGAGCCGACGACTCCTCCTCCCATCCCGGACGCCGCCGGCCACTAAACCCCGCGACCGCGTCACCGATGTCGGTTCCGCGCCAGGGCCAAAGGCGAAACGGCAATCCGCGCCAGCGGCACCATGAGGAGCACCGCGGGCACGAGGAGCAGTGCGCCAACCTCCCCCGGCGCATGATCCTCGCCCAGCCCGCCACCCGCATTGCGGAACGCCACGACGGCCAGCAAGCCCGTGCCCAACAGCCAGAACCCTGCGTACGCGGCCACGAAACGCGACGAGACCAGCCTCAAACCGAGTGACCGCCGGAATCCCCAGCAGCCCAGTAGCAGCTTCACGATGACCAGGGCGACGAGCAGACCGAAGAGGATTGACCCTGCCTCCGGATGCCGGTCGCACCAGAAGAAGACGTTCAGCGCGACACCGTAGACCAGGATCAGCGGGGCCAGCGACCAGGGAAAACCCGGAATCCGGCCACTGAGACAAAGAGGGAAGATCCCGGTGAACAGGTGCAACGACATGGCCAGGACGATCAACGTCGACAACACGTCCGGCCAACTCTGGAGGAACCACGCGGCCCGCAAGATCACCACCGCCAATGCCGCGACCCCGACCGCACACAGCCAAAGCAACCCGCCCGTCCACAGCTTCGCCAACAGAAACGACTCCGTCGGAACGGGTCGCGACGCACTGAACGGCGACAGCGCCAGTTGGCGCGTGCCGCCATCCCGAGCCAGATTCAGTCCGGCAATCGCCAGCCACACCGGCACGAGGATCCACACGGCGTTCAGGATTCCATCCATCACCATGGACATCGGCATCCCAAACGGAACCACCATCGCCAATCCCACCAGGACCACCGCCCCCCCAGTCCAGAACCAGAGAGGCAGGCGGGCGTTGCGCCGCCATTCCAGCCAGAGTTGAGCCCGCAGCCCCGCGCCAAATCCCTCGAACTGACCAGGCAATACCAGCGGACTGAAATCGCCGGCGCCCCACCCCCGCCAACTTGCCCAGTAACCCCGCCGCTCCAGCCGCACCCCAAACCAGGCCGCCACCCCTGCCGCCCCTGTCAGGAGCCCCAACGCGATGGGAACGACACGTTGGAGCCGCACCCAGTTGTCCGGACTTCCGGTTTTGATGTTCGCGAAGACGGCCAAGACCGAGCCAGCCAATCCGAGGACAAGCAACGTGATGAGCGTAGTGCGCAGTTTCGGGAACGACGGCAGCCCCCAGACCAACGCCTGGAACGAAATCAGCCCGGCAGCCAGCAACATCGCTGCCGAACCGTGAGGCACCGACACGTTCTCGGCCACCAGCGGCGGGAACACCAGCCAGGCCCACGTGGCGTATAGCAGCCAAACACCCATCACCCCCAGCCCCATGGGCCAGAACACCAACTCGACGGTCCTCACGGGAAGCGCGAACCGACGAGGCGGAAGGCCGCTAAAACCACGAGCCGCGTGCGGCTCGGCTCCCCCAAAAATGGCACACAGAACCAGGAAGGACATCCCCAGAAGCGCGATGGTCCACCCGATCGCCGCCTCGCACCAAGTCGACCTGCGGCTCGCCAACTCCGACAACTCCCACGGGGCTTCCCTCTCCATCACGAGCGCGACGCTGCCGCGGCCCCCGTCGCCACGCACCCAGGTCAATGCGTTCTGGGGCTCGCCAGGCGGAACCTCGAGCAGCCAGCCGGCGGGACGCACCGTAGCCGCGCCCGAGCGTGTCACGTCCCCATCCTCGACCGACGGTGTCGAAGCCGCATCCGCGTTGGTCGCCTCGGCAAGCCCGGGTTCGGATGGGCTGCCGATGTCCATCCGCGGGATGTTGAGCGTCGAAGCTTGGTTGCTCGGTGACGAAATAGGCCCGTATCGCCTTCGAATCTCTTCCGAAGCCCGTGGGGAGGCGCGGGATGGTTCGCGGTTGAGCGGACCTTCGTAGAGGTTGGAGCCATTCAGCGTGAACCGAACCACGCCTTCCTTGCCGGCAACGCTGGACCACGCCAGCACGTCTTGGGGGCGAATCAGGCCGTCGTAGATCGTCACCGACCCGAGTTGAAACCGCACCTTCTGCGGCGGGCCGACCACCGGCTCGGGGCGAGGCACCGCGACAGACGTTCTGCCGGGTCCGGGCCGGATCCCATAACGCTGCGGCATTTCCTCGAGCGGGCTGCGGACTGCCGTCCTGACCCGGAGCACATTGCGCCCGCCGAGACCGCCCTGGATGGTAAGGGGGAGGCCGGCCCAAAGACGCTCCTCCTCCGCCTTCAAACGGCCCACCTGGTAGCTCAGGGCCGCACCAATCCCCAACAGCACCCCCAACAGCGCAAAGCCCCAGCGGTTCTTCTGCCACAACTCCCACACCAACGCCAAAGACGGGGATTTCACCGGTCAGCCCTCCGTGGGTTGCTTGGAGGATTCAACCCCTCCGACTCGCGCCAGAAAGATCTCCTCCAGCGTCGCCGTCTCGTTGGCCACGATCCGGGCGCCCAACCTGGCAGCCGCCACCTCCAGGTCGGCCAGCGCGCCGTTGCAGATCGCCGTCCATTCCACACCGCCGCCGCGAACGCTCAGGGCGCCCGCAATCCGAGGCGGCTGCGCCGGCGTCTGCTCGAACCGCAGCGTCAGGCGATGGTGAGCTTCGAGCAACTCCGCCAGCTCACCCCGCAGCACGATGCGCCCGTTGGCCATCATCGCCACCTGGTCGGAGACGCGCTCGATCTCGTCGAGCAAATGCGAGGAGAAGAAAACCGTCCGACCTTCGTCGGCCACGGTGCGCACAATCGCCTCGAGCACCTCGCGCCGCACCAGCGGATCGAGACCGGAACTGGGTTCGTCCAGCACCAGCAACTCCGGCCGATGCGCCAGCGCCAGCAGCAAACCCGCCTTGGCCAGCTCGCCCCGGGACAAGTGCCGGATGCGCGCCCGCGGATCGAGCTGGAACTGCCCCCGCAAACGCGCGGCATACGCCCCATCCCACTTCGGATAAAACGCCGCCGTGTAGCGCATCAATTCCTCGACGCGCATCCAGAGCGGCAGGTCGCGGTCTTCGGAAAGGAACCCAATTCGCCCCAGAACCCGCGCGGGCTCGGCGACCGGATCGAGCCCGAAGACCCGGACCGAACCTTGAGCCGGAGCGTAGAGCCCGAGCAGGTGTTTGATCAGCGTCGTCTTGCCGGCACCGTTGGCGCCAACCAGTCCGAAAACCTGCCCGCGCGTGATATCCAGCGAGACTTCGTCCAGGGCCAGTTTGGTACGAAATCGGCGGCTCACGCCCGTGACCGAGATCACCGGCTCGACCGTGGATGGGGTCGGGTTGCTCATTCGGACTCCTTTGGTTGCATGGTGTGCGAACGTTCGCGGATCAGTTCGAGCACGTCGTTCAGCTCGATCTCCAGGTGCCGGGCCTCGGCGAGCAATGCGTCCGCCCGCTCGGTGAGGAGCCGGAGCCGCTCGGCCCGCTTGAGCGGCGAGCGCGTCTCTGCGGCGTAGGTGCCGGCCCCCTGCCGCTTGGTCACCAGACCGGCCCGTTCCAGCTCGAGGTAGGCCCGGGCCACCGTATTCGGATTGATCACGAGTTGGTCCGCCAGGACACGAATCGGCGGCAGCTCCTCCCCCGGCGCCAGGCGGCCGGCCGCCAGGAGGTACCTCACCTGGTTTACGATCTGGCGATAGATCGGCCGGCCATCGCCGGGGGACAGGTGCAGTTGCATAGTGTATTAGTCTACTAATACACTAACTGGACGGTGTCAAGACCAATCCCGAGCCCAAAGGACGAGGATGAGCGCCGATAGCTACTGCTGCGCTTCCGTGGAAGGCAGGAACGCCCGGCCCCGGGCATCCACAAGAACACGCATCTGCTGCCCGCAACCGACCGGACACGCGCGGCCGCGTGCAACTACCTCATGCTGTCTATTCCTGGGTGATGACGCGGTAGTAGCGGGTGCCGGAAGTGGGAAGAGGCTCGGCGAATTGGAGGGTGGGCTGTTCGGCCGTCAACTGGAAAGCGTCGAGCCAATCCGGGCTGTCCAGGGTGGGTTTGACTTGAACGCGGTACGTTTTTCCGGGTTGGGCGGCGAAGCTGAACTGAAACAGGCCGTCGTGGACCGTGTAGTCCGAGAGAGTGACGGGGAGGGGCGGCTCGATGATTTGCTCGACCCGGATCTGGAAAACGAAGGTGTCCGACAGGGGCGGGGTTCCGTCGTCAGCAACCTGGATGGTGATGTCAACGACAGAGGGCGCGATCCCGGGGCTGGGAGTCCATTGGAAGCGACCGGTTACGGGATCGATAGTCGCGTTGGTGGGGGCGCCGGGGGCGAGGCTCCAGGTGAGCTGTTGGGGCGGGTAATTAAAGTCCGCGGCGGTGAAGGTGAGATCGACGGGCGTGCCTTCGGTGACTTCAGGAACGGGGAGCGCCGGGCGTTGCAGGACTCGCATGTTGCTGAAGACTGCGCGAGCGGTTGTGCCGGGATTGTTGTCCTCAGATGTGACAAACAGCCCCAGCAGCAACGGGTCGCCGGCAGGATCGTCGAGGGAAGGCAGTAAGACCTGGCCGCGTTCCTCCCAGAACCAGCCGTGGAGCGAGCCGATGAAGGACTTCAGAGTCTGACCCTGGCGTACCAAGCGCAGCCAGACGTGCGGAGGTAAGGCCATGGAACTGGCCCAACCCCATTCGCGCGCGGTGTCCCCTGCCTGTGGGCGGACGCTGCCGAAGACGTGGCTGTCACCACGATGGGTCAAACTGACGTGGGCGGCGGCAGTGTCCAGATCCTCGCGAAGCATCAGGCCGGCCCGGGCAGCCGGATTGGACGCATCCAGGCTTTGCACGCGGACCATCGCATCGAAATCCCCGGCGAATTCGCGGAAGGCAAAGTGCAGGTGATCGCCAAGCGGATCGGAGAGCCCGCCACCCACCATTTCCAGACTGCCATCCGGCAGCAGCGTGGCCGAGCCCGGCTCGATCGGGTTGCCGGCTTCGCCAATGTCCACCGAGGCGGTGAGCGTCTGCTGTGCGTTGGTCACCACCCGGCCGATGAACGGCGGGAGATTCGAATCGGGCCAGCAATTCTCGATACGCCCGTTCACTCCGACTTCGCCACGGTCGAACCACGAATCCCGGATAAGCCCATCGGCCACATAGACGTTGAATCCACCGGCGTCGCCGGAAGCCCGGAAGCCTTCGACATAGGTCCCGGGGTCCCCGGCGAGGAGAGCCACGGGGCGCGACCTGGCATTGGGCGTGAACGGCGGGGTGGAGTAGCAACCCCCGATGACTCGCAGATTCCGGCTGTTCCAATACCCGCAGATGCCGGGCAGGAGGTCCCCGCGCGCGTTGAGCGGGCCGGTCTGTTCGAGGAGGACATTCTCCACCAGGACCTCCGGCCCATCAATTTGGAGCATCCCATATCCGGCGTTGAAGTACCCGTCCATGCCCTCGTGTGCATTCGGATCGAGGCGGAACACGCATTCACGAAACGCAACACTCCCCGCATTGATTAGCTCGCAGGTGGCGTTGCGGCTGCGAACCCGCGTGAACTCTTTGCCGTCGGAGCCGTTCCACACGCCGAGGCCCACGGCCAGATTGGGCACGTCAATGTCCAGGTCCACGGCGCCGCCGCCGCTGGCCTGGGCGGTCCAGAACAGCAAGGGTAAAGGTTCATCCATTTTGGGGGCGTGACGGATCACGCGCACGCGCTCGAGCCAGCAGTCATGTGCCGCGCTGTGGATGATGACGACTGGGGCCAGGATGTCCTCGAGGAGGACGTCGCGGACACGGGCGCGTTCCGAGGTGACGAAGGCGATGCCTCCACTACCCCAGTAACCACCCCACGGATCGTTGATTTGAGTTTGACTGATAGGCGAGGTGAAGGGCAGGCGCGGATTGCGGAAGGCGAAGCCGAAGCCTTCGGGCAGTGCGTTGCCCGCAAGATGCAGGTCGACGACGAGGCCATCGGGCACGCCAAGGAACTCGAGGTTCAGGCTGGGAGCCCCGCGCGGGCTGAAGAGGGTTGTCTGAGCCGCGCCTTCCCCCAGGAACGCGACGCCGTTGTGGTCGTGCACGCGGACGAGATCGCCGACGGCATAGCGACCGGCGGGGACCTTCAGAGTGATGCCGGCGGGCGTGATGGCGCGTTTGTCGCCGAAAGGCTGCCAGATGGGAGAGATTGCCAGGAGATTGAGGATGGGCGAGTTGTCGAAGTGGATCGTTGCGCCGGTGGTGGAGGCTTGGGCGGGTTCGTCCAACAGCAAGGTGCGGCCGTCCGGAGACACCTCGACGATGGCGGCCCGAAATGCGAACGGGACAGCCTTGGCAACGTGGTAGAGCTCGGTGACGGTGCCGACGTCGTTTGGCACATGGGCACGGTCTTGCCAGAGGGCGCCGTCCCATTGCCAGACGCTGCCGTCGGTTTCGATCCAGGCGTAGGTGTTGAGCGGTTGGGTGGTGTCGGCGTCGCGCGCCGCGGCATCGGGGTAATGGAGTTGGGGCCAAACGCCGCCGACGCCCATCGTGCCGCGCCGGCCTTGGCCGGCTTCTCCTCCAGTCTCGACGATGATCCAGTCGCCCGGGCGGAAAGGCGGGACCGGGGCGGCGTTCAACTCCAGTTGGCTACTGCCGGCGGTGATCGAGCCGGTCGCGATCCCTTCCCGGAGGCCGAAGTCGCGAAGGTCGAGAACGCGGTTGCCCGGATCACTGTAGAGTGGCAGGTCGGGGTAGAATCGTGCCGTGGCATAGCGCAGGGGGTATCCGATAAAGGTCTTCACCCCCACGGCGCCGGGTCGCATGTGGCGATATTCCTTGAAGCGCAGGAATTCGAGTCCATTCCAGCGGGCGTAGATATCGAAGCCCTCGACTCCGAACGTGAAGGTATCGCTATCGGTGTCGGTTCGGCGGTAACCGGGGATGGCGTCGACGATGTTGGTGTAATAGAGGCCGTAGTATTCAAAGTCCGGGGAGCCGGCTTCGTCGACGTGGCGGACGATGTCGATGTAGAGTCTCGGTGGGTCGGGTTGACTGAGGTAGAAGCGGATGGCGGTGCCATCGTCGGTGAGGCGCAGGTAGGCCTCGCACGAGACCGCCCAGACATCCAATTCGTGATCGCGCGAGACGGCCCGGGAACGCAAATCGAACCTGCGATTGTCGTCGGCGAAGAACTGATTCAACCCGCGGCTCGTGAACCAACTCCAATCGCCCCAATGAATCCGTCCGCTGCCGTTGAACCAGTCTGGGGAGATGGAATCCTGGGGCAGGTGGATGAACGAGTCGCCCCACGGTCCAGGGTGCGGATAGCCGGTGGCGTCGAAGCTCGCCGTGGCCAGTGCCACCTTACCCGAGCCGGCCAGCACGGTGACGTGGAAGACGACCTCCGATTCGAGTGCGGGCGTGCCATCGTCTTCGGCGAAAACGCGGAAACGGTAGGCACCGTTGCCGAGGGTGGGGCCGGGGGTCCAGGTCAGCACGCCGCTGATCGGGTCGATCGTCGCCCCCGGCGGATTGTCGCCTGAGAGCCGGAAGCGCACGCGTTGGTGCGCCGCCTCGGCGTCGGTGGCCAGGACAGTGACGGTGAACGTCTCGCCCTGCTGCACCGTGCCGTCGGCGATCGGTGCGATGACCGGAGGCGTGTTGGTCCGCGCACTGATGGTGGTGAGCTTGGTCAGGCGAAGCGTGGGGCTCGCGTGCAGTTGATTGACGCGTTCGATGCGGATGTCCGCCACGTTGGCGGGGAGCGGTTCGAGGATGGTGGGGCGTTCCTCACGGACATGGCGGAGCATGTCCCGGATGAAGTCCTCACTGAGCAGACCGCCGGCGGGAGGGGTATGGCCCGTGATTGCGAACCACGCGTTGGCTCCGCCCGCAGGGTCGCTGTGGAAGAAGCCTTCTCCGCCGTTGACACCGCAGAACAGGCCGAGGGCCTGGTCCGAATCGCTGCCCCAGAGGACCTCGTTGCCGGCGAAGACCATGTTCGCGGAGAGGAGGGCGAAGCGGCCGGGGAATGCCTGCACCTCGACGGTGGGCGGGTCGCCCTTGAGGTTGGGAGCCACGTGGCCGGCGCCCAGGTGCATCCCGTTCAACGTCACCGTTCCGGCTCCATCCAGGAACAGGTAGCGGGGCAGCCCCGTCTCGTTCCAGAAATCGGCGACGAGGAGTTGGGCGCCATCGCGCACGTCCCAGGCCGTCAAGCCCGTGGCCCCGCCGGAGCCTCCCCAGAAGCGGGTGGTGGCACTGGTGTCGTGGCCGAGCTGGGTGCGTGGGCCGCCCACGAGGGTAATGTCGCGGTAATCGTCCGGCATTTCGCCCCAGGCGGTTTGTTGGAATGCGCGCGATTCGATAGTGGCAAAGTCGAGGGCATCGAAGAGCGACCGGTAATGGTTGACCCCCTTGAAGAAGACGCGGGAACGGGGCTGATCCACACCGCTGATCTCGAGGCCAGAGCCGCGGTCGACGTCGGCGAGGCGCAGCAGGACATCGCGAATCCGGACCCGGGTAGGGCCGAGGATGCGGAGAACGGGGTCTTCCTTGAGTCCTTTCCAGGCCAGCATAGTGCCGGGGCCCTTCCCGCCATCGCCGATCAACTCGAAGTCCGCATGGGCAGGGATGACTAGTGGACGCTGCAGGTCGTAGTAGCCGAATGGCAGGTGGATGACCGGGCGCTGACCGATCATTTGGACGGCCTGATCGATAGCCCGCTGGATTCGGAGATCGGCAAGCCCCCGCTGCGGTTCATCCGGGCCGGGATCCCGGCTGATCTCGATGACGGGCTGACGACCTTTGGGTGGGAACGGCGGGAGTTCGATTGTCGGGTCATCAATCTGGTTGCGGCCTACGATTTGGTCATCCACGGTGATGCGATTGGCGGGGCCGTCAAAGGGCTGGGTGGCGTTGAACACATTGCCGACGGAGAGGACGCGGGAAGAGGTTTGGATAGCGGGCGATGCTTCATGTTCCGGCCGGCTTCGAAACACATTGTCTAGCAGCAAGAGACTCTGGGCGGTGACCAGCAGGGCGGGCGGTTCGAGAGGGTCGACGATCTCATTCCCATGGACGGTGAGCAGGTCGCCGCAGTATTGATGGAGGAAGCGGCGGGATCCGATGGAGCTGTTCCAGCGGTAGGACGCAAACCCGGAGCATTGCACGAGCATGATGTCGGCTTCGGTTGAGCCGCGGAAGATGCTGCGGTAAATGTGGCACGCGCCACCGCCGGGGTTGGTGAAGCCGATCTTGCAGCCATCGAAGAGCGAATCCCAGACCCACCAGTCGAGGGCATTGAAACTGTCGAGGCGGATTGCGGCCTCGGAGCAGCCCAGGAAATGGCACCGCTCGATCAACTGCTCGGAGTCGAGGACCTGGGTATTGGGATGGCCGCCGCGGAACCCGTGTTTCACGCCACGGATGATCAAGTCGGTGAATTCGTTGCCGGAGGTGCCGTGACCGTAGTAGTAGCGTTCGGGCGAAAGGCGCACATCGATGGCGGAGAGGGCTCGGCTGGCGCCGTCGAGCGTGAGGCGACGGAAGGTCGTCTGGCCGACATTGTCGAGCCAACACATCACACCATCGGCCGGGCCGTCCCAGAGGATTTGAGTCGTGTCCGGATGATCGCCGGCCAGGTGGAACTGCAGTTTGCTGAAAAGATGAAGGGTGCGAGTGATGCGGTAGGTGCCGGCGGGGAAGTAGAGGACGTACGCGGGGCCGGGGCCGCTGCCGGCGCCCGGACCATAATGCGTTTCGCCCAGTTCCTCGAAGGCGCGCTGGATGGCGTCGGTGTCGTCCGTGACACCGTCACCGGCGGCGCCGTAATCGCGTTTCACATCGCCCCAACTGGCGAACGGGCCGTGGAACTCCTCCGATTCCCAGCCGTAGAAGATAGCGGTGGTGTCAGCGGGCACGCTATTGCCCTGGAGGTCGCGGAGGCCATTCACGGTTACCGTGTATTCTTGGGCTGCGGTCTGGGGACTGGTTTTCAGTACGACAGTCCGCCCATCGAAATCGAGTCGAGCATCGAGCAGTTCGAGGCCGCCGCTCAAGGTGTAGCTGGCGGGGTCATTTGCCGGGACCGGGTCCAGGGGTTCGTGGAATCGGAGCGTGACGCGCGTCCTGCCCACGCTCCCCTCAATGTGTCGAACCAGCGGCGGCGAGGTATCTGCGCTCACGTGCAGGGTGGCGGCGGCGGAGAAGGCCGGTGCGGCGCCGGCGGCCGTCACTCGGCAGCGGTACGCCGCTCCGTCGTCGGAGGCAGTCGCCGGCGGGGTGGCATAGTCCTGGTGGGTCGCTCCGGGGATATCCGTCTGGTTGCGTTGCCACTGGTACGCCAATTGTCCGGGAGCACCGGTGGCGCGGCAGCGGAACACGGCGGTCTTTCCTTCGGCAACGCTGGCATCCACCGGTGGGTCGGTGATGGTAACGGCCGCGGCACTCGGATCGGCGTAGGTGCTCAGAGACGGCCACGGGATGGGATCGCTGCCGTTCGGGGGCACGGGCGCGCCGGGAGGTTGCCAAGCAACGCCAAGGGTGGCGTAGTCCGAGGCGTTTTTCATCAGCGCCTCGACATAGCAGCGCTGGCCAGCGACCAGTGGGATCGGGCTCGAAACGTTCCCCGCCCCGCGTGGATGACCTGGCGGCGTAGTCCAGAAACGCTCGGCCGCCCAGGTCGAGTCCGCCGCGATCAGGAGCTTGTTGGCCGCCGATTCATCGGGGCTGAGGTACAACTCGCCGGTGCGGGTGGCGCAGAGGTAGAAGACATAGTCGCCGGTCGCGGGAGCGGTGAGGAATCCGGTCAAACGGACACCCAGGTTGGCGCCGAGGCCGGAGGGCGCCTCGAAGGCACAGACGTAACGGACCTCGTCCGGGGCGGTGGGAAAGCGCGGATGGTGGACGAGGTCGCTGACTTCCATGCCGGGGATGTCGCGGAAGATCTCGAGGCGCAGGAAACCGTCGGCGGAGACCCAGGCTTGGAACTGAATGGTCGAGTCTGGGGCGATCAGGTTGGGGGTGGCGGCGGTATCGCGGAGGTCATTGACCGTGAGGGTGTAAGTGGCACCGGAGGTTTGGGGGCTGGTTTCAAGGGTGACGGTGCGACCATCAGCATCCAGGCTGGCGGCGGTCACGGTCAGACCGCCGTCCAGTTGGAAGTGACCAACGTCTGCGGCATCGGTCGGGAGGAGGGCTTCGGAGAAGCGGACGATGACTTGGTTGCCGTCGAACACGGAGTGGGCGGAGACGAGGGAAGGGGGCGTGGAGTCGGCCGTGACGGTCAGGAGGGCGGTGTCGCTGGAAACGCTCGAGATGCCGTTGCCGACCAGGACATGGAAGGCGACGCCTTGGTCCGTCATTTGGGCTGGGGCGAGGGTGTAGGACGGGCCGGATGCGTCGACGATCATTTGGCCGTTGCGGAACCACTGGAAATCGTAAGGCGGCGTGCCGGTCACCGAGACGGTGAAAGTCACAGAATCTCGTTCGCCGACGGCTTGAGTTTGGGGTGGGGTGGTGATGGTGACGGGCGCGAGCGGTTCCACGCCGGAGAGGAAGACGCCGGGGATGGGCGGGTCGCCGTTGTGGAGCGGGGGATCCCCCGGTTTGCGCCAGGCCACCGCGAGGTTCTCGCCGCCGGTACCTTCCTTCATCAACGCCTCGAGGTAGTACTTGCGACCCGCTTCGAGCGGAATGGAGGCGGAAACGTTGAGCGGGCGGATTGGGCTCAGGTCGAGTGGTTCGGTGTCAGCGGGTTTGAACATGAGGTAATCGAAGTTCAGGTTGCCCGGCAGTACGGTGAAGCGCACGGTGCGTTCACCGCCCAGCAGCACTCGCGCCGGCTCGCCCGCATCGTCCCGGAGGGGCACCCAAACATAGTTGCCCCAGCCCCCAGTGGCGGGTGCCTGGAACTCGCCGAGTTGGACCGTGGTCTGGCTGGTGCCCGTCGCCCCGGCCGTAACCTCATCCAGCCGGGCGGCAATGTCCGCACCGCCAGAAGACAAACGGGCCAGCACGTAGTAGTCGCGCGAGGGTTCAGGGAAGGCGCGCGTGTAGTTGAACCAATCTCCGGGGTCGTTCCAGCCGAGTTCATAGTTGACCGATAGCTCGAATGCTCCCCGGTGGAAGGACCCCGCCTGGCTGGACATGTCCAGGGTCTCCACCCCTGTGCCGCCCCGGTAGGAGGGTGATTCGTTTACGGAATTCTCTTCGTGCCAGTCGATGTCGGCATCGGCGGCGGTGCCGAGGTTCTGGAAGGAGCCCCCGGCGTAGGGGCCGGTCATGCCGATCGGAGTGCTGCGCACGGATTGACCGGCGTCGAAGTTGAAGTCCTCCGCTTCGATGAACAAGGCGTCGGCAAAGAAGTCGGCCGGGGGCAGCAGGCGGGAGCTGAAGTTGTCGCTAGTGATCCACTGACGGGGATTGCTCCAGGCGGGTTCCAAGGCGATGAGTTGGCGGTTTGCCGGGTTGTCGTCGGCGCTGAGGAAGAGCGCCCCCTGGTCGTCAGAACACACGTAGAAGACGTAGTCGCCGGTGAGCGGCGCGGTGACGTAACCCTGGAATTGTACCCCGTAGCTATCGCGGACGTTGGCAGGGGTTTCGAGTTCAGTGGCCGGAGTCACGCCGTCGGGAGTGTCCGGGAACTTGGTGGAATTGGTGAGATCGGCGAGCGTGTAGCCGGGGAGATCGTGGAACTCCCTGCGGGTGATGACGCCCTGGGTTTGGAGGAAGGCCACCTGCGAGTCGGGGGCGATGGTCGACGGCGGCGTGGCCGCATCGCGTACCTGGTTCACAGTAAGGGTGTAGACCTGACCGACAACGATCGGCGACGTCTCCAGGCGCACTTTGGCCGATTCGATGAGCGTGACGCTGGCGACGGTGACGCCGTGGTCGATCGCGTAGTGGACCGGGTTGGTGGCGGTCGCCGGGTCGAGGGGCGCGGAAAAAAGCACGGTCACGCCTTGCGGGTTGCCGCGGGTCTGGGCGGAGATCAGCTCCAGGGCCTGGGTCGTGCTGAGGGTAAACGCGAAACCGACGGCGAGGCGAAGGAGCGGTGCGAGCAGGTTGCCTCGAAAGTCGGTAGGGCGCGGCGTCCCCGCCGCACCGCCCGGCGGGCTGGGACAGCCCGCCCTACCTTTCATGTGAAGCCGTATCCCAGGATGAGCAGAAGGACTCATGGCGGGGGCTTTCGCCGCGTCGGCACAGCATGCCGGCTACGAGACGCTCGACAGCCGCGAGCTGACCCTGGGCGTGATCGGCCCCTGGTCGCTGGCCGAGCAATCCCAGAACCGGATACACGAGCTGCGCGGCCTGGAGCGCTTTCGCGGCTGGGATCATCAGTTGCGCAACGAGCCGGCCTGTCA
>CAYSPU010000018.1:19845-36954 GCA_964432995.1 uncultured Verrucomicrobiota bacterium
GGGTGCAGGACCGGAGAGGCGTCATGATCCATATTGGGCAGATGTACTGAACCTTGGGCATCCACCAAAAGGACGCTTTTTCCGAATAGCCAGGCAGGAACATCCCCCTTTGGGAGGAGATCCGGCGGACCTTGCGTTCGCACGTCGCCCGCCACCCCCATTCCGAACAAAGCGGTGCGGCGTCACGCCTGTCCCCCGAGATACTTCACGACCGCCTCGGTGCGAGAGCGCACTTGGAGCTTCTCGTAGATGTGGCGCAGGTGTGTGCGCACCGTGAGCACGCTGATGTGGACGGTCTCGGCGATTTCGCGGTAGCGGTAGCCCTTGGCCAGAAATCCGAGAATCTCCAGTTCCCGGGGCGAGAGTGATTCCGTGTTCCGGGACGACGGCCCCATGGCACGAAAGACCTCGACCACGCGCCGGGCGATGTGGCTGGACATGGGAGAACCGCCTCGATGCGCGTCCTGGATCGCCTCCAGAATTTCCGCCGGAGTGGCCTGCTTGCCGAGGTAGCCGGTGGCCCCCGCCCGCAGCGAATCCAGAATGCGTTCCGTCTCCTCGTGAACGGTGATCATGATGACCTGCGTGTCGGGCAGCAGCTTCCGAAGCCGGACAACACACTCGATCCCCGACATCCGCGGCAGCGCAATGTCCATGAGCACGACCGCGGGGCCACAGGCGGCAAGTCCGGCCAACGCCTCCTCCGCGCTGGCAAAATCGCCGACGCATTGATAACCCGGCGTGCCGTCCAGCAGCACGGCGAGGCTGCGGCGATAGCGCCGGTCATCGTCCACGATCGCCACCCGCAGAGCGGGGCGGGGCGGCGATGGGGCCGTATCGGAGACGCGGTGCGCGGAGTTGTCGTCGGGAGCGCTCATAGGCGGGTCAAGGATCGTTCGTCTGGATTGATGGGGTCGGCAACGAGAGGTCCCGGCGGGAAACGGTCAGCACCACGCGCGTGCCGCCACCCGAGACACGCTCGAGTCGCAGCGTGCCACCCAGATGCCCGGCCCGGCTCTGCATATTCCGCAAGCCGTTGCCACGTGCGGCCGCCCCTTCCCCATCGAAACCCTGACCGTCGTCCTCAATCCACAGCACGACGCGGTCCTCCTCCAATGCAAGCCCGACGCGCACGGTTCGCCCGCGTGCGTGACAGACGATGTTGTGGAGCGCCTCTTTGACGACGAGAAAAACGGCGTGGCGAGCGGTCGCGCTGACCGGCAGGCCCGGCACGGCGGACGGGAAATCAAAGCGGCACCCCCAGTTCGTGGGCGCGAGGAAGCGCTCGGTATATTGGATCAGGAAGGACGCCAGGTGGTCGAGGCGGTCACACTCGGGATTGGCTGCCCAGACCGCTTCGGTGACGGCCTGGGCGGCTTCACGGGCGTTGTCGGCCAGTTCCCGTCGCCAGCGGGTCGCCTGGGGCGAATCCTGCGGCTGCCGATCCAGCATCTCGCTGAGCAACACCAGTTGGCTGAGGCGGGCACCGAGATCATCGTGCAAATCGCTGGCGATCCGGGCGCGTTCGGTTGCCAGCGCGTGCTGGTGTTTGAGGGCATGGAACCGGCGGGCAGTGTGCAGGCGCCAACGATGCACCGAAACCACGCTTCCCAGAACCAACGCGACGGCCAAGCCCCGAAACCACCAGGTCTCGTAATAGAAAGGAAGGACGCGGAACGCCAACGTCGCCGGGCTTCGGCTCCGATCTCCGTGTACCGTGCAGGCCGTGACTTCAAAACGATACGGCCCGGGGCGCAAGTTGGCGTAGAGCGCCACCCGCCGGGTGCCCGCGTCATGCCAGTCGCCTTCGTGCCCCACCAGCCGGTAACAAAATCGGGTCTTGTCCGGCGACACGAAACCGGGCGCCGTGTAGGCGAATTCCAAAACGCGGCCCGAGCCGGCGGGCAACATCGCCGGGCGCGCCCACTGGTTTCCGGCGCTGGCCGCGCCGCCTTGACCACCACGCCAGCGCCCGTCGCGGCAGACTGTCTCCCCGGCAACGCGCACTTCATCAATGACCACCTGTGGCGGGGCATGCGCCTGCACGAGCGCTTCGGGATCAAACCACACCGCCCCGCGGGGTGTGGGAAACCAAAGTCGACCGTTGCGCGTTCGCCAAACGGGAGGGCCACTCTTCTGTCCGTTCGTTTCCGCCACCAACATCCCGTCTTCGACCCCATAGGTCGCAACCGTCAACCGGCGGGCCCGGCCTTCCGCAACGGCGGAAAAAGCCTCCTTGCTGACCCAGTAGATTCCCCGGTCGCCGCCGAACCAGAGGCGACCGTGGCTGTCATCCACGACGGAGTTGACCAGCGGCTCAGGCAAACCGTGTTGTTGCGTGAGCGAAACGATGCGGTCCCCCTGCAACCGGCTAATGCCTTGACGGGTGCCGATCCACATGACGCCGTCGCCACCTTCGCAGAGCGCCCACACGTGATCCGCCGCCAGCATGTCGGCCACGGTAAACACCCGCAGGCGACCATCCGCCCAGCGCCACAGGCCGGCCCCGTGTGTGCCAATCCACAGCCGACCCAAACGATCTTCCCACAGCGCCCGAATGTCCGACGGCGCCATCCCCTCGACGCGCGCGCAATTCCCCTGCGGCCCACCGATCAACACGTGAAGACCCTCTTCCGTGCCGATCCAGAGCCGGTCGTCGCGCCCCGAACAGAGCGCCCGAATCTTGTTGGCCGGGAGTCCGCCCGGAAGGCTGCGGTTCACAAACCGGTTGCTCTCCCAACAACTCAGCCCCGTGCCGCCAAACCCAACCCACAGCCTACCCGCCCCGTCTTCGGCCAGTGCGCGAACGGCGTTTCCCGGCAGCCCGTGCTCCGTGGTGAACTGCTCCAGGCGGTCGGCGTGCTTCCGCATCAGTCCGTCGTCGGTTCCGATCCACATGGCGCCGTCCTGCGATTCCAGGACCGCCCAGGTGTTCGGCAGGGGCTTTCCCTCCTGGGTCAGAACCGTTTGTAGGGGCTGCGGCTGCCAGCGGTTCAGCCCGCCGGCGAAAGTGCCGAACCACAGGTTGCCCTCCCGATCCTCCAAGCCGCAGAGAATCCAGTCGTCCGACAGGCCGTCCGACCGCGTGTAGCGCACGAACTCGCCCTCGCGGAAGCGATGCAACCCGTGACGGCCTGCCGACATCCACAGATTGCCGGCTCGATCCGCGAACATGGGAATGCACCGGCCGTCGAGGTCCACCGGTGGCGGCACGTCCCACCGCTGCCACGCACCGTGTTCCCAGAACGTCAGCGTGTAGGCGGATCCGGTCGTCCAATACGCCCAACAGGACTCCGGGCCGGTCGGCCACAAGGCGCAAATGACCGTCTTGGCCCCCGTCTGCGACGTGAGCATGTCGGTCCCCGACTCTCCCCTACGCACGGCCCTCTCCGTAAGCCCGGGCTCCGCAAAGGCACGCCAGCCTGCTTCATACCGATCGGTGTGCGGATCGTACCGCCGCAAGCCCGTGCCGTAGCCATGCCACAAACGTCCGTCTGGACCGGCCGCCACCCCGTGGACCCAAGGTTCCGGGTTCCGCTGAATTGCCGGCACCGACACCCAGTCACCGTCGTGGAAGTACCGGATGGCATACCGTGTGGCAACCCAGACCCCGTTTCCCGGCGCGGCAGAGAGCCCGCGGATTTCCTCGTCCCCAGGCGTGCCGATGGTCCATGCCCGCGTTCGTTGGCGCGAGTAACGGACGAGGTTCCTGGTGGTTCCAATCCAGAGGCTGCCGTCCTGGTCCGCGGCCAGAACGGTGATCTGGTCGCTGCCCAACTCGGGAAGGTCGGCCGAACTGAAACGCGTGAACACCCGCCCGTCAAAACGCACCAGCCCGGCCACGGTCCCAATCCAAAGGTAGCCGTCCGTTGTCTGCGCAACCGCTTGAACCCGATCGTCCGGCAGCCCGTGTTCCCTGGTCCACACACGCTGACGGTACCTGACGGTCTGGCGGGAATCGTGTACCCCAGCGCCAGCCGGAGAAAGACCCCCGACCGCCAATGCGACTGCCACCGCTCCAATGCCAATTGTGCGGTCTGACAGCACCTTGGGCTTCCCAAACACGAGAGCAGTTTGTCGGACGGAGCGACCGGTGGCAACTGCGGGCTCCTGTTCGGGCGGCAGGCTCAATGCCGTCCGCTCGTTTCCGGCAACCGCTTCACCGCAGACAACCCCTTTGGCTTGCGGCGAGCAACTCCACATCGTCAAGCAGTCCGCAGGCCCCGCAAACCCGCCTCGACACCCACCGCGCCCCGTGACATGCTTCGCCAGACTCTTTTCTCCTGAGGGACTGTCTATGGCTACCGCAATCGTCATGCTGAAAGTCGATCACCGCCGGGTTACGCGGGTGGCCGAGCGAGTTCTCGATCTGCCGAATGTGCGCGAGGTGTATTCCGTGTCCGGCCGTTTCGATCTTCTCGTGATGGTCCAGTGCGAATCGGTCGACCTCATCGAATTCACCATTACGGACCACCTGCTCAAGATCGAGGGGATCGTCGACAGCGAGACCATGTTTGCCTTCAGAAGCTACGACAAGCGCGAGGGGGCTCGGTCCATCGACGTTGACTGAGGAACCGGTGGAATGCGCCCACGCCCCGGCACGGAGGTGTGGAGTGGGGCAGGGTGTCTTGCGGCGGTCTCCTTGCGAATCAGGGTGGTGGTAGGAGAAGGATTCGAACCTTCGAAGGCATAAGCCAGCAGATTTACAGTCTGCCCCGTTTGACCGCTCCGGAATCCTACCGCCGAAAGCGGGGCGTATTATGCAAAGGTCGTTCCCACCGGCAAGCTGTTTCGCACCCAAGAGACGGCGCCGGGATGTCGGCCAACTACGCGGCCGCGGTGGTGGGATTCCGCCGCATGGACAGAGCGTTCATCAGCCACCTGCACGGGGACACTTGCCACGCTGGCGACCGGCGCCCGGACCGTGGCTGGGTGTAAGCTCCCCCGGCTACCGCGCCAGGAACAGCCAGATGTTGCCCCCGGCAGCCCTTCCCTGGGAACAGAAGTTGCCGACCAGCAAATCCTTCTTGCCGTCGTTGTTCCAATCGACGACGTGGATGCGGCACCGGTAACCGTTCCCGAAACCCTCGGCATTCAGCGGGAGGCTCTCGCCTTTGGCGAACTTGGGCGCGCCCGGCTCGCCAATGTTGCGGAAGAAGACCACCGTGGCCGTTTCCGTGCCACACAACAGATCCGGCTTTCCGTCGCCGTCCCAGTCCACCCAATACGGCGACGGCCGGGGCATCTTCGGATCCGGCAACGTGATGGGCGTCGGCTTGCTCAACACCGGTCGCTCGCGCGTCCCAACGTTGCGATAGAGGACCAAGTCATGGTTGCCCGGGCCATCCTGCCCGACCAGCACATCGAGCCGGCCGTCGGCGTCCCAATCCGCCACGTGAATCTTCGAGTAGATCCCCATGACGTCCTTGGTGTTGGGCACAAGGGCGTACTGACCGTCCTTCCCTTTCTCGTAGCGGGGAGAAACGCCGAGGATCGGTTTGCCGTCCGAGCGCAGTTCGACGCCGGCCCGGAGGCGCGGCTCCCGCGGCGTGCCCTCGTTCAGAAACAGCCAGACCCGGCCGCTCGCATCGCCCGCCACCACATCCTGTTTCCCGTCGTTGTTCCAATCCACGCCTTGTGGATAAGCGCCCACGCATCACCCCGCGTCCAGCCGGATCGGTTTCCCGCCCGCCTCGAGCAGTCGGGAAGCTCCGAACTTCGGCTCGGCGTCGGTTCCTTGATTCACATACAATCGAATCCGACCTTCCTGGAACTGACCCACCATCAGATCCTTCTTGCCATCGCCGTTCCAATCCGTAACCCACGGCACCAGGTGGCCGATGGGAATATCAATGTCGTTGCCGTTGGCCTTCAGTTTCACCCCGGGAGCGAGTTGGGGGAGGGCAGCGTCCGCCGAGCACACTGTCAGAATGACGGAGGCAAGAAGGAGAGAGGTCGGTTTCATGGCAACAGGGCCCGTCTATACGCCCGGCGCGGCGCGGCGGCAATCCCAAACGAGATCCCAAACGACATTCCACGCTTCCCGTGTCATCCCGCTTGGACCTGTTTCCACCGTTACGAGGGTCCGGGTGTTTGGCCTTGAGCTGACCCCGTCGTTTGGGCATCCTGCACATTGCCAGGTCAACCGGATCTCTATGAGCAAGCCATCCTGTGTTCCGCTGGTCGCGGCATGCCTCTTCAGCGTTCTCGTCTCCGGCTGCAAGTCGACGCCGACCGTGACCAATCCCCGCCCAGTGGTCGTGCGCGACTTCGCCTGGACGGAAGGGCGACCGCCGGCCGATTCCGGCCTGCTTGCCGGCCGCCAGGGCCCTGCCCAGCGAGTCCTCAATCGTCTGCACCCGGAGGAGGCCCCCGTGGAGAAGGCAACGCGTCTGACCGCCTTGCTGTCCGAGACGATTGTCCAGGAGTTGATGCAAGCAGGCATCCCCGCGCGGCGCGGAGAGTCCGGCGCCGCGCTGCCCGCAGAAGCGCTGCTGGTGCACGGCCAGTTCCTGGAAGTCGACGAAGGCAACCGCCTGCGCCGTGCCGTGGTGGGCTTTGGCGCCGGCGCCAGCGAGATCCTTGTGGAGGTGTCGGTGTTCGATCTCGCTCGGAGCGCGCAGCAACCGGTGGTCACCTTCGGCACCGGCACCGGATCCAAGCCGCTGCCGGGCGCCATCATCACGATGAACCCCTACGTGATGGCCGCCAAGTTCGTCCTGTCGCGCAACGCCACCGACAAGGACGTGAAGAAGCTCGGGAAGAACATCGCCCGGCACCTCGCCGAGATCGAGGTGCAGCACCCCGCCCATCCCTGATCCATCACCTGCGGTTCGGAAGCGTGTCCGAGAGCCGCACGGCTGCATCCCCAGGTTGTCGGTGGGCGGCCAGCACCGTCTGGCCGCTCCCAGAACCGGTCTCCCCATCGCTGAGCGGGCAACGGTGTTGCCCGGCCCACCAACGGGGACTGGTTACCGACAACCTCCGGATCCGTTGGAGCCGCCTCGGCGTTTTCCACCGTTGTACAGAATCCCGGAGCCGACAGAGCGCACATCCACAGGGGCAAAAACCGCGCGTCGACCGGGGACGACCGAACCCTCAGCGCCACCGAGGCGAGGATCCGGGGTTTTGGAGTGCTCTTGCGCAATTCCTCACTCCGTGGTCGACTGTCAGCCGTTCGACGCAACGCGCAACCGCCCATGAGACTGCTCTCCATCCTCCTCCTCGGCGCGCTGGCGCTCGCCGGCCTCCCCTCGTCCCAGGCCGCCGCCGATCGCCCCCCACGCCCCATCCCCGTCATCCTCGATACCGATATCGGCGACGACATCGACGATACCTGGGCGCTCGCCCTGCTGCTGAAATCGCCCGAACTCGACCTGAAACTGGCGGTGGGTGACTACGGCAAGTGCCAATACCGGGCGAAGCTGCTGGCCAAACTCCTCGAAGTGGCCGGACGCACCGATGTCCCGGTCGGCGTCGGCCTGGACATCGAACCTCACGGCGATGCCGGCCAGGCACCGTGGGTCAAGGACTACGATCTCGCCAAATACCCCGGCACCGTCCACCGCGACGGCGTCCAGGCCCTGATCGACACCATCCTCAAGTCCCGGGAACCGATCACGCTCATCGCCATCGGACCGCTCCCCAACATCGCCGAGGCCCTCCGGCGCCAACCCCGAATCGCCGAACGCGCCCGGTTCGTCGGGATGCACGGCAGCCTCCGACTCGGCTACGGCGGCAAGACCACGCCCGACGCCGAATGGAACGTGCGCGCCGATCCCAAGTCGTGCCGCGCCGTGTTCACCGCTCCCTGGGAAATGACCATCACCCCCCTGGACACCTGCGGGCTGGTGCAATTGAAGGGCGACCTCTACCAGAAGTTCCGCGCCGCGCGAACACCGCTGGCTACCGCGGTGCTCGAGAACTACCGGCACTGGAGCCGTCACCAGAAGCCTGACAGCGATGTCGCCGATCGCGAATCCAGCATCCTGTTCGACACCGTGGCCGTCTACCTGGCCTTCCAACAGGACCTCTGCCGCATGGAACAACTGGGCGTGCGCGTGACGGACGACGGCTTCACCCGCCTCGACGAGGCCGCGAAGAAGGTGACCGCCGCCACCGCCTGGAGGAACCTCGACGGCTTCTACGAACTCCTCGTCCAGCGCCTGACGAAGCCTTAACCGCGCGTTGTCTCTCCGGTAACCAGCCGCGAACGGTGGGGCCGCGGCACCTCGCCTGACGCCACCGCCACCCCGCTCGCTTTTGGAGTGCGCGCGGGGCGTTCGGTGGCTTGACGTGGTACGGGCGCTGTCGGAGAGTTCAACCATGAGCTTGGATTATCCGGTTGTCTTGAAGAAGTCGGAGGAAGGTTACGCCGTTGGCTGCCCGGCACTGCCCGGATGCTGGTCGCAGGGTTCGACGGAGGAGGAGGCACTGCAGAACATTCGTGTCGCCATCCAGGAGTATCTGGAGGTGCTGCGGGAGAACCTCAAAGGCGAAGACGTGCGTTCCGTCACCGTGAGCGTATAGCCGTGCCCAAGATCCCAGGCATTCACCATCTGCAGGCGATCCAGGCACTTCGCAAAGCTGGCTTTCTCGTGGTGCGCGAAGGCAAGCATACCGTGATGTCGGACGGCGCCCGCATCCTGACCATCCCTCGGCACAATCCGATCAGTACGACACTCCCGGATACTGCTCGTAGTCGAGCTTCGGCGCGCCGATGCGCGCCATGGCCTTCGGATAGTCCGGCACACGCTTCAGGTCCGGCACATGATCGCTGTGCCTGGTCCACGTGATGAGGTCTGCGGACACCCAGAAGTCGATGTCCGGTTGGTCGTCACCCCGGTTGCCTACGAGGTAGTATCGTCCATCGTGTCCCTGGCAGATATTGGCGTGACCGCGATACTCCTCGAAGACCCGTTTCCCGTCGTTCAACAACTCCCAATGCAGGCCATCTCGGCTGACGCTGTAATAGAGGCGCCAGTAGTCTCCGTGCATCATATGCGCGAAGAGATAGGCCTCATTCTTGGCCGGAACGCCCGGTGGAACTTGTCCCGGCGGATCGGGCATCTGGGCCAGCGCCAGCGTTACGCCCAACCCGACTGCGGCCACCAGACTCCAGCGAAGGCGGATACTTGTCATGGCTGATCTGCAGGCTTCGGGGTCCGGCGCCAGGAATCAAGCGAAACCAACAGGTGAAGTCCTGATCGGACGCTGCCCGACAGGGCCCCCGCTTCCTCACGTGTGCCCCCTAGGATCCGGCATTGTGTTCCACCAACGCTCCCCCCACCAGGCTTGGTTCCCGATTCCGGGGGAACGCCGTAACTTAATGCTTAATGCCTGACCCTGGGGAACGAGGAGAGTCTCTGGAGCGGGGATTCGCGTTAGGCTTGAGCCCGATGCGCGCCGCGTGTGAACGATGCAGGTGAGTTCCCCAGCAAGCCCTGACATGGTTTGTCAACGCTGCTGCATCGCATGACAATCCGGTGTAGGATCCCCGCCACGTGTTGCGGAAGCCCGACACCACCAAATCGAAGCAGCGGACCGCCGCGGCTGGTGACCTGCCCGACCTGAAAGCGCCCTTCAGTCTCGCTGAACCATCGGGTAGGGCGACCTCTCCGAGGGCGCCGGAAGAGTATGTTCATGAACCACTAGCACCGGGTAGGGACGCGCGGCCTCACGCTTCGGGCATCTGCATCCAGAAGCACACGCCCTTGGCGGACGCCCGAGCCGGGCGTCCCTACCTCAGGGCTTCGCGGTTCACGGCTCCAATGCACGCCCTCTGGCGGAGGACAGTTTCCCCTGGCCATCAGCGCGTCTCGATCGCCTGCCTGGCCGCTCTGCTTTGCGCCCCGATCGACAGAAGTCTCAGCGCTACGGCCGAGGAATTCGCCGCCGCCTTACCGCAGGGCGTCCGCGCCGTCTGGGACATCGCCCGCGCGCACCACGACACGACGCCGACGCGCGAGCGGATCTGCCTGAACGGACTCTGGCGCTGGCAGCCCGCCGATGCCGGATCGCAGCAAGTCCCGGAGGGAAACTGGGGCTATTTCAAGGTGCCCGGCTGTTGGCCCGGCATCACCGACTACCTGCAGAAAGACTCGCAGACCGTCCACGCGCACCCCGCGTGGAAGGACCAGAAACTCGGCGCCGTCTCCGCCGCCTGGTACGAACGCGAGTTCGCCATCCCCAGCGGATGGACGGGCCGGCAGATCCAGTTGCATCTCGAGTATCTCAACTCCTTCGCGGTGGTTTACGTGGACGGGGCCCGTGCCGGCGAACTCCGGTTTCCGGGCGGGGAGCTGGACCTTTCCGCAGTCTGCAGGCCGGGCACAACCCATCGACTCAGCCTGCAAGTGGTCGCCCTGCCTCTCCAGGGAGTCCTGCTCTCCTACACCGACAGCGCCTCCGCCAGGGAGGTGAAGGGTTCCGTGGCTCGTCGCGGACTGTGTGGCGATGTCTACCTCGTGAGCAATCCCTCGGGGCCAAGGTTGTGCGACGTGAAGCTCGAGCCCTCGGTGCGGCGGAAGGAACTGCGAGTTGCCGCCTCCTTGGAAGGGTTGGTGCCCGATAACCGTTACACACTGCGCGGGCGCGTGATCGAGAGCAGTGGCAAGGCGCGGGAGTTCACGAGTCCGCCGTTCACCGCGAAGGCAGTTGCGGAGGCCGGAGGCGAAGTCACGTTCACGGAGGCCTGGATGCCGGAGAATCTCTGGGACCTGCACACGCCCACCAACACGTGCGCGCTCGAGCTATCCCTCCTGGATGCCGGCGGTCGCGTGTGCGACGCCTTCTGGCCCGAACGATTTGGTTTCCGGGAGTTCTGGATCGAGGGTCGTGATTTCTACCTGAACGGCAGCCGGGTCTTGCTCTGTGCGCTTCCCTTGGACAACGCCCAGGTGGGCGCGGCGCAAGCGACGTATGCCGCCGCTCGGGAGAGCCTCGAACGTCTCCAGAGCTTCGGCATCAACTTCGTCTACACCCACAACTACGGCTGCGAGCCGGGGTCGCACTTGGGTTTCGCCGAGATCCTGCGGGCGGCGGACGACGTGGGCATGCTGGTTGCCCTCTCCCAGCCGCACTTCAGTCATTACTCCTGGTCGAGCGCAGATGCCGACCGCACCAACGGCTACGACCGCCACGCGGCATTCTATGCGCGCGCCGCCGGGAACCATCCCTCCGTGGTCCTGTACGCCATGAGCCACAACTCGACGGGCTACAACGAGGACATGAACCCGGACATGATCGACGGCATCCAGGATGCCCGCGACCAATGGGCGCAGCGAAACGTGCGGCTCGCCCAGCGCGCCGAGGCGATCGTGAGCGGACTGGACCCGAGCCGGATCGTCTATCACCACGCCTCGGGCAACCTGGGTCCGCTCCACGCCATCAATTTCTACCCGAACTTCGTCCCGGTGCAGGAGATGTCCGACTGGTTCGAGCACTGGGCCACGCGCGGGGTGAAGCCGGTCTTCCTGTGCGAATACGGCACCCCCTTTACGTGGGACTGGGCCATGTACCGCGGCTGGTATCGGGGGAAGCGGGAGTTCGGCAGCGCGGTCGTACCGTGGGAGTTCTGCCTGGCCGAGTGGAACGCGCAGTTCTTCGGCGACCAGGCTTTCCGGATCAGCGAAATGGAAAAGCGGAACCTACGGTGGGAGGCCGCCCAATTCCGCGCAGGCAAGACCTGGCACCGATGGGACTACCCCCATCAACTCGGGTCTGCCGACTTCCCCGAACGCGAACCGGTCTTCGCCCAATACTACGCGGACAATTGGCGCGCCTTCCGCACCTGGGGCGTCTCCGCCATCTCCCCATGGGAACATCACATCCTGTTCACGATGCGTCCCGGCCTCGACCGGAACCGACGCGAGAACCTGCCGGTGGACTGGGACAACCTGCAACAGCCGGGTTTCAGCCCGGACTACCTCGGAGAGCGCTACGAACGGATGGACCTGGCTTATGCGCGCTCGGACTGGGTGCCCACCGCGGGGGCGCGGGCCTTGATGCGAAACAACCGTCCGCTACTGGCCTACATCACCGGCAAGCCGGTCCGCTTCACGAGCAAGGACCACCTGTTCCAGGCCGGGGAGACCGTCGAGAAACAGGTCATCGTGATCAACAGCTCGCGGCAACGGGTGAAGGCCGAAGTCTCCTGGTCATTGGCGCTGCCCCTACCGATGAACGGCCGCAGCTCGGTGGATGTCGATGCTGGTCAGCAGGCGCGCATCCCGCTCCGCTTCGTGCTCCCGCCGGGACTCATACCGGGCGAGCATCCCTTGACCGCGAAGGTGACTTTCGACACCAGCGAGACCCAAGAAGACGCGTTCGCGATCCGCGTTCTGCCTCAGCGGCCAACGCCGCGAACGGCGGTCCGAGTCGCGCTGTTCGATCCGCGAGGGGAGACCGGCCCGTTGCTCCGCGGCCTCGGCGTTCCTTTCACCGGCGTTGACGCCACTTCCGACCTGGGAGCCTACGACCTGCTGGTTGTGGGCAAGGCGGCTCTCACCCTGACCAACGAGGTCCCCAATCTCAACCAGGTGCGCAAAGGGCTCAAGGTGCTCGTGTTCGAGCAGACACCGGAAGTGCTCGAACAACGCCTCGGCTTCCGTGTCGCGGCCTATGGCCTGCGCCAGGTCTTCCCGCGAGTCCCAGACCATCCCGCGCTGGCCGGACTTCGAGACGAGTGCCTGCGGGATTGGCGCGGCGAAGCGACCATCCTGCCGCCGCGGCTCAAGTATCAGCTCAATCCCAAGTTCAACGGCGCGCCAACGGTCACCTGGTGTGGTCTCGAGGTGACACGCGCCTGGCGTTGCGGCTGCCAGGGTAACGTCGCCTCCGTGCTCATCGAGAAACCCGCCTGCGGCGATTTCCTCCCCATTCTCGACGGCGGGTTCAGCCTGCAATACAGCCCGCTGCTCGAGTTTCGCGAGGGGCAGGGAATAATCCTCTTCTGCCAGATGGACGTCACCGGCCGCACCGAGAACGAGCCAGTCGCAGAAACCCTCGTCGCCAACCTCCTCGAGTACGTCGGCGCCTGGAAGCCATCTCCGCCGCGCACCGCTCTCTATACTGGCGAACCTGAGGGCAAGACCCATCTCGGAGCGGCTGGCTTCCACCTCACCGACTACGCCGGGGGCGAACTCAAGCCCGACCGACTGTTGATCGCCGGCCCGCGGAGCGGCGAAGTCCTCGTGGCGCATCGGAAAGCGCTCGCCGAATTCGTGAAACGCAGAGGACGGATTCTGGCCCTGGGGCTCACGCCAGCCGACGCCGAGGCTTTCCTGCCGTTCCGGATTTCCCTCGCCCCGGCGGAGCACATCAACGCTTTCTTCGAGCCACCCGAATGGGAATCGCCACTGGCCGGCGTCGGGCCTGCCGACGTCCACAACCGCGACCCGCGCGCGATCCCGCTCGTGGCCGGTGGCGCCGACCCCATTGGTGACGGCGTGCTCGCCGTGGCGTCAGGCGGCAACGTCGTTTTCTGCCAACTTGTGCCCTGGCAATTCGATTACCGGGCGAACTACGGACTGAAGCGGACGTTCCGGCGCACGAGCTTCCTGGTGACGCGGCTGTTGTCCAACCTCGGCGTGCCCTGCGAGACCCCGTTGCTGCACCACATATCCACCCCTGTCCGCGAGAAGGAACCGGGCCGCTGGTTGCAGGGGCTCTACCTGGATGAGCCGGAGGAGTGGGACGATCCCTACCGCTTCTTCCGTTGGTGAGCGCCACACCGCAAGTGCGGGATGCAGGTGGTCGTCCGAGGCGATCTCGCCCGGCGGGCGGTCCGACGGAGCGCGACCGGCTTGCCAAGCCGTAGCCTTGGCGGAGGCTGGTCCCTCGGTCGCAGCGGCAACGAGCGGGCGGGAGGCGGTCGGAGGTTCGGAGGCGTGCTCGGCCGCCGGAGCGCCGGCATGATGCCGGCCAGAAGACAGTGAACGGTGAGTATGCCTCTGGCCCCGCGCCGAGCGGGGCGCTCCGACTGGTGTTCGGCTCCGGAAGGTCCGACGACGCGTTCGGCCGGTGGGGCTGCTGCCCGCCGGGACGGCGGGCGGTCCGGCGGAGCGCGACACGGCTTGGATCGCTGCAGCGACGAGTGGAAAGGAGGAACTTGAGGACCTGAATCGCCCACAACCAAGCCAAAGCGGCCCAGCAGGCGGACATCTCACGCAGGGAGTGGAAATGTCCAGGCTAAGGTCGGGACAGGCGGTAGAAGCCCGTTGCCGGTCCCGAGAAAGGCAGCGCGAGGGTGTTGGTGGCCTGCGATCCGGCAACCGTTTGCCAGTTCGGTGATGTGAGATCGGCGGTCTCCTGAAGCAGCGCGCCAGCCCCCAAACCGTCCCAGGTCAAATGAAGTTGACTGTCGCTGCGCGTCACGGATCGAAAGAGCGGCAGCGTCTCGAGAATCACCAAGCCGTTGGTTCCCGAAGCGACACAGATTTTGTCAGCGGCCACGGCAAGACCATGCCCGAAGGTGAAGGAGCCATTGCCACCGATGCGCTGTGGATGAGACGGATCGGTGAGATCGAGCAACTCGAGGCCGCCGGAGTCATAGGCGAGACAAGCGTAGTCGCCCAGCATCGCCACGCTGCCGCCATAGCGGAGCGTCAGGTGCGCGCCGAGCCGCTGCGGTTGGGTCGGATCGCTCACGTCGATAATCTCCATGCCGCCCCCCGGCGCCGTGCCCATTGGCACATACACCACCACGCAGGCACGGTTCCCCTGCACCGCCACGTCCCGAGCCGGACCGACGGTAGCGTAGCCGCCCAGCCGCTGCGGCACGGTCGGATTGGTCACGTCGATGACCACCAGGCCACCCGTATCATCCGCCACGCAGGCACAGTCGCCCGACAGCTTCACCACCTTGGCAGAACCGCTGGTGTCAATCGCCCCGACCTGCTGCGGTTGCGCTGGATCGCTCACATCGATCACCAACAGGCCCGTGGCGCCATCGGCCACGAAGGCGTGGTTGCCCGACACGGCCACGCTCGAGGCAGAGCCAGCCGTGTCACACGCTCCCAGCCGCTGCGGATTGGCCGGATCGGTCACGCCGACCACAACGAGGCCCTCGCTCCCGGCGGCCACATAAGCGTAGTTGCCGGATACCGCCACCCCCAGGGCCGAGCCGCTCGTGTCATACCCGCCCAAGCGCTGCGGGCTCGAGGCCGAACTCACGTCGAGCACGACCAGACCGCTGGATGAGTCGGCCACAAAGGCGCGGTTGCCGACCAACGTCGCGCCCCTGGCAGTTCCGCTGGTGTCATAGGTGCCCCGGCGCTGGGGATTGGCGGGGCGACTCACATCGAGCACCAGCAGACCGCCCCCGTAGTCAGCCACGTAGGCATAGGGCCCCTGCACCGCAACATCAAAGACCTTGGCCCCGCTCGCGCGGAATGCGCCGTAGCCTCCCACTTGCGTCGGCCGAGCCGGATCGCTCACGTCGATCACCACCAAGCCACCTACCTGATCTGCCACGAAAGCCGTGGTACCGGACACGGCCACGGAGAGAGCCACTTCGGGGGTATCATACCGGCTCACCTGCTGCGGCATAATCGGGTTGCTGATGTCGAGCACCACGAGACCCTTGCCCCCGGCCAAGTAGGCGTGGTTGCTCGAAACCGTCACGTCAAAAGCCCCGACGGCATCAAACCCTCCCACCTGCTGTGGATGGGTTGGATCACTGACGTCGATGACCGCCAAGCCCGCTGAGGAAGCCGCCACATAGGCATGCTGGTCCACCAACGTGATCCCGACGGCGGATCCGATCGGATACAACTCCCCGGCCAGTTGCGGCCGGGTTGGGTTCGAGATGTCGACCACCTGGAGCCCACCGGTTCCGGCGACATAGGCATAGTTGCCCCGGATGGCCACGCCGCGCGGACTTGCCCTGTGGAAGGTGGCCACGGCTCGGGGATTGGCCGGATTGCTAATGTCGATCACGTGCAGGCCGGTGTCGTAATCCGTCAGGTAGGCATACTGGCCCACGACCGTAACGCCATTGGCGGCGTTACCCGTGTCACAACCGCCCAAGAACTGCGGGCTGCCCGGGTCGCGGACGTCGATCACCACCAAGCCGGATACCGAGTCGACCAGGTAGGCATAGTCTCCGGACTGCATCACTGAGACCGCAGAAGGCGTCTTGTTGGGCCACGTCCACTGCCCGACGGGAGTCACGTCGACGTCGCCGCCGCGCACGCCGTTAGCCGGGGCAAGTGAGGCGAGGAGCAACCACGCCGCCAGGGTTCGCCAGTGGTGTCTGCAGCGCATCGTCTTCATGTTCGTGGCCAATCCGGTTGGGGTTGTGTCGTTGGCCCACCCTTCGGCGAGTGCCAGATCGGCTTGCACCGGTGCAAACCGTTCGGGCAAGGCGCCGATTCCCAGAAGCAGGATGGCTTTCTGTTTCGCACCAGACACCGACAAATGCAAGGGCGGCCTCGAGTCTCGTCGGGCACATCTCGATCCTTGCCTGATCGCCCGTGGCTGCTATAAGCACCGGCGACGTTTCTGAAGTGAAGCTCCGTTTGCCATACCCACATGCGTGTTTCCCCTTCGCTCTTCACCGGTGCTCTGTGTCTGTTCCTGGCTAGCGGCCTGTGGACCACCCAAGCCGACGCCCTTGTCCTCACCAACTCGACCTCGATCCTCGCGGAGGATTCCTCGTATGAGGACCTGGACCTGACGGTCTCCGGCTGCACGGTGACGGTCGAGGGCACCCACAGTTTCGGCCGCCTCGTCCTCGACCAGGCGGCCACCGTGCGGCTGACCGGGACGAATGTGAACCTCCGTTCGCTGTCCGCGGGAGCCGTGTCGACGATCGAGATCGGGGGCGGGTGCACTTTGGCGGTTGCCGAAACGCTGGTGTTGGTGAACGGCTCCCGAGTGCTGTGCCTGGGCGCCCATCGGGATGCCCCGGTGGACGGCCAGTGGCGCGGTATCGGGGTGGTGATTTCCGCTGGCGAAGTCTCGGTGGATGGCACGTCGTCCATTTCAGCCGATGGTCAGGGGTATCTGGGATCGACGTATTGGTCTCAGCCGGGCAAGGGTCCTGGCGGCGGTGGTGGGGGTGGGGACTGGGGCATGGGCAGTGGCGGCGGTTATGGGGGCACGGGG
>CAYSPU010000019.1:0-15354 GCA_964432995.1 uncultured Verrucomicrobiota bacterium
GCTCGCGAGTCTTTCTCGGAGTCGCGCCCTGCCTCCTAAGGTCCGTAGGTACAAGGCATCCCGTTGCTACGGAAAGCAGGTTTTCCATGCGCGTGTGGCACCGATGGCTCATCTTCGGAGTGGCAGCGGGGCTATTCCAGGCTGCGTTGGCCGGAGGTCCGGGACCGAAGGACACGTGGGACACCGCACCCGACACGTGGGTGGCGACGGATGCCCTGGGGCGATCGCTGCCCACGGGGGCTGAGGTTGGTCCGCCGCGCCCGGAAAAACAGGTCGCGATCTTCTACTTCCTCTGGCTGGGGCGACACGGGTCCGCGGGTCCGTTCGACATCTCGAAGGTTTTGGCCGAAGCCCCAGCCGCGATGGACGACCCGCAGCATCCGCTCTGGGGACCGATGCACGTGCCGCATCACTGGGGGGAGTCCATCTTCGGTTACTACGTGGCGGAGGACGAGGCGGTGCTGGCCAAGCACGCCCAGATGCTGGCCGACGCCGGTGTGGACGCCGTGATCTTCGACGTGACCAATCAACTGACTTACCCGGAAAGCTGGCAGGCCCTGTGCCGGGTCTGGGATCGGATCCGGAGGTCGGGACAGCGTGTGCCAGGAATCGCCTTTCTTTGTCCGTTCTGGGATCCGGCCCGGGTGGTGCGGCAGCTCGAGCGCGAGCTGTAAGGTCCCGGGTTGTATCCTGAGCTGTGGTATCGATGGGAGGGCAAGCCGCTGATCCTGGCCGACCCGGCGCTGTTGGGGGGCGCGTCGGGAAAGGAAGACCCCGAGCTCGAGCGGATCCGCAGCCGGTTCACCTTTCGCAAGCCGCAGCCGGATTACTTCGTCGGCCCCACCGGACCGGATCAATGGGGTTGGCTGGAGGTGTTTCCGCAGCACGCGTTCACCAACCGCGCCGGTGCCGTCGAGGAAGTCACGGTGGGCGTCGCGCAGAACGCCGTCGACGGCCGGCTCAGTGTGCTGAGCAATCCGCGGTCGCATGGGCGGAGCTTTCACGCGGGGCAACCGGCGCCGCCCGGAGGCGGCGACGGCACGGGTCGGAACTTCGCCGAACAATGGACGCGCGCGTTGGCGCTCGACCCCACGGCCGTCTTTGTCACGGGTTGGAACGAGTGGATCGCCGGGAGGTTCACGACGAACTCGGGTTTCTACGCGGACGGGGTGGTGTCGTTTGTCGACCAGTTCGATCCGGAGCACAGTCGGGACATCGAGCCGATGCGGGGCGGGCACGGGGACAACTACTACTATCAACTGGTGGCGAACGTGCGGCGGTTCAAGGGGGCGCGCGCGGTCGGGCCCGTCCGTCCGGCGCCGATCCGTGTGGACGGTCGGTTCGAGGATTGGGAGGCGGTGGGACCGGAGTTCCGCGATACGATTGGCGACCCCATGCGGCGCGATCACGTGGGATGGGATCGCCAGACGCGGTATGTTGACGACACCGGCCGCAACGACATCATCCGGGCCAAGGTCAGTGCCGATCGGCGCCGTCTCTACTTCTACGCCGCGACGCGGGAACCGCTGACGCCGTGCACGGACACTAATTGGATGGTCCTGTATCTCGATGTGGACGGATGCGCGACCAATGGCTGGTTGGGATACGACTTCGTGTTGAACCGTGCGGGAGTCACCCCGAAAGCGACCGTGCTCGAACGTCACGCAGGCCGCGGCCATGAGTGGACGCGCGTGGCGGACGTGAGCCTTCGCCTCGGCGAGCGCGAACTCGAGGTTGCCGTTCCGCTGCGGGCGCTGGGACTTCGTGAGCGGCCGGCGGCCGTGCACTTCAAATGGGCGGACAATGCGATTCGGAAAGGCGAGGCCGCGGAATTCACGTTGCATGGGGATGCGGCGCCGAATGACCGCTTCAACTACCGGGCGGTGCTGACCCGGTAGACAGCCGCAGGAGAGCCGCGGTCCGGAAGGGGTGGTGCGCGTGCTGGAGTGGTTGGGCAATCGACGGCCTGCCAGATTCCCGCCGCCGGTTGCCACGCGGGTTCGCCGTGTGTAGCGTCCGCGCGTTGAGCACGAACGCTGTCCCGAATCTTGTGGCGGCACCCGGGTTCGCGGAGTGCACCCTCCGCGGTCGGGTCTTGGCGCCGGCGCGGTTCTGCGCACCGCTGGCCGGTTACACGCACAGCGCGTTTCGTCGGTTGCTGGCTGATTTCGGCGGCTACGGCGCGCTGTGGACCGAGATGCTCGCCGGCGCGCAGATCCTCAAGGAGGACTTCGAGAAGTCGCCCTGGCTGCGTCGGCGTCCCGCCGAGGGCTTCGTGGTCTACCAACTGATGCTCCGGGCCGGTGATCCCGTGGACCGGATCCTGTCGCGACTGGGCGAACACGGGGTGGAAGCCGTCGATCTGAATCTCGCCTGCGACGCGTTGTCGATCCGTGCTTGCGAAGCCGGCAGCGCTTTGTTCGAGGACCTCGAGGCGCTGCGCGCCGTGGTGACGGAGGTGCGGCGGCACTGGCCGGTTTTACTGACGGCGAAGATCCGGTTGGGAGCGCGGCGACCGGATTGGGAACCGCGGTTCGTCGAGCGCCTGAAGTTGCTCGAGGAATCGGGGGTGGACGCCGTGACGCTGCATCCGCGGTTCTTCGAGGACAAGTTCCGACGGCGGGCACGGCACGAATTGCTGGCGTGGGCGGCATCGGTGACGCGGCTGCCGCTGATTGCGAATGGCGACCTGTTGGGTGCGGAGAGTGTGACCGTGCTGGGAGAGAGACTCCGACCGGCTTGTGCGGTGATGATCGGGCGGATGGCCCTGGTGCGCCCGTGGCTGTTCGCGACGTGGGAAGGAGCTCCGAGCTCCGAGTTCCGGTTCATGGGGAGTCCCCTAACCACCGGCGTCGCGGAGGTATGGAATCGCCTTGCCGACTACCTGCTGGAGGATTTCGAACCGGCGGTGGCGCTGCGTCGGCTCCAGGCGTTCACGAAGTACTACGCGGCGAACTTCGCCTTTGGGCATCGGTTCCACGTCGAGTTGGCACGGACAAGCTCGATGGAGGACGCCCGGCGTTGTGCCGGGGAGTTCTTTGCGCGCAACCCGCGCGTGCTGGAGCATCCCACCGTGGCGGGGCGCTAGCTGGACCAGCAGGAGTTGTTGGGTTCTCAACCACGGATGAACGCGGATGAACACGGATTCGCGCAGGGTGCTGGCCGCGAGAACGCACATAAGGCAGAAGAGGGACTGAGACGAAAAGCTGCCTTTGCGGTTCTTGGCGACCTTCTGTTCCACCCTGAGCAACCGGTGCGCCGGATTGGCTGTTGTCAACAGAAGGTCGCAAAGGAACGCAAAGAAACGGAACCGGAACAGAGGGTCAGCCGCGAAAAGACGCAGAAGGCACAAAATGTGTGGTGGTTCCGCATCACACCACGGTCCAGGCCCTCTTGGCCACTGAACAACGTTGCGAGTCAGGCGTGGTTGATCGACAGACCAGCGGTTCGAGAGAATTGCATTGTCTGCCGATAGAGACATCTGTGAGATGGCGAGTGGCGGGAACCTGTGCAGAACACCCGATGAGAACACAATCGAAGCACGTCGTTGAGAAGCTCGGTGCGGCACTGGCGGCCCTCGTGGTCGCGGTGCTGCTGGCAGGGTGCGCCGCCGCGCAAACCCAGACGCCCGCCACCCTGCGCTTGTTGACCTGGAACATCCATCACGGGGAAGGCACCGATGGCCGCCTCGACCTCGAGCGAATCGCGGGAGTCATCCGGCGGGCGGAGGCCGACCTGGCAGCGTTGCAGGAAGTGGACCAGGGGGTGGCGCGGACACAGCGTCGGGACCTGCCGGCGGAATTGGCGGCGTTGACCGGCCTGACGTGCGTCTTCAGCAACAACTACCACTTCCAGGGCGGCTTTTACGGAAACGCCGTCCTGAGCCGATTGCCGATTCTCGGCTGGACCAACAGGCATTACCGGATGGTGCGGCCGGGCGAACAGCGGGGATTGCTGCAGGTCACCGTGGCCGTGGGCAAACAGCGGCTGCGCTTCTGCGCCACCCACATCGACTATCGGCCCGACGACACCGAGCGGATCCAGAACGTAGCCGAGATCCGCGACGTGGTGGCGGCGGACCCCGGCGTGCCGACGGTGCTGGCCGGCGATTTCAACGATCGGCCGGACAGTCGGGTGCATCGGGCGATGAAGGAGTTTGCGCCGGACGCGTGGGAGTTGGGCGGGCACGGCGACGGCTTCACGATCCCGGCCGGCCAGCCGAACCGGCGGATCGATTACTTCTTTCTCACTCCATCGAATCGGTTCCGCGTGCTGAAGGTCGAGGTGGTGGACGAACCGGTGGCGTCGGACCACCGTCCGGTCTGGGCCGAAGTGCAGTTGCTGCCGGAGTGAGGCGAGCGTCGACCGCAGAACCGTCGTTGTTCGCAAGTTGCCGAGTGGCGCCGGCTCAGTGTAGAATCGCGCCTATGAAAGCAGCCAAGCACTCGATGACCCGCCGCCACTTCCTCCAATCGACCGCGCTGGGCACGGCCGGCCTGGGGGTCGGGTTGACGTTTCCGCACGTGCGCGGGCGTGCCGCGACCATCGGCGAAGGATTGCGCGAAGGCGTCCGCATCGGGTGCATCGCCGTGGGGAATCAAGGCTTGCCCCTGATGTTGCAGAACCACAAGAACGTGGTGGCGGTTTGCGACGTGGATCGGGACCGCCTGGCGGTCGCGAAGAAGGAGGTGGAAAACCGCACGGGGCGCGCGTGCGCGGCCTTTGGCGACTACCGGAGGCTGCTGGATCTGAAGGAAGTGGACGCGGTGATTGTTGCGACGCCGGACCACTGGCACGCGCTGCAGACGATTCACGCCTGTCAGGCGGGCAAGGACGTGTATGTGGAGAAGCCGCTCAGCCTGATGGTCGACGAGGGCCGGCACATGGTGCGCGCCGCCCGCCGCTACGGGCGCATCGTGCAGACCGGCAGCATGCAGCGCTCCGATGACAAGTTCCGCCTCGCCTGCGAACTGGTGCGCTCAGGGCGGATCGGCAAAATCCACACGGTGCGCGTCGGCCTGCCGCATGTGAACTTCGATGTCGAGCCGGTCCAGGACAGCGAGCCGCCGCCGGAGCTGGATTACGAGATGTGGCTCGGGCCGGCCCGCTGGCGCCCCTACAACAAAAACCGCGTGCACTACAACTTCCGGTTCTACTGGGATTATTCCGGCGGACAGATGACCAACTGGGGCGCCCATCACCTGGACATCGCCCAGTGGGGCCTGGACCGCGACAACAGCGGGCCGCGGACGATCGACGGCAAAGCCGTGTTCGACGAGAAGGGGCGGTATGAGGTGCCGCGGGAAAGCGAGATTGTTTACCAGTACGGCGACGACGTGAAGGTCTTCTGCAGCCAGGGGGCCGGGCGCAAGTCGGGAACCGAGTTCTTCGGCACCAAGGGGTCCATCTACGTCGACCGCGGCAAGCTCCAATCGGATCCGGAGGACATTGTGCGACAGCCGCTGCGGGACAACGAGGTGCATCTGTATCGGAGCAAAAACCACCTGGACGATTGGTACGGGTGCATCAAGAGCCGGAAGCTGCCCATCTGCGACGTCGAGATCGGTCACCGGACCGCCACGGTCTGTCATCTGGGGAGTATCTCGATGCGCCTCGGACGCAAGATCCGGTGGGATGCGGGCGAGGAGAAGATCGTGGACGACGCCTTTGCGTCGAAGATGTTGTCGTACACGTATCGTGCCCCGTGGAAGCTGCCGCGGGTTTAGGCCCCGGGCGGGGGAGGGGAGAGCGGAGAGGGGAGGGGAGGTGCCCCTTTCTTCTTCGTTTACTGGTTTCTTTGTTGTGATTTCTCCATGTTGCCGGCGAACGGGGGAGTCGGACGGAGGGTGGACAACAAAGGAACGAAGCGACAAAGGGTTCGTGCACTTCCGATGTCTGCCTTCTGCGTCTTCTGGCAACTGCTGCGGACTGCAGGCGCCTGACTCGCCGACTCGCCGACTCGCCGACCTGCCGACGTGCCGACCTGCCGACCTGCCGACGTGCCGACGTGCCGACTTGCCGACCTGCCGACCTGCCGACTTGCCGACGTGCCGACCTGCCGACCTGCCGACCTGCCGACTTGGCGGCTTGCCGCGGTGCGTTCGGGGTGTAAGGTTCGGCCCCAAGCAATATGACACGAACCCGCTCTCCTTTGGGGCGAATCACGGACGACCTCCATGCTGTTGTCCCGAAGGCAGGAGGGACGCGCGGCATTGGCGCGCGTTGGGATCATCAACCCGGCCGAATCCCCCTCACCCGTCGCGCGGCTGCGGGGCACCCTCTTCCCCTCCGAGGGGGAGAGGGACAGGGCTTGGTCCGCCAAAGCGTCTGTGCGATGGCGGCTGAGGGGGGCGGATGCAGGGAGAGGTTTATGGAGGGCCGGGACATCCAACCGCTGAATGCGCTCTGCAGCCAGAAAGCGGGAAACGCTCAACGTCCAACGTCCAACGTTCAACGTCGAAAGCCCATTCCGCATTCTGCATTCTGCATTCTGCATTTCCGATTCATGCAGAGGAAGTCCGAGAGACGGGCGAAGAGGTGTTCGTTTGCGGCTCAGCTCCGCGGCGCGCTGCTTCTGGTCATGCTGATTTCGGGCGTCGTGGCCGCGGCGGAGTCCGACACGGTGGAGCTGTTCGACGGTCGTTCGCTGGAAGGATGGCGGGCGGCCGAGAATCCGGGTTCGTTCCGGGTTGTGGACGGCGCGATTCTGTGCGATGGGCCGCGGGCGCATCTGTTTTACGAAGGGCCGGGTGGCGGGGCTGGCTTCAAGAACTTCGAGTTGAACGTGGAGGTGAAGACACGGCGCGGGGCGAACTCCGGGGTGTTCTTTCACACCCGCTACCAGGAGAAGGGTTGGCCGGAGCACGGCTTTGAGGTGCAGGTGAACAACAGCCAGGAGGCGCACGAGGGCTACCTGGAGCTGAAGAAGACGGGGAGCCTCTACGGGGTGCGGAACCTGCACAAGGCGCTGGTGGCGGACAACGAATGGTTCGCGCTGCGGATTGGGGTGCGGGGTCGGCGGGTGGAGGTCTGCTTGAACGACCGGCTGGTGGTGGACTACCGGGAACCGGAGGCCGAGCTGCGGACGTCCGCAGGACCAGTCCCGCGTCTGGGGCGGGGGACCTTTGCCTTGCAGTGTCATGACCCGGGAAGCCGGGTGTCCTACCGCCACATCCGCGTGCGCCGGTTGCCGGACGAGACTCCCGACGACCGGCCGGCCCCGGAGGCGGACGTCGTCGATCGCCAGATCCTCGAGCTGGCGGCCTCCAACTTCCCGGTGATCGATCTGCACGGACACCTGAAAGGCGGGTTGACCATCGAGGATGTCCTGGCGCATTCGCGGCGGACAGGCATCAACTACGGCATTGCGGTCAATGGCGGTGTCGGTTTCCCGATGACGAACGACGCGGGGGCGCTGGAATTCCTCGAATCCATGAAGGGCCAGCCGGTGTTCATCGCCCTGCAGGCGGAAGGCCGCGAATGGGTGCGGCTCTTCTCCCGCGCGGCCATCGCCCGGTTCGATTACGTCTTTACCGATGCCATGACCTTCACCGATCACCGGGGGAAACGGACCCGGCTCTGGATCCCGAGCGAGGTTGAGGTGGACGAGCCCGAGGCCTTCGTCGAGCGCCTCGTCGGGACGATCGAACGGATCCTGACCGAGGAGCCGATCGACATCTACGTGAACCCCACCTACCTGCCGGACGCGATTGCGGCGGACTACGACCGGCTGTGGACGCCCGCGCGGATGCAGCGGGTGATTGACGCGGCCAAGAGGAACGGCGTGGCGATCGAGATCAACGCGCGGTTCCGGTTGCCGAGCGAGCGGTTCATCCGGATGGCCAAACAGGCCGGCGTGAAGTTCACTTTCGGGACCAATAACGGCGATCGGGAGTTGGGGCGGCTCGAGTATTGCCTCGAGATGCAGCGGGCGTGCGGGCTGCAATGGCAGGACATGTATGTGCCGGGGACGCCCCGGGCGCGGCGCCCGAGTGCGGATCATTGACGCCTTGTGCGGCATGCCTCAGGGGAATCGGCTGCCCCGAGGCGACGCGATTGGCGAACAGGTTCGCGGGAGGCCGCCTTGCCGTGGGACCGTGGCCGCGGACGCAAGTCCGGGCTGACTCTTCAGGGCGGAGTCGCCCGCCGACAGGAGTGCCGGCGCTACGGTTGCCCTGAGAAGTGGTGGGGCGCGCCCTCCGGGCGCGCCGGAAGAACGTGCCAGGTTGGATGCTCTTCCGGCGCCCTCGGAGAGGTCGCCCTACCTGACGGTTCATGGAAAGCCGCCACATCCAACCATCCGATGCGCATGGGAATCATGAACCCGAGCTCCGAGCTGCGAACTCCGGTGCCCGAGGAGGCCGCCCATACAAATCCAGGGTCGGTGGTGTCCATATAGGCAAAACGGGTGAGTGACTCGAGTCAGGCGTGGTGCGAACGGTTGTATGAGGAGAAGGCGGCGGCGCTGATCCTGTATGGCCGCGCGCTGGGCCTGAGTCATAGCGAGGCCGAGGACGCGTTGCAGGAGACGTTTGTGGCGCTGCTGGAGCGGGGGGTGCGACCCGGCAATCCGGCGCATTACTGCGTGCGGGCGTTTCGGAACCGGGCCTTGAACTACCGGCGCAGCCTGTGGCGCCGGCTCCGTCGCGAATGGGAGTCCATCCGTTGGTTCGAACCTCTGCCTGGAGAGAACCCGCTCGAGAAGGCGGCGATGGCGGCGTTGGCGGATTTGCCGATGGAACAGCGGGAGGTGGTGGTCCTGAAGGTGTGGCATGAGTGCACATTCGAGGAAATCGGGGGGCTGACGCGCAGTTCGCCGAACACGGCCGCCGGCCGGTATCGCTACGGTCTGGCCAGGCTGCGCCGCGCCTTGGAAGGAGCGGAAGGAGAAGACGATGAATGCTGGGAAAACACTGGAAGAGCGGCTCCGTGCCTGGGTGCCGCGACGCCCTTCGAGTCGCCTTAAGCAACAGATCTTCGGCCGCGGTGAGGACCGGACGCGAGCCCCAGGGGTGGTTTGGCCGTGGCTGGCGCCGGCGACGGGGACCCTGCTGTTGCTGCTGGCGACATGGGGACCGCCCGCGGCGCGGCCGGAGCCCTACGGGGGGCCGGGCATTGAACTCATCGCCGCGGTGGGGCTGAGCAACTACGCGGCCGCGCCCGCGGTGGTCGGGGATACCTTGAGCCGGCAGAACGCCGCCGAGCGATTTTGGTATGGACAACGTCCCGGGGGAGCCATTCAAGTATGGCCTCCCGTGCGGTATTGACGACCGACGGGCTGAAGTCAGAGCGTATGAGCAAGGAAAAGAGCCGATCAGGCAGGGGCGGCGACGCGTCGCCTCCGGAATCATCGGGGCGGCGCGAGGAGCCGTCCGGTCGACTGGTCCGGGTCCGCCAGGGCGCCATATTGGCGGGGGTGTGCGGGGGGTTGGCGCGCTACTCGCAACTTCCGGTGAGCATCTGGCGGGCGATCTTCGCGGCCGGCTTTTTCGCGCTGGGTTTGGGGGGGCTCGCCTATCTGGTGCTGTGGCTGGCGCTAAGGCGCGAGGCCGGCGTCGTGCCGCCGGTGGCGCCCTTGTTCCGGAAGATTGATTGGTGGACCTTTGCGGCGACGACACTGATCGTCTTCATCGGGTATCTCTTCACGCTGGCGCCGGACCTGACGCTGGAAGACAGCGGCGAATTGGCGGTGGGTTCGTTCTACGCGGGGGTGCCGCATCCGCCCGGCTATCCGGTCTGGACGCTGTACACGTGGCTGTTCACGGTGCTGGTGCCGTTCTCGAACATCGCGTGGCGCGTGGCCTTGTCGTCGGCGGTGGCCGGGGCGTTCTCGTCCGGCTTGGTGGCGCTGCTGGCGTCGCGGGGGAGCAGCATGTTCCTGGAGAGCATCGAGGAGTTGAAGGGGATCGACCGGCGGTGGGAGAACGCGTTGTGCATGGCGACCGGCTATGTGGCGGGGATGCTCATCGGATTCAACGGCTTCATGTGGAGCCAGGCGGTGATCGTCGAGGTTTACCCGTTCAGCCTGTTGTCGTTCATGTTCATGATGGTCTTCCTGTTGCGGTGGATTCACGCGCCGAGCCAGATGCGGTATGCCTACTGGGCGCTGTTCTTCTTCGGGATCTCGTTCACGAACCACCAGACGCTGATCCTGGCGGCGATGGGAATCGAGGTGGCCATCGCGGCGGCCGACCGGAAGCTGGGGCGCGACCTGTTTCTCTGGAACAGCATCATCTTCGTGGTGGGGCTGGTGTTGTTCGCGGGCGGCCACCTGCAGGCGCTGGCGGGCAACAAACCGCTCTTCCGGATCTACATTGTGATTGGGCTGGCGTCGATTGCGGCTTGCGTGGTGCTGGCGATGCAGACCGAGGGCTTGGGCAGCCATGTCTTCCACGCGTTCTGCCTCGGAATGTGCTGGGCGCTGGGCGCCCTCTTCTACTTCTTCATGCCGGTCGCCTCGGCCACCAACCCCCCCATGAACTGGGGTTACGCCCGCACCTGGGAAGGCTTCGTCCACGCCTTCACCCGCGGACAATATGAACGCACCAATCCTACCACCAGTTGGGACCGGTTCTTCGACCAGATGAACCTGCTGTTCACCGGCGCCGTCGAGGAATTCAACCTGGTCTACCTCTTCCTGGCCCTGATTCCCTTTGTCTTCTTCCTCCGGATGCAGAGACGCGAGCGCGCCTGGTTGCTCGGCTTGATCACGATGTATCTCGGCTTGGGGGTGCTCCTCATCGTCCTGATGAACGTGTCGCCGGATCGCCAGAGCCGCGAGATGACCCGCGTCTTCTTCACGGCCTCGCACGTCATGATCGCGCTGTGCGTCGCCTACGGGATGTCGATCCTGGGGGGCTTCCTGGCCACGCAATACGCCGAGTTCCGGCGGCCCGCGCTGGCCGGCGCCGCGCTGGCCGCCGCCTTCGCCTTCTACTCCGTGACGGTCGTCTACCAACCGGACAAGGAATCGTTGCTCAGCCGGTTCGCCTTCGGGCTCGAGCCCACCGCCGATCCCCTGGCGCGCTTCACGGCGCTCTTCACGTTGGGTTTGGCGGCGGTGGCCGTCCTCATCTTCCTGATCGCGCGCCGCCGGGCGCCCCTGGCCCCCTTGTTGGGCCTCTTCTTCCTCATGCCGTTCGAGTCGGTGTTCTCCCACTGGTCGGACAACGAGCAGCGCGGCCACCTCTTCGGCTACTGGTTCGGGCACGACATGTTTACGCCGCCCTTTGGGATCTACCCGCCGATGGCGCGCGACACGATTCTGTTTGGGGGGACGGATCCCGGGCGGTTCTGCCCCACGTATATGATCTTCTGCGAGAGCTTCATTCCGGCACGCTGCAAGCCGCGGGACCCGGAATTCGACCGGCGCGACGTCTACATCATCACCCAGAACGCCCTGGCTGACGGCACCTACCTCAATTACATCCGCGCGCACTACAACCGCAGCGCGCAGAAGGACCCATACTTCTTCCAGGACATGGTGCGGTCGAATCCCGCCCGGCCGAATTTGCTGGGGCAAATCCTGCTGCCGGCGGACCGGTGGCTGATGGCGTTCGGGCGGTGGGTCGAGAACCGGCGCCGCGCCGAAGGGGTCTATCCGCCAGTCGAGATCCACACGCCTTCCCTCGAGGACCACGCGAACTGCATGTCGGAGTACTTCGCGGACGCCCAACGCCGTTTGCAGGCCGGCCAACTGAGGCCCGGAGAGGATGTCCGGGTGGGCGAAGACGGCCGCCTGCAAGTGGCCGGACAGGTCTCCGTGATGGCCATCAACGGTCTGCTCACGAAGGTGATCTTCGACAAGAACCCCACGAACGAGTTCTACGTGGAGGAGAGTTTCCCGTTGGACTGGATGTTCCCGCATCTCGAGCCGTATGGGATCATCATGCGGATCAACCGTCAGCCGCTGGCGGAGATCAGCGAGGAAAAGGTGCAGAAGGACCACGAGTTCTGGTGCCGGTATTCGGAGCGGTTGATCGGCAACTGGATCACGTATGACACCCCGGTGAAGGAGATCTGCGATTTTGCCATGCGGGTCCACGAGCGGCGGGACGTCACCGGGTTCACCGGCGACCGGAAATTCGTGCGGGACGACCAGGCCCAGAAATCGTTCTCGAAGCTGCGCAGCTCCATCGGCGGCGTCTACACCTGGCGGGTGGCCAACGCCCGCACGAACGAGGAGCAGCAACGCATGCTCCGCGAGGCCGAGTTCGCCTTCAAACAGGCCTTTGCCTTCTGCCCGTACAGCCCCGAAGCGGTCTACCGCTACAGCAGTCTCCTGGTCGGCTCCCAGCGGTTTGACGAGGCCTTGCTCCTGGCCGAGACCTGCCTCCGGTTCGACCGCGAGAACAGCAGCATCCAGGGCCTGGTGAAACACATCCAGGACCTCAAGGGACTGCCCCGCGCCGCCGCCAACGCCGACCAGATTCAGCAGATGCAACAGCGGCTCGCCCAGCTCGAACAGGACCTCAAAACCAATCCTTCCAATGCCCAGGCGGTGTTCGACCTCGCCAGCATCTACCTCCAGCTCCAGCGCACCAACGCCGCCCTCGAACTCCTCGACCGCCTCGTGGACCTCCCGTCCGCCAACGTCAACACCCTGCTCTCCGTCGCCAACGCCTACGCGCAGCTCCAACAGGGCACCCGGCTCGAGAACGTCCTCAACAAGCTGGTGCAGGCCGCCCCGGAATCCCCAGAGGCCTGGTACGACCTGGCCTCCACGCGCGCCGTTCTCGGCAAACCCAATGAGGCCCTGGCGGCGCTCACCAAGGCTCTGGCCCTCAGCGACGCCCGCCGGGCGCGTGAGGCCACCAGCCGCGACCTCCGGGCCGACGCCCGCACGAACCAGGGCTTCCTTCCCGTCCGGAGTAATCCGGAGTTCCAGCGGCTGACCGCCGGCCCCTGAGTGCGGTCAACGCGGCGCAGAAGCCCTCTGCGCGCGGTTCGCCTCCTCCCCCGTCCCGGCCCTGGCCGCACCCGGGACGGCGCCGATGATGCGCAGTCTTCACCTCCGTGTCACCGGACTGTCACAATGGCGGGGTATCCTCTGGGGCGAGATATGAGAACCAATGCCTGGCTGCCGAAGCACCGATGCGGGCAACCTGTGGGCTTCAGGAATTCTCCGGCGACTTCCTTGGCCAACCTGCCTGGGGACCTCAGAGAGTGGGTGAGGGAAGACGCCCTTGTCGGATGGGTGCTGGAAGTCGTTTCCAGCGTCCTCGGCCGCGAGCGTCGGGTTCCGACGCGCTCTGCGGTCGAGGGGCACCTGTCGGCGCCGACCATGCTCAGCGTGCTGACTTACTGCTACGCGACCGGCTGCTACGCCTCGGAGGAGATCGAAACCCTGACGGCGACAGACCGCACCGTGTGCTACCTGTGCGCAAACCAGATGCTCAACAGCGTGGAGGTTCGGCATTTCCGGAGATCCAACCGCGAGTTGCTGCATTCCTGCCTGCTGGCGCTGCATCGCCGCGCCTGGCAACACCGTTTCGGATCCCTACGCGGGTCGACGGCATCGTCAAGCGATCTGGCGCGCGCCGGTTGCACCCGCGGAGGGGTGCTGGTGTTCCGGTTGGCCGCCGCCGCCGAACAGAAGATCCAGCAGGCCGTTCTCGCCGACACGATGGCGTTGGACGACTGAATGCTGAACGCCCGAGAGCGGGCCTCGGTTCATTCCGTTCGGCTTCGATCAGGGAGAGGTCGGACCTCCAAAGTCTGGACGCGCGCTGAGGCCATGAACCGATGGATGGTAGGGCGCGGCCTCCGGGCGCGCCGGAAGAACGTGCCAGGTTGGATGCGCCCTCGGACAGGTCGCCCTACCTTTCATGCGAAGTGGTATCCCAGAAGGGGTAGGGGAATTCATGGAAAGAGGTTGTCGTCCCCCCTGGGGTGCCTCGCGGCCGGAGGCTGGCCGGCGGGTGTGCGGCCGTTGAAGCGGGATGGGCACCGGCGGGCACTTGTTTCGTTGCGGCAACTCGACGTGCGAGAGCGACTCGACCCGGTAGCTCTGGATTTCTTCGTTGCGGGTTCAGCCTTGCGTCTGATCGAGCCACTTGCGTGCCAACGACTGGAAGGGAGGGCCAATGCAGCCGAATTGTAACAATCCGGGGCTTGCGCAGTATCTCAGGGGCGTGCTAGAGAGCCCGCCGTTCGATAACTCATCGACCCACGCCCCTTGCCTACGCCACTGCATCTTGAGGAAACGTTGAAGCGAGACATCGACCTGATCCGCAACAAGGTCAAGGAGATGGCATATTTGGACGCGCGCGCCTTGGGGGCGAGCCTGCAGGCATTTGTCGAGCGGAACCGGCAGTTGGCCTATTCGGTGATCCTCCGGGACCAGTACATCGACGAGTTGGAGACGGAGGTCGACCGGTTGTGTCTGGAGTTCATCGTGCGACAACAGCCGGTGGCCAGCCACCTCCGGTTTGTTTTCACAGCGATCAAGATCAACAAGGAACTCGAACGCATTGGCGATTACGCCGAGAGCATCGCCCGCCAGGCACTGGCGGTCGCGACCATCGATCCACCGCCCGCGGTCGCCAGGTTCACCGAACTCGGCAATCTCGCGATCCACATGCTGCGCGACACCGTTCAAGCGTTCCTGGATCAGGATGCGGACATGGCGCGGCGGACGATGGCCATTGAAGAGCGGGCAAACGTGCTGCGCAACGGCATCAACGCAGAGCTGGCCGGCCTGCATCAGGCGGGTCGACTCCCAACGGAAGCGCTAACGCCGTTGATGACGATCGCGCGGCGCTTCGAGCGGGTCACCGACCAGACGAAGAACATCTGCGAGGAGGTGCTCTACCTGTGTACAGGGGAGTTCATCCGACACCCCGGGGCCGAGGCGTTTCGGATTCTGTTCGTGGACGAAGGTAACCGCTGTCTCAGCCAGATGGCGGAGGCCATCGGCCATGCCTTGGGGGTGCCGCGGTTCGTTTTCAGCAGTGCCGGCATCGCGCCCTTGCCCGTTGACCCAAGGCTCGCGGAGTTCATGGCTTCCAAGGGGATCGATATCTCCCGGCAGGTCAGCAAGACGCGCGAGCAGGTGCCGCACGAGGCGCAGTACCAGGTGGTGGTCGCCCTCTGCGACGCGGCGCGGGAGGCGTTCCCGGAACCGCCTACCAAGACGATCTGCCTGATCTGGCAGACGACCGATCCCGTGGCCGTGGAAGGCGGCACCGAGGCGGTTCGGGAGGCTTACGAATCCGCTTACCGTTTCCTGGACGGCCACATCCGGGATCTGGTCGAGGCCATCCGTGGAGAACCCAGTCAACCATCGACATCGTGAAGCCATACCGCCCCCCCGTCCCCCCCCCCTGGGGAAAAGTTGTTGGGGCCCCGCCGGTT
>CAYSPU010000019.1:15364-36124 GCA_964432995.1 uncultured Verrucomicrobiota bacterium
TGGTCGAGGCCATCCGTGGTGATCCCGCGCCCCCCGCGACCTCGTCTCTTCCCCTCCCCGCCGCGCTTCCGCTCTTCGGCCATGCCTGGGGGGTGCCGCGGCGATTGCGGTCTGTCTGTTGCCCGCCGGCTGCGGCCGGAAGGGCGGAGGCTCGAGCGGCGGCGGAACGGCCGACCGGCCCGCGGAGATTCGCGTCAAAGGTTCCGACACCATGATTCAGCTCGCCACCGCCTGGGCGGAAGCCTATCGCCAGGTGAAGCCGGGCGTGTTCGTCAGCGCCAGCGGCGGTGGCAGCGGCACCGGCATCGCGGCCCTGCAGAACAACAACACCGACATCTGCAACGCCTCGCGCGAGATCAAACCCGAAGAGCGGGAGAAGGTAAAGGCCGTGGCTGGAAGGGAAGTAAAAGAAACCGTGGTGGCCTACGATGCGCTGGCCGTCTACAGCCATCCCTCCAATCCGGTCCAGGAGATGACCATTGAGGACCTCCGCGAGATCTGGGCCGAGGGCGGCACGGTCGACCGTTGGGAGCAGGTCAACCCGAAGTTCCAGGGGCGGATCGTGTTGTTCGGCCGCCAGAACAGCTCCGGCACCTATGATTATTTCCGCGAGCACGTATGCGGCAAGACGGCGGACAAGAAGCAGCGTGAGTTCCGCAATGGGATCAGCGAGATGAACGGGTCGGCGGAGGTGATCGAGAACATCGCCCGCACCCCCACCGGGTTGGGCTACAGCGGAATGGGGTACAAGACACCGTCCGTCCATTGGCTGAAGATCTCCAACAAGAAAGGCGAGCCGGGCGTCGAACCAGGAGTCGAGGCTGCTCGAGCGGGCCGGTATCCGATCTCCCGCAAGCTCTACATGTACACCGCCGGCGAGCCGCAGGGCGAAGTCAAGGCGTTCATGGATTGGGTGCTCTCCCCGGCCGGACAGAAGATTGTTGAAAAGGAAGGATTCGTGCCTCTCCAGTAACCGGAGCGCTGGCGCGCCCATTCTCCATCCGCCACGAAAGGAAAACCGGCGGAACGACGAGAACGCCCTCGCTGCCCCGCAACATGACAACACCAGAATCCCCAAGTCGGCAGCGGAGGTTCAACCTCTTGGACGCAATCGAGAAACCGACCGAGTGGCTGATTCGTCTCTGCGGCTGGAGCGGCATCCTGGCGGTGGCGGCGATCTTCCTGTTCATCTTCAAGGAAGCGGCGCCGATGGTGACCAGGCTGGATTGGGTGGAGTTCTTCACGAGCTCCCGCTGGATCCCGGCGCCGGGCGGCGACAATCCGGCGAGCTTTGGCGCCCTCGCGCTGATTGCCGGGACCCTCTCCACCACGGCGATCGCCCTGGTGATCGCGGTGCCGGTGGGACTCGGGGCGGCCGTCTACATCTCCGAGTTCGCTCACGGCAAATTCAAAGAGACGCTGAAGGTCCTCATCGAAATGCTCGCCGCCATCCCCTCCATCGTGTGGGGCTTCATCGGCCTGATGGTGTTGGGGCCGCTCATCAAGGATTTCTTCACCGCCGAGCCCGGGAGCTGGTGGAGCCACGTCATGCTGACCCTGCACCTGGCCAGTTCGGAAACCGGGGCCGCCCAGGGCACCAACCTCCTCACGGGCGGCATCGTCTTAGCCCTCATGAGCGTGCCGCTGATTGTCTCGCTCTCCGAGGATGCACTGCGGGCCGTCCCCGACTCGTTTCGCGAGGCCGCGCTGGCGTTGGGGGCGAATCCTTGGGAAACCGTGCGGCGCGTGCTCTTTCCCGCCGCGCGCAACGGGCTGCTGGCGGCCTGCATGCTCGGCATGGGCCGGGCGATTGGCGAAACGATGGCAGTCCTCCTGGCGGCCGGTCACAGTAACCGGATCCCGGCGTTCCTCACCGATCCCGTGCGCACGATGACGGCCACGATCGCCGCCGAGATGGGCGAGGCCGTTCACGGCAGTGACCACTACCGCGTCCTCTTCATCCTCGGCATCGTGCTGTTTGCGATCACGTGCAGCATCAACGTCGCGTCGGACCTCATTGTCAAGGGCGTGAAGAACCAGCCGCAAGCGTGACGATCGACAGCCCAATCTCCCCGGCCGACAATCCATTCGCTCCCAGCGGATTCGAGCAGCGCAAGGCCCGGCGAGCGAACCGCAACAAGTGGCTCCTGTTCGCCTGCTGCCTGTTGCTGGTCGTGCCGGTCGTCGCGATCCTGGTCTACGTCTTCGTGCGGGCAGCGCCGATCCTCTCGCCGGACTACATCTGGATGAACCCGGCCAACAAGGGGAAGGAAGGTGGTCTGTGGGCGCCGCTGGTCGGCACGTTCTACCTCGTGGTCGGATCCCTTGCCGTGGTCGCGCCGGTGGGCGTGCTCGCGGCCATCTATCTGAATGAGTACGCCCGGGAGGGCTGGTTCAAGCGTCTGGTCAGCATCACGGTGACCACGCTCGCCGGCGTGCCGAGCATTGTGCACGCGTTGTTCGGGCTGGGGGCGTTTGTCCTGGGCATGTTGCCCGCGCTCAACCGGTTCATCGCCGACCCCAACGACCCGGTCAGCCGCTGGCAGGCGGGTCTGTTGACGGCTTCGCTGACCATTGCGGTGATGACGTTGCCGGTGATCATTACCGCGTCGCGTGAGGCCCTGAATGCGGTGCCGCAGGCCTTCCGCGAGGCCTGCTGGAACCTGGGCGCCAGCCGTTGGCAGACCATCCGCACCATCGTCCTTCCCAACTCGTTCGGAGGCATCCTCACGGGCGTGATTCTGGAAATCTGCCGCGCGGCCGGCGAGACGGCCCCCATCCTGTTCACGGGCGCCACGTTCTTCAAATTCGTCGCCGATCAAGGCTGGGGCCGATTCTCTCCGTACCACATCGGCGAGCCGTTCATGGCCATGTCGATGCATCTCCATGTCATCTCGAGCCAGATCTCGCAGATGCCCGAGGTGATGAAGTTCGGCTGCGCGGCGGTCCTCATTGCCCTGATCCTGTTCGTCAACAGCTTCGCCATCGCATTGCGGATCTGGCTGCGGAACCGCAAACGCTGGTAGCGGCGCATGAACGATTCCCGCCCTCACCTCGAGTTCCGCGGCGTATCCGCCTTTTACGGCGCCAAGCAGGTGCTGCAGGATCTGAGCTTCGGCATTCCGCGCCACACGATCTTCGGCATCATTGGCCCGGCCAACTCCGGAAAAACCACCCTTCTTAAGGCCATCAACCGCACGCTCGAGTTTGTGGGCGGAGCGCGTATTTCTGGTCAGGTACTCATCAACGGGGAGAACGTCGCGGCAATCCGTGAGCCAACCGACTTGCGCCGTCGCATCGGCATGGTCTTCCCGCTGCCGGTCGGGCTGCCGTTGTCGGTCTACGAGAATGTCGCCTACGCGCCCCGGCGGATGGGTGTCGCCCGAAAGGCGGAGTTGGACGAGATTGTGGAACGGTCCTTGCGCCAGGCCGTGCTCTGGGATGAAGTCAAGGACCGCCTGAGCACGCTGGGGACACGCCTTTCCGGCGGTCAGCAGCAACGGCTTACCCTGGCGCGGGCCCTGTCGCTTTCCCCGGAGATCCTGTGTCTGGATGAATTCAGCATTGCGATCGACCCGGTGACGACGATGCGGATTGAGGAGGTGCTCAAGGAACTGATGCGGACGGTGACGATTGTGTTGGTCACCAATCTGGTGCAGCAGGCGCGTCGTCTGGCCGACCAGACGCTCTTCCTCTGGCGCGGCAGCATCGTCGAATTGAGCCCCACCGACGTGATCTTCAGCAACGCGCCGCGGGACCAACGCACTTACGACTACGTGAACGGGATCTTCGGATGAGCGAGACCCCCCAGTACTGCATCACCACGCACGGCCTGAACTTGTTCTACGGCAAGTTCCAGGCGCTGATCAACGTGACGGTGAATATCCGGCAGGGCCTCATCACCTCGCTCATCGGCCCTTCGGGCTGCGGCAAGACGACTCTGCTCCGTTGCTTCAATCGGGTCAACGAACGCTACGGCTACGTCACCACCACGGGTGAAATCAAGGTCCTGGGCAAGAACATCTATGAACCCGACGTCTCCCTGATTGAACTGCGCAAGTCCGTCGGCATGGTCTTCCAGCGTCCCAACCCGCTGCCGCTCTCGGTCTATGAGAACGTCGTTTTTGGTCTCCGGATTCACACCGAGAGCAAGGGCCGGAGGCGATCCGACCTGGACGAAGCCGTGGAGCGGGCCCTGACCGAAGTGGGGCTCTGGGACGACCTCAAGGATCGTCTGGAGACCAAGGCCACCACGCTGCAGTTGGAGCAACAGCAGAAACTCTGTATCGCGCGTCTCCTTCCGCTCAAACCACGCATCATCCTGATGGACGAGCCCTGCTCGGCGCTGGACGTGGAAGGCACCCGGGCGATCGAGGAGTTGATGTTCGGTCTGAAAGGCCGTTACAGCATCGTCATCGTCACGCACAACATGGCGCAGGCCCGCCGGGCCAGCGACGAATGCCTCTTCATGCTCCTGGGCCAATTAGTCGAACACACGCGCACCGAAGAGCTCTTCCTCAGTCCGCAGAACCCCAAGACGGCGGAGTACATCGAAGGGCGTTATGGTTGATCCGCCGAACACCGGCACGTGAAATGCGCACTGACACTCCCCGAAGAGAAGGCGGCCCGCAGCGGTGCCGGCGTGGGGCAGTCGTGCTCCTGGGCCGCACTTTGTCGGCGGTCTGGCTGGTCGGCCTCTGCCTGTGCTCAGGGTGTGATCCGTGGCCCGAAAGCACCCGGGTCTTCCTCTCGAGCACGTCACCGGATGGAAAGGCCCAGCTCGACATTGTGGAGATCACCGGTCGGCTCCGTGGACGCTTCTTCTTCAGACTGCGAGAACCACAGGCGGGGACTGCGTACAACTTTTTCTATGCGGGCGACGAGGGACGACCTGGCCCGGCCCGGATTATCTGGGCGCGCGACAACTCGCGAGTGCTGGTTGTGGGCCGGAGATTCCTCGTCCCCCGGGAAGCCGAGCTTCCCAACGGCGAGCGGCTCTACGTACTCTACGACTTCCGAACCAGGAAGCTCCGGCGCAACCGGACCAAACAGTCAGGATACGAGACTTTCCGCAGTGCAGACCTCGAGGGCGTGGAGTGGACCGAGAGCATCGAATTTCGGGGCACCGCCCCAGAGGGGCCACCTGCTCACCCGCCCCCCTGATCTTCTCCCGATGCTCTACACCGAGCCGGCGCTGGTGAGGTGTTCAAAGCCCGCCGGGGTCGGATGGTGTTCGGACCCAGCGGGCTGATGGCGCCGATCACTGCGCGGCAGGCCCGGAGCGCGCGAGCACTTCCACCAGGTAGCGCATCTCCTCGGCCACTTGCGTGGTGTCGCCGACAGTCTGCGCGATCTCGGCCTTCACCAGCTCGCGGAAACGCCGGCGGAGACGGTGCACGGTAACCTTGACCGCGCCTTCGCTCAGGCCAAGCCGCCGCGCCGCTCCAGCCTGCGAGAGCGATGCGGGTTCTCCCAGCAGCCAGGGTTTGAGAATGGCAAACTGCTCGTCCCTTCCAGCGGCAGCACACTCCGCAGCCAGGGCGGCGGCCGCACGATCCACGAGCGTCACCGCCCAATGGCGGTCAAAGAGTGTGTCCGGCACCGAGCCTGACGGATCGGCCACTTGCAGTGCCGTGGTGGTCTCGCCGCCGTTCCCCCTTTCGAGTGACACGGGGGTCTCGCCTCTGCCCCGCTTGGCAGTGCTGGCCTTTCGATGCACCTCCGCCAGGAAGTGCTTCACCGCTCCGAGCAGATACGAGCGGAATCGACTTCGCCCCGGTTCGACACCGCCGATGCCGCGGTCCGCCAGGAGTTGGGCAAAGAACGCCTGGGTCAGATCGCGCGCCTCCTCCGGATCGGTTTCGACCTGCCGGATGAAGGCCTGCACAGGGGCGTAGTACGCCTCACAGAGTTCGCCCAAGGCGGCACGGGATTCGGCGGAGCTCCCTCGCGCCCGCAGGACGAGCGTCCAGCGGGTCGGGGCAAAAGCAGCCCCCGCGACAGGCGTGCCGCCGGCGGATGAAACGTCGGAAGAGGTCATGCAAGGGTGGCAGGAAAGCCGGCGCCGGCGCCGCCTTGGGCCCATCGATGAACCGCCCGCGCGGCCCACGCGACGAGCAGGAGGATTCCCACCAGGACGGCACCGGTGAAAAGCTGGCCCTGCTCAGCGGACGGATTCCAGCCCATCGACCGGGCGATCGAGGCCAGCAACGCGGGGAGGATCTTCACAAGCAAGCCGGTCGGGATCCCCAGCAAGCCGGTGGCCGCCAGGCGCCCCCCGACTATTCGGCCCACGCTTCCGCGGATCTCGCGCACCGCTTCCCTTCCGAGCCAGAGTGCGGCCAGTCCCACGAAGCCGCCTGTGCCCAGCACGAGCAACTCGAACAGGCTCACACTCCACCCCCTGGGCGGCAAACCGTCCGGCCCAAGCGAATCGTAGAGGCCCGTGAGCAGACCGATGACCAGGAGCCAGGACGGAATCGAACAAATCGCGCTGGCCACGGCCATCCAGGAGATCCGGCGCCTGCCAGGGAGCATGGCGGTCTCCGGTCGACCCGAAATGGCTACTCGATCGTTGCACGCCACGGTGCCCTGGCTGCCGCGCCCGATGGTCCTGTCCCCTTCGGAATGACCGATGTCCGCGAGGCGCTCCGCTCGAGCGAGCCGAGCCATTAGCCATCCCAAGAGCAGCGCCGCGATCCCGCAGGTGAACGAAATCGTCGCCAGGTTGAGGTCCATGCCCCCTGGAGTTCCTGTGTTCCGGTTGGCTTCCCAGCGTTGCAACCACGGTTGAACGAGGCCGACGCTCCAACGCAACCCTTCGCCGCCGGCGCTGGCCGAAAACTCAAATGACACGAACAGGATCGCCAGGGCGAAGATGGTCAGCGCCAGCACCGCGCGCGTGCTCTGGCGCGCGCCGGCGGGCCAGGCAACCCAGCGCCGTTCCCAAGAGCGAGGCGAGATTGTCGCCTCCGCCTGGGTAGGATCGCCCGGGGAGCCGAGAGATCCCACCGAGATCTTCGCCCCCGCCACGGGAGTGGCAGGGGCAGGGCTGGGCCCGGCGGCGCCGGGCCATGACAGCGGGTCAGCCGTGATGTGCTCGACCTCGGTCTTGACTTGGGCGGCGTTGTGCTGGCGGCGCTCGCGTTCCTTCTCCAAAGCGCGGAGCACCACCTCATCCACCCGCGGGTCCAGCGGCGTCTTCTGAGAGGGCGGGGCGAAGCGACCAATGGGCAACTCACCGGTGAGCAGCTCGTAGAACACGACGCCCAGTGAGTAGATGTCCGCGCGGTGATCCAAGTCCTGCGGACGTTCCAGTTGCTCCGGCGCCATGTAGTGCGGCGTGCCGACCGCCAGACCGCTGGCGGTGAGCGCGGCGTCCGCGGCCTTGTCCCCAAGGAGTTTGGCAACGCCGAAGTCCGCTATCTTCACCCGGCCGCGGGTGTCGAGAAGGACATTCTCCGGCTTGATGTCGCGGTGGAGGACGCCCTCATCGTGGGCGTATTGGAGAGCCTCACAGACCTTGGGCACCAGCGCCAAGGCCTGAGCAGGGGTGAACCGCCTGGCCTTCATGGCCTGGCGCAGGTTCACGCCGTCGACGAATTCCATGAGCAGATAGAAGAACTCGCCTGCTTCGCCGTAGTCGTAGACGCTGACGATGCCGGGATGGTTCAATCTGGCCAGGACCCTGGCCTCCCGCTTGAAGCGCTCCGCGAAATTCCCGGTCGTTCCCGCCGGCTGCTGCAGGAGCTTCAATGCCACTAGGCGGTCGAGTTTCGACTGGCGGGCTTTGTAGACCACGCCCATCCCGCCCTGCCCGATGAGTTCGAGGATCTCCAGTTGCGGAAACGCGACGCCCACGACCTCGGGGGAAGGCGCCGGCGTTGGGTCTGCCGGTGGTTCGCCGGATTCCGTCGGGATCGAGACCGCCCGCAGAGCGCAGGCGGGACAGATGCCTGCGCGGGCCTCGACGGGGATTGGCAGACCGCAGTTCGGGCAATTCGCCTCCGTTAGCTGTTTGTTCATACTGACACTCTCCTGTGCGATCGCGAGCCCGAGGTTACAGGAAAGATGGCGCGGGGAGGAGAGAATTCCAGGTTAGTCAGGAGGCCACAACGGTTCGGGGCGACCATCCGGCGCCAGCGATTGCTGGGCACGTCTACAGGGCTGATTCTCGTAACGCAAGTGTCACACTTGCGCCACCCAACCGTCACCCGCGGCAGGCAGGCTGTCTCGCATGACGCGCTGTCGTTCATGGGCCGGGTGCCTGGTCGCTTTCTCCGTAACAAGGACCCTGGTGGGCGGTCCGCTCACGGAGACGCGGACCGCGCTGGATCAGTGGGTGGAGACACGGCAGTTGATCTCCAAAACCAGGACCGATTGGCAATCGGACAAGGCGTTGCTGGAGCAGACCATCGCGCTCTACGAGCGGGAGCTCGGCACCATCGACGAGCAGATGTCGAAGGTGTCGACCAACAACACGCAGGTGGCCAAGGAACGAGCGGAGGCGGAAGCGCTGCAGGCCTCCTCGCAAGCGGCTCTGGAGAAGGCCAAGGAGTCTGCCGGCCGCCTCGAAGCTCAGATCCAGGGGCTGGTGCCACAACTGCCCGTTCCCCTGCAAGACACCCTGAAGAAGGACCTGGCCCGCATTCCCTCCGATCCCGCCAACACCAAGATGCTCGCGGCCGAGCGAATGCAGACCGTCGTCGGCATCCTGAACGAGATCGACAAGTTCAACAACGCGTTGAGCGTGTTCAGCGAGCGGCGGAAGAACGCCCAAGGAGAAGAGGTTTCGGTGGAGACGTTGTATGTGGGGCTGGGAGCGGCGTATTTCGTGAACGACTCGGGGGATTTCGCCGGGATGGGAGCGCCCGGAGCCAAGGGTTGGGAATGGACAATCCGTCCGGAACTGGCTCCCCGCTTGCAGGAGGCGATGAAGATGTACCGCAACGAGCGCACGGCGCAATTCGTGTCCCTGCCGGTCGCCATCCACTGAGGTTCCGATGTTCTCTGACGTCTGCATGCAAACGAAGCGATGGATTCTGCTGGGAGTGATCTTCACCGGCCCGCTGGTGGGCGCGGCCCAGGACCTCGAGAGCCTGGTGGCTGGGGCGGCGACCGACCTGCAGAAGGCTACGACCGAACTCTCCGACATGCGCCAGCAGGTGGAAGCGGAACGTCTCCCCCTGGCGCGGAAGATCACGGGGCTCGAACAACAGCTCATCAACCGGCGGGCGGAGTTGGCCAAGGCGCAGCGGTTCCAGGAGAACCAGTTGGTCGAGCTCAATGCGCTCAAGGCGGAAGCGAAGCGGCAGTCAGACGAGGTCAAGTATATCGACTCGCTGTTGACCGAGTATGCGCGGGCGTTCCGATCGCGCCTGAGTTTCGTTGAAGAACCGCTGTACACACAGATGCTGGACGCGGTGGACCAGGCTGCGGGTTCGGCCGACCCGACGCCGGCGGAGAAGTTCCAGCGGCGGGCGGTGTTGCTGACCTCAGCCTTGCAGCGGGCGGAGAACGCGCAGGGCGGGCAGTTGATCGAGTGTCGCTCGCTGGACAAGCAAGGGCTGCTGAATCGCGGCAAGGTCGCGCTGGTGGGTCCCGTGGCGGTCTTCGCCAGCAGTTCGAGCACGACGGCGGGCTTGCTGCAGCAGGAACTGAACAAGACCGATCCCACGATCGCGCCGCTGGACAAACCGTACGAAGAGGCCAGCCGCACTTTGGCGACCACCGGCCAGGGAGAGCTGGTGCTCGATCCCACGTCCGGCAACGCGTTCAAGTTGTCCGCCCTCAAGGAAAGCCTGTTCGACCGGCTCAAGAAGGGCGGCGTGGTCATGATCCCGCTGATCGGGCTGGGGATCGCGGCCATCGTGCTGGCCTTGATCAAGTGGCTTCAATTCGCGCAGGTCCGGCTGGCGACCGAGGCCGATCTGCAAAAAGTGCTCCGGCTCCTGGAGGACGAGAAAGCCGAACAGGCCCTGGACCACGCCCGCAGCATTCGCGGCATGGCGGGCGACCTGCTCGCGGCAGCCGTGCTGCGTGCCGGCGAGAAGAAGGAGTATATCGAGGAAATCCTCTACGAGAAGATGCTCGGGGCACGGACCCGGCTCGAGCGTGGCCTGCCCTTCCTCGCGCTGGCGGCGACGACCGGGCCGCTGCTCGGTCTGCTGGGAACGGTTACGGGGATGATCGCGACCTTCCGACTGATCTCCAGCTTTGGGAGCGGCGACCCCAAGATGCTGGCTGCGGGGATTTCCGAGGCGCTGATCTGCACGGCGACCGGGATGGCGATTGCCATTCCAGCGTTGCTGTTTCACGCCTTTTTGAGCCGGCGGGCCAAGGGGATCATCGGCAGCCTGGAACAGACGGCTGTCGGCTTCGTCAACGGCGTGCCCCAATCCGAAGACCGAACCTCGTTTGCGTGATGCACCTCAACCCCTGACGACGATGAACGAACTGTTACACGAAATGCTCCACACCTGGGTCAGCGGCGGCTGGGTGATGGCGGCCATCGCCATCCTGGCGGTGATTCTGTATGCCTCCGCCATTCACGTGTTGATGTCGGCGCACCACCGGGGCATCAGCCGGGCATCGGATCCGGTCCTGCAGCGCTGGGTTGCGCAGCCCCAGCAGGCCCCGGCCCGCGTTCGGGAGTTGATTCGTTACACGCAGGACGAGGTTCGCTCGATCCGCGACGTCGAGGGGCGGTTCCGGGAGGTGGAGGCAACGCAGGTTACGGATCTGGACCGGCGGCTGGCCTTTCTGAACGTGATGGTGATTGCGGCGCCTTTGTTCGGCCTCCTCGGCACGGTCTTGGGCATGTTGCTGACGTTCCAAGCCATCGGCGTGGGCGGGAGCTCCACGGCCGAGATCATCGCCAAGGGAATCAGTGAAGCCCTGGTGTGCACCCAGAGCGGCATGATGGTGGCCATCCCCGGTCTGATCATGGCCACCGTCGCCAAGCGCTGGCGCAATGAATACGCGGCTTTCCTGGCCCGGCTGGAGAGCGTGACCCTGCGCCAATTCCGATCCGAAGCGTCCGTCGTGACCCGTGGCACGGTGGGGAATGAAACCCCGACCGCCCCGACGGAGATCAACGGAATGCCCGAAGCCGCGCCCGCATGAGATTCCGTCGGACCCTGGAGGAACCAGACGAGCCGATCGAGCTGAACCTGATTCCGCTCATCGACGTGATCATGTTCCTCCTCATCTTCTTCATCTCGACCACGAGTTTCATCGAAATGCCGGGCGTCGAGGTCGACAAACCGCGCGCGGTCACGGCCCGTCAGGTCGAAAAGAACAGCATCATTTTCGCGCTGACGACCGACGGCAAGATTGCCTACGGCGGCAAGGAGATCGGCTTGGGCGGAGTTCGACCCACGGTCAAGCGTCTCTGTGCCAAGGAAGCCTTGCCGGTGGTCATTCAGGCGGACCAGAATTCGCTGTCCGGTCTGATGGTGCGGGTGATGGACGAGGCCAAGCTCGGGGGTGCGAAAGACGTCAAGCTGGCGAGCGCCAAACGTTCATGAAACTCCGCCGATCCCTTTCCGAGCCGGATCAACCGATTGAGCTGAACCTGATTCCGCTCATCGATGTGATCATGTTCCTGCTGATCTTCTTCATTTCCACCACGAGTTTCATGGATGTGCAGGGGTTGAGTGTGGACAAGCCGCAGGCGGCCGGCCGGTCGTCGGGCGAGGGCGAAAGCATCGTCTTTGCCGTGGAGAGCGACGGCAAGGTCTACTACGGACGCCAGGAAATCGGTCTGGATGGGGTGCGGCCCACAGTGAAACGACTCTGTGCCGAGGCCGCGCTGCCGGTGGTGATTCAAGCCGATGAAAAGTCCCGGTCGGGCCTGGTCACGCGGGTCCTGGACGAGGCGATGTTGGGTGGGGCCAAGGACGTCAGCCTGGCTACCCACCGCGGCTGAACGCACCTTCCCGAGCCGAGATGCGCAAGGTCTACCAGTCCGAGAGCAACCCGCTGAACCTCCCGGTGGCGATCTTCCTTTCGGTGGGCTTCACGGCCTTGCTCTTCGGCTTCATCCCCTTCGCACACCGGGTGAATCGGCCGCAACAGGTTCTGGAATTGCGCACGAGCCGCGCCATCGATTTGCCGCCTCCAACGGACGAAACCCCGCCTCCTGCGCCCGTAGAGGAAATGAAGCCTCCCGAGGCGCCGGCCGAACCTGAGCTGGCGGAGACCCAGGTGGAGATCCCCATTGCCGCCTCCTTGGATGTTGCCTTGGGAAGCGGAGGAGGCGTGGTGGATTCGGGGGAGATCCATTCGCTGACCGCCGTGGAAACCGTGAAGGAGGAGACCTTCGATATTTCGGAGTTGGAGAAGCGGCCGGAGGCGGTCTCCCAGGTGACGCCGACGTACCCGGCGGAGCTGCGCAAGGCGAAGATCGAGGGTTCGGTAACGCTGGTCTTCGTGTTGAGCGAAGATGGCCGCGTCGAGGACCCGCGTGTGGAGAAGTCCTCCCGCCCGGAATTCGAGCGGCCCGCGCTGGAAGCCATCCGTAGGTGGCGCTTTAGCCCGGGCGAGAAAGACGGCCGGCCGGTGAGGACCTATATCCGGCAGGCCATGCGGTTTCGCGTCGCCTCCGGCTGACGCCAAGAGAGGTAGACCATGCAGAGTACGAAGACCCATTCCTTGTCACGAATGAACTTATCCTGGTCCGACCGTTGGCGGCGCATGCCGCTCTGGATTCCCTGCTTGCTGCTGGCAGCGAGTGGCCCGGCGCACGCCGCGCGCCCGGCGCTCACCCCGGCGGCAACCGACAGAGCCTTCGCGCCCATGCCGGAGACGAACGCGCTCGCGTCGGTCTGGAACGAACCGGAGTTTCAGCGCCGGCTGGTGGGCAGCTACGGATTCGAGTCCGACGCCGAGCCGCGGATGCAACCCGAGGAATTGGCTGCCTACCGTCAGGAGGTGGTGCCGCTGCTCACGAACAGCAGTCCGGAGAAGGCGATGGCCACGCTCCGTCGCCTGGCGAAACCCAAGGCGAGCGCCGTATTCGACTTCACGTTGGGCAACCTCCATTTCCAGAACGACGACCTGACCAACGCGGTGGCGTGTTTCGAGGCCGCTTTGGCCAAGTTCCCCGACTATCGGCGGGCGCAGAAGAACCTGGCGTTCGCGCTGGTCCGCGCCGGCCGCTATGCCGATGCGATCAAGCCGTTGTCGCGAACCATCGCCCTGGGAGACGGTGACGGGAAGGTGTTCGGGATCCTGGGATTCGCCTGCATGGACCAAGGACGGTACGTCTCGGCCGAGGCGGCGTATCGCCAGGCGCTGGTGTTTGAGCCGGACAAGTTGGATTTCAAACTGGGTTTGGTGAAGTGTTCGCTTTCCACGGGGAATTACGACTATGCCCTGGCCCTGGTGGACGAACTCCTCCACCAGTACCCCGAGCGCGAGAGTCTCTGGTCGCTTCAGGCCAACCTTTACATCAAGAAAGAGCAGCCGAAGGAGGCGGCCATCAGCCTGGAAATGCTCCGGCGGATGGGGAAAGCCACAGTCCCCAACCTGTTCCTGCTCGGTGACCTTTACATGACCCAGGAAGCCCCCGACCTGGCGCTGCACGCCTACCTGGATGCGGTGGATCAGGACGCCGGACAGAACCTGGCCAAGGCGTTGCGTCCCGCCCAGATCCTCGTCAGTCGCGGCGCCTGGGAGGAAGCTCGCCAACTGTTTGGCAAGATCCGCGCCACGGAGAACGGTCTGACCGGAGCCGACGAACTGAAGCTGCTCAAATTGGAGTCCAAGGTCGCGATGTCCACCGGAGAGGGCGAACAGGCCATCGCGACCCTGGAGGAGATCATCCGGAAAGACCCGCTCGACGGAGAAGCGCTGCTGCTGGCCGGCGATTACTTCGCCAAGCACGGGGAATCGGAGAAAGCGGAGTTCCGCTACCAGAGTGCGGCCAGCCTCTCCGGCTACCAAGCCGACGCCTACGTGAAGCACGCCCAACTGCTCGTGCAGTCGCGAAAGTACGTCGAGGCGGTCGAACTCCTGCGCAAAGCCCAGAAGGTCAAGCCGCGCGACAGCGTCCAGCGCTACTTGGAGAAGGTCGAACAACTCGCCCGGGCCGGACATGCCTGACGCGGTCGACCAGGACAGCGCCGGGTCCATTCCCAGGAGCATGAATTCCCGTTACCCAACCCGGGGTCCACAACGTCCGAGCGGGTGTGATCCCCTGTTGCCTGGCTCGGGCAGGACCGCCGGCAGGGCGCTCGCGCGACGGCGGCTTCGCTGGATCCCGGGACTGGTCGTGCTCGGGGTGGCGTTGCTGGCCGCCTGCAAAGGGCGCGCTCAGGAAAGCGGGTCCGTTGCCGGGGTGGTGGTCAACACCTGGGACGGCACGCCGCTCCCGCTGGTTACGGTCTCGGTGCGCGGCACCACCCTGGCCACACAAACCGATCCGGCGGGAAAATACGAACTCCAGAACGTTCCCCCCGGCGACCAGGTGCTTCGTTTCTCCAAGTCCGGATTCGAATCGGTGGTGGTGACGGATGTGCGTGTGCTGGGAGGGCAGACCACAACCGTGAACGGGAATCTGCGGCCCGAGTTTTACGAGCTCGAGGAATACGAGGTGACCGCCGAGGTGTTCAACGAGCAGACCATCCAGATCCTCCAGGAACGCCAGAGCTCCTCGGCAATGCTCGAGGCCCTCGGCTCGGACTTTCTCTCGCAGGTCGGGGCCGGAAACGCGGCGGACTCGATCGCGAAGGTGTCGGGCGCAACGATTGTGGAAGGGAAGTTCGCCGTAATCCGCGGGCTGAACGACCGCTACGTCACCACCACCCTCAACGGCGCGCGCGTTCCTTCAGCGGACCCCTACCGGCAGTCCGCGTCGCTCGACCTGTTCCCGGCGCAGGTGATCGATCGCGTGGTGGTAGCCAAGACCTTCACGCCGGACCAGCCCGGCACGTTCACCGGCGGGGGAATTGATATCGTCACCAAGTCGTTTCCGGAAAAGCCGTTCGTGTCGGGCTCGCTGGGAACCGCCTACAACTCCCAGGCGAGTTTCAACGACCGCTTCCTGACCTACCACGGCGGCGACTTGGACTGGGCGGGAATGGATGATGGAAGCCGGGAGCTTCCGGACGAATTGGCGGGAATCACTCCTCCTCCGGCGCTGGTCACCAGCGGTCCTCGGACTTCGCCGAACTTCCAGCGGAACGTCGACAGTCAACTGCGCCTGGAGGAACTCACGCGCGCCCTGGGCCCAACCCAGTTTGCCCCCACTCGCGAAGCGCCGCCGCTCGATCACAGTCTCTCCCTGGCGGGTGGCGGTTCCATCGGCGGGCTTGGCGGACCCCTGGGAGTCTTCGCCGGATTCAGCTACAAACACGATTACTCGTTCTACGAAGACGGCGTGACCCGCCGCTACGGGGGCGTCACCGGCGGCGTCCCGGATTTGTTGAGCAGCTACGACGATTCCAAGTCGCTCAGCGTGGTCAACTGGTCCGGCATGGTGAACCTGGCCTATCAGCCCTTCGAGAATCATCAGCTCGGTTTCACCTTCTTCTACAACCAGAACGCGGTGGACGAGGCCAGTCTGCAGGACAACGGCTACGAGAACTACAGCGCCGGCGTCTACCGCAAGTTCCGGCTCCACTACACCGAACGGAACCTGACCACCTACCAGATGAAGGGGGAACACCTCTTTCCGCAAGTCGACAACATCAAGTTCAACTGGCTGGTGGCGTTGACGGGCACCACGCAGGATGAGCCCGACGCGCGTTTCTTCAACGACCTCGACCCGGGCGGCGGCCCCATCACCGGCGGCAACACCGTCCCCAGCCCCAGCGACCCCACCCGCTATTTCCGAAGCCTGGACGAAGACAACCGCAACGTGAAGCTGGACTGGACCATTCCCATCCCCAGTTGGACGGACGACGACGGGCAAGTCAAGCTGGGTCTGTTCGACAGCACCTCCGACCGCAGTTACTCGGATCATGCCCTCTATTATCCGAATGGCGGTGCCTACGGTGGAGATCCCAACCTGTTCCTGACCGAGGACAACCTCGGCCTGAATCGCATCCAGACCAATCGGAACAGCCTCACCTTCTTCTGGGACCGCTACCTCCAGTCGTTCGACAGCCGGTACGACGCGCAGCAGGATGTCCAGGCTGCCTACCTCATGCTCGAGTTCCCCCTGGTCCGGAGTGTCCGCCTCGTGGGCGGCGCACGATTTGAAACCACGGATCTCCGGGTCCATTCCGAAAGTTACCTGGCCAGCAGCGTCACCGGGCTCTCCACCAATGATGCGCGGCTCGAACAGACCGACTGGTTACCCAGCGTGGGCCTCATCTACTCCGTGCGGGCCGACATGAATGTCCGCTTCAATTTCAGCCAGACCATCGCCCGCCCGGCTTTTCGCGAGCTGGCCGCCTACTACAGTTACGACACGATCATCCAGGATTTCGTTGAGGGGAATCCGCTTCTCACAATGAGCTCCATCGACAACTACGATCTCCGGTGGGAGTGGTTTCCCCACGCCGGGGACGTGCTCAGTGCCAGCTTCTTCTATAAAGACCTGCAAGACGCGATCGAGCGCGGCAACGTCAAAGGCGCGGGAGACGTGATCACCTTCTTCAACCGCCCGACGGCCCAGTTGTACGGGCTGGAGCTGGAGGCTCGGAAGAATCTCCAATTCCTGGCGTCGGTGCTGCGCCCGTTCAGCATCGGAGGGAACGTGGCCCTCGTGCAATCCGAGGTCGAGCTGATGCCCGAGGAGCTTTCGTTCAAGCGCCAGTTCTTGCCGGACGCCAGCGATACCCGCCCGCTCTACGACCAATCCCCGTACATTGTGAACCTGGATTTGAGTTATGAAAACACGCAGCGAGGCACCACCGCTGCCCTGGTCTGCAACCTCGCCGGCCCCCGAATTGCCATCGCCAAACTGAACGCCGACGATGTGTACGAACAGCCGGCCCCGTCCCTGGACTTGGTCGTGTCGCAGAAGATCGGGCGACACGCGACGCTCAAGTTCTCCGCGAAGAACCTGCTCGATCCCGCGATCGAGCGGACCTATGGAGAACACAGCGATCTCCTTTACTCCTCCTACCACAAGGGCCGCATCTTTGCCCTGTCTCTGAACCTCGAGTTCTGACGATCCCGGCCTCCCGGACGGGGGCCCAAGCCACCGCTGCTGGTGCATCGATCTCTCCGCCGCCCACCCGGCCGCTGCCGGGTCAGATCGAATCGATTGTGGCGGTCAGGTGAATCGCAGTTCACCGGATCGTCACGTCGACGAGATGCTCCCGTAACACGCCCGAGGTTCACTCGACGGTGTCGTCAAAACCTGCATGCGAAAACCTATGCGCAGTATCCTGAAAAAACTCAGCTCCTCACTCACGGTAGTTGCCGTCGGTCTCAGCCTGTTCGGCACGCCCAGCACCCAAGCCGCCGTCGTTGATGTCAGCGGTCATTTGACGGGGACCAACACGTGGACGGCGGACAACGAGTATGTGTTGAACGGGTTTGTGTATGTGTTGACGAACAGCGTGTTGCAGATCGAGGCCGGGACGGTGATTCGGGGGCGGGCGGGGACGGGATTGGACGCGGCGGCGTTGTTCATCACGCAGGGGGCCAAGATCTACGCCAACGGGACGGCGGAGCGGCCGATCATCTTTACGGCTGAGGACGATGATTTGAGTGATCCGGAGGACATACCGCTCTACACGCGGAATCTGTGGGGTGGGGTGGTACTCTTTGGCCGGGCGACGCTCAACACGGCCAGCGACGTGAGCGGGAACGCGGCCACGCCGAAGTATGATGTGTTTGAGGGGCTGCCGGACACCGAGGTCAACGGGCAGTATGTGAACCGGTTTGGCGGGGAGGATGATGACGACGATTCGGGGGTGTTGCGGTATGTGTCGATCCGGTATTCGTCGGTGACGATCCTGCCGAACAAGGAGATCAACGCGCTGTCGTTGTGCGGGGTGGGGCGGGGGACGACGGTGGAGTATGTGGAGTGCTTTGGGGCTGGGGACGACTCGGTGGAGTTTTTTGGCGGGGCGGTGAACACGAAGTACATGGTGAGCATCTTCAGCGATGACGACAACTTCGACATTGACCAGGGGTATCACGGGAAGAACCAGTTTTGGTTTGTGTTGCAGGCGCCGGACCGCAAGGACAACGGCGGGGAGTGGAACGGGGAGCCGAGCGGGCTGGCGGCGGGCAACGAGCCGGTAGGCGACTTTGAGATTTACAATGCGACCTATGTTGGGGCGGGGACCGAGGGGACGGGGGCGCGGGCGTTCATTGCGCGGGAGAATGCGGCGCCGAATGTGTTCAACAGCATTTGGACGGAGTTCAACCTTGGGGTGAACATCGACGACAAGTCGGCGGTGCACTTTGCCGACGGGGTGGCCAAGTTTCAGAACAACATGTTGTGGAACTTTGCGTCCAACGGGGTGGCGCAGGCGTATTGGCAGAACGCCAATGGGGAGGCGGTGTTGACCAACGAGGCCAATGCGAATTTGTTTGTGGATCCGCTGCTGACGGGGATCAGCCGGACGAACGTGCCGGCGCAGGGTTTGGATCCGCGGCCGCAGGCGGGGAGTCCGGCGTTGAGCAGTCCGGTGAGCGCGCCGGATGACGGTTTTTACAGTCCGGTGAACTACCGGGGTGCGTTTGGGGCCAACGACCTGTGGATTGCGGGCTGGACCTTTGCCTCCCAAGTCGGCCTGGTCGCCCCGGCGCCGGTGACGGGCAATGTCATCGAGGTTACGGGCCATTTGACGGGGACCAACACGTGGACGGCGGACAACGAGTATGTGTTGAACGGGTTTGTGTATGTGTTGACGAACAGCGTGTTGCAGATCGAGGCCGGGACGGTGATTCGGGGGCGGGCGGGGACGGGATTGGACGCGGCGGCGTTGTTCATCACGCAGGGGGCCAAGATCTACGCCAACGGGACGGCGGAGCGGCCGATCATCTTTACGGCTGAGGACGATGATTTGAGTGATCCGGAGGACATACCGCTCTACACGCGGAATCTGTGGGGTGGGGTGGTACTCTTTGGCCGGGCGACGCTCAACACGGCCAGCGACGTGAGCGGGAACGCGGCCACGCCGAAGTATGATGTGTTTGAGGGGCTGCCGGACACCGAGGTCAACGGGCAGTATGTGAACCGGTTTGGCGGGGAGGATGATGACGACGATTCGGGGGTGTTGCGGTATGTGTCGATCCGGTATTCGTCGGTGACGATCCTGCCGAACAAGGAGATCAACGCGCTGTCGTTGTGCGGGGTGGGGCGGGGGACGACGGTGGAGTATGTGGAGTGCTTTGGGGCTGGGGACGACTCGGTGGAGTTTTTTGGCGGGGCGGTGAACACGAAGTACATGGTGAGCATCTTCAGCGATGACGACAACTTCGACATTGACCAGGGGTATCACGGGAAGAACCAGTTTTGGTTTGTGTTGCAGGCGCCGGACCGCAAGGACAACGGCGGGGAGTGGAACGGGGAGCCGAGCGGGCTGGCGGCGGGCAACGAGCCGGTAGGCGACTTTGAGATTTACAATGCGACCTATGTTGGGGCGGGGACCGAGGGGACGGGGGCGCGGGCGTTCATTGCGCGGGAGAATGCGGCGCCGAATGTGTTCAACAGCATTTGGACGGAGTTCAACCTTGGGGTGAACATCGACGACAAGTCGGCGGTGCACTTTGCCGACGGGGTGGCCAAGTTTCAGAACAACATGTTGTGGAACTTTGCGTCCAACGGGGTGGCGCAGGCGTATTGGCAGAACGCCAATGGGGAGGCGGTGTTGACCAACGAGGCCAATGCGAATTTGTTTGTGGATCCGCTGCTGACGGGGATCAGCCGGACGAACGTGCCGGCGCAGGGTTTGGATCCGCGGCCGCAGGCGGGGAGTCCGGCGTTGAGCAGTCCGGTGAGCGCGCCGGATGACGGTTTTTACAGTCCGGTGAACTACCGGGGTGCGTTTGGGGCCAACGACCTGTGGATTGCGGGCTGGACCTTTGCCTCCCAAGTCGGCCTGGTCGCCCCGGCGCCGGCCGGCCCACAGATTGTCACCCAGCCCACGCCGACGCTGGAGGTGTATCCGCGCCAGACCGTGACCCTCAGCGTGGTGGCCTCCGGACAGGGGACTCTGAGTTATCAGTGGCTAAAGAACGGGACGGCTCTCGAGGGTGCCACCGGAGCGCAGTTGACGCTGGCGGATGTGCAGCCGGGCGACGACGGGACGTATACGGTGACTGTGACCGACAGCGCCGGCAGCGTGACCAGCAATCCGAGCGTGGTGACGGTAACCTATGAAGCCTACGAAGACTGGGCGACTCGGAGCGGCCTGAGCGGCGCCGGCGCCGATCTGGCGGCGGATCCGGACAACGACGGCATTGTGAACCTGATCGAGTATGCGTTTGGGGGCAACCCGAATGGCGACAGCTCGGGTCACCTGCCGGCGGCTGTTTGGGTGGACGTTGCGGGCACCACGCATCCAGGCCTGACCTACACCCGGAACAAGACCGGCGTGGGCGGGGAGATCCAGGTCCGCGCCGCCGGCGACGTCTCGTTCGCCGCGCCGATCAACCTTGTGCTGGTCGGTGTGGCGGACCTGGGCGACGGCACCGAACGCCTGACGTGGAGAACGGAGGCTCCGGTGGCAGACGACAGTGCCGTGTTCTGGCTAACCCAAGTGGCGATCCCCTAGCCCGGCAATCTCACGGTGGAATCTGATTTGGGTTGGGTAGTGGTACGGGTTAAGGGCAAGTGGGAAGGCCGTG
>CAYSPU010000020.1:0-35488 GCA_964432995.1 uncultured Verrucomicrobiota bacterium
CTCGTACATGAATCGTTTGTCGTACAAACCGTGCTCGCCCAGGAGGAAGCCCTGGTCGCTGGTGTAGATCACCAGCGTGTTCTCCCGCAGCCCCGCGGTGTCCAGGAAATCCAGGAGCCGGCCGACGTTGTCGTCGATGCTCTGGATGCAGGCCAGGTAATCCTGGAGGTAACGCTGGTACTTCCAGCGTTTGAGGGCGTCGCCCTCCAGCACGACCTTCTTTCCGTCCTGTTCGAGTTCGACGCGGTTCGGTTTTTCGCCCAGCCAACGCTGTCGCTGCTGGGTGTTCAGATCTGCCGGCGGCTCGAGCTTGAGGTCGCGTCGCGTCAGGTCCGCGAACACGGATTGTTGCTGCTCGCGGATGGCGTCGGTGCGCCCCGCGAAGTCATCCCAGAGCGTGGGGGGTTCGGGGATCTGCCGATGTTCGAACTGGCGCCGGTGTTTCTCGTCCGGGATCCATTCGCGATGGGGGGCCTTGTGATGGCACATCACGAAGAACGGTTTGTCCTGCGGTCGCCTGCGGATGGCGTCCATCGCGAGGTCGGTGACCACGTCGGTGACATAGCCGCGGTAGATCCGGTGGCCGTCGCGATCGTAGAGGACCGGGTCTTGGTAACGCCCTTGTCCCGGCAGGATGTTCCAATGGTCGAAGCCCTGGGGCTCGGATCCGAGGTGCCACTTGCCGATCATGACGGTGTGGTATCCAGCGGCGTGGAGGGCGTGCGCCACGGTGCGCCGCGCCGGGTCGAGATCGTTGAAGACAGGGACGCCGTTCCGGTGACTGTATTGTCCGGTGAGAATCGTCGCCCGACTGGGGGTGCAGATCGAGTTGACGGCGAAGCAGTTCTGCAGGCGCAAACCCTCCCGCCCCAGCCGGTCGAGATGCGGGGTCTGGTTGACCCGGCTGCCGTAGGCGCCGATCGCCTGGGCAGCGTGATCGTCCGCCATGATAAAGAGAACGTTGGGACGCGGCGGCGCGGCGGCCAGCACGGTGGCCAATCCGAACAGCGGGAGAAGATTCCAGGCTTTCATGGGATTTCGCTGACAGCATGTCACTTCCGACGACACGATCAAGGCTGCACTCGGGACTCGAATCCTCGGGCAAGGGGCGTCGGGGGCACCGCGAGGAACGGCAGGGGCGACAAGGGTTCTTCCCGTCCGTCATTGAATGTCGGGCGAGTCCGGTGCTATGTTCCGGATCTGAGAACTCCTATGAACCTGCAGACTGTTCGCATTGAGAAGCCCGAACCGGTCAACTTCGTCCTGGGGCAGACCCATTTCATCAAGAGCGTTGAGGACATTCATGAGACCCTCGTGGCGGCGGTGCCGGGGATCCGATTCGGCCTGGCGTTTTGCGAGGCTTCGGGGAAGTGCCTCATCCGGTGGAGCGGGACGGACCCGGCCATGATCGAGTTGGCCAGGAAGAACGCCCAGGCCATCGGGGCGGGGCATTCGTTCCTCGTCTTTCTGGGCGACGGCTTCTACCCCATCAACGTCCTGAACGCCCTCAAGGGCGTGCCCGAGGTCTGTCGGATCTTCTGCGCCACGGCCAATCCGACGGAGGTGGTGGTGGCCGAGACCGACCAAGGGCGTGGGATTCTCGGCGTGGTGGACGGTTCGTCGCCGAAAGGACTCGAAGGCGACGAGGACATTGCGTGGCGGAAGAAGTTCCTCCGCCAGATTGGCTACAAGCTGCAATAGGCGGTGACGGCAGCTTGTCGGTGGGACCTGGCTTGCGTCAGGCACCCCGGGTTCCGCTTTGACTGGGCGGCGGATCGGCTCCGCGGGAAGCCGCCTCTCGCGGGGTCGAAGGCGGAGTGACAGGATGAATTTGGTATGGATCGGGACCATGGCATCGGTGAGTTGCCTGACGTTGCTGATGATTTCCTGTGACGGTTCCTCGAACGGTGGGTCCCCGACGCGGGAAGCACGCTGGGCAGCGGAGCGCGAGCGCATGGTGGAACGGCAGTTGACGGGGCCGGGGCGGGACATTCGCCATCCGGAAGTCCTGCGGGCGATGCGGCAGGTGCCGCGGCACCGGTTTGTTTTGGAATCGCACCTGGCGGAGGCATACGAGGATCATCCGCTGCCGATAGGCCACGGGCAGACGATTTCGCAGCCGTACATTGTGGCGTTCATGACTGAACGCCTCGAGCCGCAACCGTCGCACCGGGTGCTCGAGATCGGCACCGGTTCGGGATACCAGGCCGCGGTGCTGGCCGAGTTGGTGCGGGAGGTGTATTCGATCGAGATCGTCGAACCGCTGGCCACGCGGGCGCAAAGCACGCTGCAGGAGCTGGGCTACACGAACGTCCACGTGCGCGCCGGCGACGGCTACCAGGGGTGGCCCGAAGCCGCGCCGTTCGACGCCATCATTGTGACCTGCGCGCCGGAGCGCGTGCCGACGCCGCTGGTGAACCAACTGCGCGAGGGTGGTCGAATGATCATCCCGATCGGGCCGTTGTTCGATCAGCAGTTGGTCTTGCTCGAGAAACGGGGAACGAACGTCGTGCGCCAGGCCGTCCTGCCAGTCCGGTTCGTGCCGATGACCGGCCAGGCGGAGGAAGAGTGACCTGTCCCACCGTCTGCAGAGGATCCCGCCGCCGAGGCGGGATCTTCCCGGAGCCGACAGAGCGCCCGTCCGCAGTGGCGAACACCGCGCGCTGACCGGGGACGACCGAACCCCCCGCGCCAGTTACGCGAGGATCCGGGACCTGTCTTGACGGTTGGCGGCGCATCGCGAATGATGCCGCCACCGCACATGTTCGGACCCCTACGGCCAGCTCCGCATGTCGCACGCCTGCCGGCGGAGCGCGTGGATCCGGCCTATCGCCAGCTCCGGCGGCAGGTGTTCGCCGGCATCTTCATCGGCTACGCCGGGTATTACCTGGTCCGCAATAACCTGGCCCTGGCGATTCCCGACATCCTCAAGGAACACCCCGAATACACGAAGGCCATGCTGGGCACCGCGCTGACCGGACTGTCGGTGGCCTACGGCGTTTCGAAGTTCCTCATGGGCTCGGTCTCGGACCGGAGCAATCCCCGGTACTTCCTGCCGCTGGGTCTGCTCTTGTCCTGCGCGATCCTGTTTCTGTGCGGGGCCGTGAAGGCGGTGTTCGCGTCGTTGCTGGTCTTGGTGGCGTTGCAGACGCTCAACGGGTGGGTCCAGGGCATGGGCTGGCCCCCGTGCGGCCGCACCATGGTGCACTGGTTCAGCACGCGCGAACGGGGGTTGACGGTGTCCGTCTGGAATGTGGCGCACAACCTGGGGGGCGCGCTGGTGGCGAACCTGGCGTTGTTGGGCCTGGTCCTGTTTCATGACTGGGGGGCGAAGTTCTACTTCAACGCGCTGGTCGCGGCCGGCATCGCGGTGGTCGCGTGGCTGCTGCTGCGCGATACACCGCAATCCTGCGGCCTGCCGCCAATCGAGGAATACAAGAACGATTACCCGCCGGACTACTCGGCCGCGCACGAGCGGACGTTTACCTTCAAGGAGATCTTCCTCGGACACGTCCTGAACAACAAGTATCTCTGGGCTATCGCCTTCGCCAACGCCTTCGTCTACTTCGTCCGCTACGGCGTGGTGAATTGGATCCCCACTTACCTCGAGACCGCCAAGGGGTTCTCGTTCAAGGACTCGAGCATCGGCTGGGCACTCTACGAATACGCCGCGATTCCGGGCACGATCGTCTGTGGCTGGATGTCCGACAAGGTCTTCCGGGGCCGGCGCGCTCCGGCCCTGATCCTGTTCATGGCGCTGACGCTGGTGGCGGTGGTCGCCTATTGGCTGAACCTGCACGGGCCGCTCTGGGTGGATTACGCGGCTCTCATCGCCATCGGGTTCCTCATTTATGGTCCCATCATGATCATCGGCTTGCACGCCCTGGACCTCGTGCCGAAGAAGGCGGCGGGCACCGCCGCCGGGTTCACCGGGTTCTTCGGATACGTGTTCGGATCGGCCATCGCCGGCACCGGCGTCGGGTGGATCGCCGACCGCTGGGGCTGGGACGGTGTGTTCCTGACGATGGTCGGCTGCTGTCTGCTGACCATGGTGTTCAGCGCGCTCACGCTCGGCCACCGGGCGACCAGCGGAACGTGTCCGCAGAACTAAGCACACCCGCATTCCTTCCCGACCTCCGCACCAATTCTAACATCTCAAGACCTGACCCTTAACAGCGCACAGGCGGTGTCGTTGGCAAGAACTCCATCCCCGGCCGAAACACTGGGTTTCAATTCTCCGCGCGCGTTTGGGACCGCGGCTCGTCTCTACGCAGCCAGGGGTGCGAGCGTCCTGCTGCGGGTCGGGAAGACCCGCGGTCCGGAAGGACTGGCACGCGTACGGGAATGGCTGGGCAATCGTAGGCCCGCCAGGCTTCGGACCGCGGCTCGTCTGAGCCGCAGCCAACTGCCCGTGCGCTTTGCTGCGTCAGAAGGCCCGCGGCCTGAAACGCCACGCCGCAAACGGGGGCGGTGCCGAGCAGCCCAGGCGCGTCCCGCGCGTGGAAGGGGGACCAGGAACCCTTGTCGCCACCGCCCCACGATTCCGGAAGCGCACCACCTGCGCCAGTCCCGCCAGTTACCTTTCGATGGCTAGGAACATGACGAATCCGGCAAGAGCATAGAACAGTGTCGAGTGGCACGCAGGTGCGGTTCGAGTTCGATTCACGGGCTGGCTACCGTTACCAGATGATGTTCAGGCCCTCCTTCGATGCCGGGTCCGCTTAGGAGTGGGAGCCCCGCTCCTATTACGACGGTGACGGCACCCGCATAACGGTCGTCGTCACCAACGACCTCGCTACGCCCAGCGGCTTCTACAAGCTCGAGTACTCTTGGTGAGCCACTCAGTCTGCCCTCGCCAGGGTCGCGGCAGAGACGTAGGATGCATGCGCGCGTTCCGCAATAGGCCCGATGATCCAACCGATGCCGACCAGCGCCGAGAAGCTGCATCTGGTGACGAGCGACCGCCTGGAGTTCCTGGCCGATCGCCTGGCCGAGGTCGTGCGCCGGCCGTTGTCGTCGCCGTTCGTGCCCGAGGTGGTGGTGGTGCAGAGCCGGGGGATGGAACAGTGGCTGCGTCTCGAGCTGGCCTCGCGGTTGGGGGTGTGCGCTCACATGGAGTTCCCGTTTCCGCGGACGTTTGTGTTCGACTTGTTCCGCCGATGGGTGCCGGGGATTCCCGAGGAGAATGCGATTGACGCGCACGTGCTCGTTTGGCGGGTGCTGCGGGCGTTGGGAGAGGTCCTGGAACAACCAGCATTCGAACCGCTGCGGCAGTACTTGACCGCCGGGGAGGGCGAGGCCCGACGCCGGGTGCAGTTGGCGGGCGTGATCGCGGATTTGTTCGACCAATACCTGGTATTTCGACCGGAGCTGGCCCGGCGGTGGAGCGCGGGCGAGGACGGGGATTGGCAGGCGATTCTGTGGCGGGCGGTCTGGGGTCGGCAACGACCGCCGCATCCGGGTCTGTACCTGGCCGAGTTGCAGGAACGGCTGCAGGAGGGGGCCCCCGGGCCGGCGGGGCTGCCGGAGCGGGTCTCGGCATTTGGGATTTCGGCGTTGCCGCGGTTTTACCTGCAGGTGTTGGCGGTGCTGGCGGCGCGGGTGCCGGTGCACCTCTACCTGCTGCAGCCGTCGCGGGAATATTGGGGGCAGGTGATTTCGTCGCGCGAGCAGGAGCGGATTCTGCGCCGTCTGCCCCGGCACACCGAGCCCTTTGCGGTGCATCTCGAGAGCGGGAACCGGTTGCTGGCTTCGCTGGGGCATCTGGGGCGCGATTTCCTCGAGCTGGTGCTCGAGACCGGGGACTGGCAAACCGAGGAGTGTTTCTCGGAGGAGGCAAATGAGACCGCCAATGAGGGAGACGGTGCGGCCTTGTCGCGTTCCATGACCTCTGCCGCCGCCTCACCCCGGCCCTCTCCCCCGGTGGTGGAGAGGGAGAAACCGGCGGTTGGTTCCAGGTCGGCCAACGATCCTTCCGCGAACGCGCGCGTGTCCCAAGGTCCGTCTCTCCTGCGGCAGATCCAACTGGACATCCTGCACCTGCGCGATCGCGGCGTGGACCCGGAGTATCCGCCGCTCGAGTTGCCGGAGGACGATTCCGTTCGGGTGCACTCCTGTCACAGCCCGCTCCGCGAACTTGAGGTCCTGCGAGACCATTTGTTGGACTGGTTTCGGCGCGAGCCGGAGCTGTTGCCTTCGGACATCGTGGTGATGACGCCGGATCTGGAGACGTATGCGCCGTTGGTGCCGGCGGTTTTCGGGGGGGCGGAAAACGAGCGCCAGCGTATTCCGTGGCGGGTGGCCGACTGCGTCTCGGGAGGCGGCGATCGGGTGGTATCCGCCTTTCTCGAGTTGCTGGCGCTCGAGGGCCGCCGGGGGGCGGCTCCGGAGATTCTGGCGGTGCTCGAGGCCCCGGCGGTGCGGCGGCGTTTTGGGATCGCCGAAGCGGACCTGGAACGCATTCGCGATTGGGTGCAGGCGACGGGAATACGCTGGGGAATGGACGCGGCGCATCGCGGTCGATTCGGGGTTCCAGAGTGCGCCGGCAACACGTGGCGGGAGGGTTTGGATCGGTTGCTCCTGGGCTGCGCGATGGCGGGGGGCGAGGATCGGCTGTTTGACGGTGTGGCGCCGTTCGATGTGGCGGAGGGGGAGACGACGCTGGTGCTGGGGCGGTTCGCGGAGTATGTCGAGCGCTGCTTTGCGTGGGTGGCGGAGCTGGGTCGGAGCCGGAGTCTGGCGGCGTGGTCGGAGACATTGCAGCGGTTGGCGGACGAGTTCTTTCTGCCGGCGGCGGAGGGGGCGGGGGAGATGGGGCGGTTGCGGGCGGTGTTGGGGGAGTTGCGGCAGCAGGCGGAGGCATCCGGATACGCGGAGTCGTTGCCGCTGGAGGCGATCCGGGAGCGGCTGCAGCCGGCGCTGGCGGAGGACCGGCGCGGGTCGGGGTTCCTGCGGGGAATGGTGACGTTCTGCGGCTTGAAACCGATGCGGAGTTTGCCGTTTCCGGTGATCTGCCTGGTGGGAATGAATGACGGGAGTTTTCCGCGGGCGGATCGGCGTCCGTCCTTCGACCGGATGGCGGCGCGGCCGGAGTTGGGGGACCGGTCGAATCGCCAGGACGACCGCTATCTCTTTCTCGAGACGCTGCTCTCCGCCCGGCGGCGCCTGCACATCAGCTACGTCGGCCAGAGCATTCGCGACAATCGTCCCATCCCGCCATCGGTGTTGGTGGGGGAGCTGTTGGACTACGTGGCGGGGGCCTTTCGATTGCCGGGAGAGACGGATGCCGCGGAGCACCGGAAACGGGTGCAGGCCCGGCTGCTGACGGCTCATCGGCTGCAGGCTTTTCATCCCGACTACTTCCGGGGGGCATCGGACCGGTGGTTCAGTTACTCGAAACAGAACTGTCTGGAGAGCCTGAGCGCCGACGAGGTGGCGGACACGGAGCGGACCGGCTTGCTCGGAGTGCTCAGTGAAGCGGGAGCCGAGCATCGGACCGTGGCCCTCGAGGATCTGGCGCGGTTCTTCGCGAACCCGGCGCGGCACTTCCTCGAGCGTCGCCTGCGTCTGTTCCTGCAGGAGCCAGGGGCCGGGCTGGAGTCGAGTGAGCCGTTTCTTCTTGCGGGCCTGGAGGCGTATCGCGTGCGGACCGCGCTGCTCGAACGCGCGGAAGCGGGGCTGGCGGCCGCCGGGGCGGCGGTGCGGGCTCAAGGGCTTCTGCCATTGGAGACGATGGGCGAAGTGGTCTATGGGGAAGTGGCGCGCGAGGCAACGGAGTTTGCCGCGCAGTTGCGCAACGCCGGGATTCCGGCGGGCGGGTTGGAATCGAGCGCGGTGGACCTGACGTTGGGGGACTATCGGGTGAGCGGGTTGGTCCAGCGGAGTCCGGGAGCGGGCGTGACCCGGGTGCGCTGCGGGTCGGTCCGGGCGGTGGACCAGCTCCGGGTGTGGATTGAGCATCTCGTGTGGCAGGCCGGGGGCGGTCTGGCAGCTCCGGCGCAGGTGGTGGGGTGGCAACGGGTGTCGTCGCCAAAGGAGAAGGAGTTCCCGGTGGGCCTGCGGCGGTTCCTGTTTCTGCCGGTGCCCGAGGCGCGGGCGCGGGTCGAGGAGTTGCTGGAGGTGTATTGGCGGGGGATGCGTTCGGTGCTCCGCCTTTTCCCGGAGACTTCGCTGGCGTATGCGGAGGCAAGACGCAAGTTGGGGCCGGGCGCGACGGTGGAGGGCGCCGCCCTGGCGGCGGCCGCGAAGAAGTGGTCGCGCGCCGGGGATTTTGGTGGGCCGGGTGAGGACGAGGATCTGCATTTTCGGTATTGCTTCCGGGAAGTTGCCGTCCTGGACGAGGAGTTTGCCGCGCTGGCGATGGCGGTGTTTGGCCCGCTGCTGGAGCACCGGAGGGAGGAGCCGTGAGCGGCGTGGGACCATTCGATTTGCTGGAGACGCCGCTATTGCGGGGGACCTCGCTGCTCGAGGCCAGTGCGGGCACGGGCAAGACGTACACGCTGGCCGGTTTGTTCCTGAGGCTGTTGTTGGAGGAGAATCTGCCAGCCGGCCAGATTCTGGTCGTCACGTTCACGGAGGCGGCCACGGAGGAGCTGCGGGGGCGCATCCGCGATTTGTTGGTGCGCGCGGCGGAAGCGCTGCGCAAGGGGCCGGAGGGCGGAACGGGCGCCGACTCGTTCTTGCGAGGAATGGTGGCGCGGGCGGGGGAGGCGCGCACGGAATGGCGACGCCGGGTGGAGTTGGCTCTGGGAGGCTTCGACGAGGCGTCCATCTACACGATCCACGGCTTTTGCCGTCGGGTGCTTCAGGAGCGCGCCTTCGAGACGGGGGCACTGTTTGACAGCGAGTTGATCAAGGAGACGGCGCCGTTGCTGCGTGAGGTGGCGGAGGACTACTGGCGCGCGACGCTCTACGGGGCGGATCCGTGGTCGGCGTGTCTGGCGCTGGGGACGGGGGCCTCGCCGGCCGGGCTGGGGCGATGGGCGGGGCGGCTGCTGCAGCGTCGGGCCGAGGTCGAGTTGCCGGTGTTGGGCGCGCGCGCGCTGGAAGAGGCCACCACCGAGGTGCGGCGCGTGGCCGCCAACCTGGCCGAGATCTGGTCGCGGGAAGGCGCGGCGGTGCGGGCCTGCTTTGGCGCGCAGGCGGAGTGGGCGAAGCAGCCGTACAACCTGGGGCCGCTGATGGACGCGTGGTTTGCGCTGCTGGAGGAGGCGTTGGCAGGGCGGCCGACGCCCGAGGCGGTGGACGTGATGGAGCAGTTGACTCCGACGACGCTGGCCTCGGGCGTGCACAAGCGGCGGAAGAATGCCACGGCCCCAAGGCACGCGTTCTTCGAGCAATGCGCGGCGTTGGTGGCGGCGCGAAGGCAGTGGGCGCTGGCGTGGCACGTCGCCCTGGCCCGCGGGGCCGCAATGGGCTTGGCGCGCCTCAAGGAGCAGCGGAAGTTGGTGGGCTTCGACGATCTGTTGGGCTGGGTCGAACACGCCTTGGTGGCGGAGGCGGCATCGGCCGGGGGAGAGGCCGGGCCGTTGGCGCAGGCGCTCCGCGGTCGATATCAGGCGGCGCTCGTGGACGAATTCCAGGACACCGACCCGGTGCAATGGACGATATTCCGGCGGGCGTTTCAACACCCGGCGGGCTGGCTCTATTACATTGGCGATCCGAAGCAGGCGATCTACCACTTCCGGGGGGCGGACGTGTTCACGTATCTGACGGCGGGAGCCGCGGCCGAACACCGGCACACGCTCCCGACGAACTTCCGCTCCGCCACCGGCCTGGTCGAAGCCATCCACGGCGTGTTCGACGAGGTCCCCGCGCCGTTTGTCGTTCCCGAGATCCGTCTGCACCGGGTTGCCGCCAGCGATCGGGCGGATGCCAAACCGCTGACGGAGTCCGGCCGCCGCCTCCCGCCGCTGGAACTCTGGTGGTGGGGCGAGGAAGCGGCGGTGCCCGCGGTCCGGTTTGAAGAGGGCCTGCCGCGAATGGTCGCGCGCGAGGTGGTGCGGCTGCTCGAGGAAGAGGTGCGCCTTGGGGAACGGCGATTGCGGCCGGGGGACATCGCGATCCTGGTGCGCAAGCACCGGCAGGCGACGCGCATGAAGAGCGTCCTGCTCGCGGCGGGCGTGCCGGCCGTGCTGCACACGGACGCCAGCGTGTTCGAGTCCGAGGAGGCCGCCGACCTGCGGTGGGTGCTGCTGGCCGTGGCCCAACCGCGAGACGAACGGCGCGCGCGGGCCGCCCTCGCGACCGAACTCTGGGGCGCCAGCGCGCGCCAGTTGGACGAATGGGCGCGCGACGAGAAGGGATGGCTGGATCAGTTGGACCGCCTCGCGCGGTTGCGCCTGACCTGGACCGAACACGGGTTCCTGGCCATGTTCCAGAGATGGCTCGACGAACAGGGCGTCCGGCAGCGGCTGCTGCGTCAGCTCGACGGCGACCGTCGGCTCACCAACCTGCTCCATCTGGGCGAACTTCTGCATCGGGCCGAAGAAGAGGCGCGACGCGGGGCGGACCGCCTCGTGAGCTGGCTGGAAGACCGAATGGCGGCGGCGGCCGAGGAATCGGCGGAAGCCGCCCCCGAGGAGAGTCTGCTGCGACTCGAGCGCGATGACGAGGCGGTGCGGATTGTCACCATCCACAAGAGCAAGGGGCTCGAATACCCGGTGGTCTTCTGTCCGTTCGGCTGGGATCGGTCGCAGACCTACGCAGGCTCGAAGCCGCCGGCGACGTACGACGAGGGAGTCGGCTTCCACGAGCGGACGGAGCAGGTCTACCGTTACGTGCGGGACTTGGGATCGGAGCAATTCGCGGCGAACCGGCGGCGCGCCGAGCGCGAGGTGCTGGCGGAGAACGTGCGCCTGTTGTATGTGGCGCTGACCCGTGCGGTGCACCGGTGCTACCTGGTCTGGGGGAACTTCAAGGGATACACGGACACGGCCCTGCACTGGTTGTGGCACAGCCCGGACGGCCTCGGGCCCGAGGCGGAGGACCTGGTCGAGTCGCTGCGGGCACACGGGGCCTCGCTGAGTTCCGCGGCGATGCGGTGCGATCTCGAAGCCCTGGCGAGCCGGGTGAATCGGGGCGCCGACCGGATGCGGATCGTCGACCTGCGGGAGCCGTTCCCGGAAGTGCGCCCGTGGCGGCCGGAGCCGACCGGCGCGGCTCGCTGTCGGCCCCGCGAATTTCCCGGCGCGGTCCCGCACGGGTGGCGGATTTGCAGTTTCACCGGATTGACCACCAAGCGGGAGGCGGACGACCGCGACGACGAACCGTTGACCGCCGAGCCGGTCGAGTCGGGGGGACCGTTGGAAACCGCCTTGCCCAAGGGACCGGAGTTTGGCACCTGCCTGCACCAGATCCTCGAACGCCTGGATTTTGCCGTGGACGACCGGGCGGCGCTTGAGGCGCTGGTGCGTGATGCTCTGCGCGACCACGGATTCGCCGCGGAAACGGCTTCGGAGGCGCTGACGGAATTGCTGCTTCGGTTGCGACGGGCTCCGCTGGATCCGGCGGTGCCCGGATTGCGACTCGATCAAGTGCCGGCCAGCGAGTGCGTGCGGGAGTTGGAGTTTCACTGTCCGGTGCGCGCGCTGGTCTCGAGGGAACTGGGCGATTGGTACGGGAAACCTGCCGGTGGGGAGGAGCAACTGCCGCTGCGGTTTGATGACCTCGCCTTCGAGGTGCGGGGGGGGTATTTGCAGGGGTTCGTCGACCTCGTGTTTCGCTACGGCGGCCGGTTCTTTGTGGTGGATTGGAAATCGAATTACCTGGGACCGGCGCCGGAGGACTACGCGGAGAGCGGTCTGCGTCGGGCGATGGCGGAGCATCAGTATGGGCTGCAGGCCTACCTCTATGCCGCCGCCCTGCACCGGTGGCTGCAGCAGCGCGTGGCCGGCTACCGCTTCGACCGGCATTTCGGAGGGCTCTACTACATCTTCGTGCGGGGGATCGATCCGGAACGCCCGGACCGCGGGGTCTTTCGCGAGCATCCGACGGAGGAACGAATCCAGCGGCTATCGGCCTGCTTCGCACGCGGCCTGGGGAAAGGCCCCGGAATCCTCGAGACCGGCGCGCACTGAGACCATGAAGCCCTACGCCCATTCTGAGACACGACTTCGCCTGAGGGGTAGGGCGGCCTGTCCCAGCCCGCCGTGCAGCGCGCGACGCGGTGAGGGTGGCGAATGCACGGAGAAGTCCATGAAGAGCCGCCACATCCAACCGCTGGATGCGCCTTGGGCTCATGAACTGCGTAGCGCCGGCTTTCCAGCCGGCGTGACGCCGACAGCAATGTCGGCGCTACGGTTACCCAGGAAACTGGCAGGGCGCGACTCCGAGCAAGGCTCGCGAGCAGGCTCCGAGGAGAACTCGCGAGCGGGTCTCCGCATCGCGCCGGAGGGAAATGGCCGACTGCTGGCATCCTCCCGTGCTGACTCGCCGACATGCCGACTTGCTGATCCGCCGTCCTCCGGCGCCCTCAGAGAGGTCGCCCTACCTTTCATGCGAAGTGGAATCCCAGGATGGCTACGGGGGTTTTCGGAAAGGGGGGGCTCGTGAACGCCGTTCTCGCGCATTCCTCGTTCGAGGCCTTTGACCGGCAGTTGGCGCTCTTCCTCGAACGGCGTTGTGCCGGGGCGCAACCGGACTTGACGCTGGCGGTTGCCTTGCTGAGCCGCGCGCAACGGCAGGGGCACGTGTGTCTGGATTTGCGGGCGGTGGCCGGGCGAAGGGTGAGCTGGCTTCCCGGGGAAGAGCCGCTCGATTGCGTGGCGCCGGAGTTGGAGTGCTGGCGAACCCGGCTTGAGGCACTGCCCGTGGTGGGGCGACCGGGTCAACTCAGGCCGCTGGTGCTGGATGATCACGACCGGCTCTATCTGCACCGCTTCTGGGAATACGAACGCCGGCTCGCGGATCAGTGGCGACGCCGCGCCTCCGCCAGCGTCTCCTCCGGCGAGGCGGGCCGGCTGCGCGCCGGCATCGAACGCCACTTCGGTCCGCCGTCGCCCGGCGTCGTGAACTGGCAGAAGGTGGCCGCGTGCGCGATCTTCGGGTCGGCGCTGGTGGTTCTGGCCGGAGGCCCCGGGACCGGGAAGACGCGAACGGCGGTGGCGGTTCTGGCCTTGCTCCTGGAGGAGAACCCCCGACTGCGGGCGATGTTGGCGGCGCCGACCGGCAAGGCCGCGGCGCGGCTGAAAGAGACCCTCGACCGGACCCGGAGCGCGTTGGCCTGCGCCGAAGAGATCCGGTCGCGGCTGCCGGCGGAGGCGGTGACCATCCATCGATTGTTGGGCGCACGGCCGGATTCCCCGCGGTTCCGGCACGATGCGCGCCGTCCGTTGGAGCTGGATCTGCTGGTGGTGGACGAGGCCAGCATGGTGGACCTCGCCCTGATGGCCAAACTCATGGATGCCCTTCCCGACACTGCCCGACTCATCCTGGTGGGGGATCCGGACCAATTGGCGCCCGTCGAGGCCGGACATGTCTTTGGGGATCTGTGTCGCGCCACGCCGCCCAATGCGCTTTCCGCCGGCTTCCGCGCGCGATGCGCCGCGATGACCGGGGAGGTTCTTCCGCCCGAACCCGCGGCCGCCACCAAAGCGGCGCCCGCCGTTCCCTTGACCGATCGGTTCATCCGGCTCGAGCGCAACTTCCGCTTCGGCGAAGGCAGCGGCATCGGTCAACTGAGCCGTGCCATTCGGGACGGAGACGCGGCGCGGGTGGGGGAGACGTTGGCGGCAGCGGCGCCGGCAGCAGGCGTTGCGGGTGCGGACCTCGAGTGGCGGGAGTTGCCGTCGGCGGCGCACTTGCGGCAGGCGCTGCGCGCGCCGGTGCTGGAGGGCTGGGGCGACTTGGGGAGCATCCGCGATCCGGCGGAGGCGCTCGCGCGCTTCCAGCAATTCCGCGTCCTCTGCGCCGTCCGCCAGGGTCCCTTCGGCGTCGGAGAATTGAACCGGCGCATCGAGGAGATCCTGAGCGCAGCCGGCCGGATCCCGGCGCATCGGGTCTTCTACGAGGGACGTCCGATCCTTGTGACGCGGAACGACTATGCCGCGGGCGTGTTCAATGGCGACGTCGGGCTCCTCCGGAGCGGAGCCGACGGCGTCGTGCAGGCGGTCTTTCAGGCGGCGGACGGTTCGCTGCGGCGGCTGCCACTGGCGCGGCTGCCGGAGCACGAGACTGCCTACGCCATGACGGTGCACAAGAGCCAGGGATCGGAGTTCGACCGGGTGTTGCTGGTGCTGCCGGATCGCGAGGGGCCGTTGCTGACGCGGGAGTTGTTCTACACGGCCGTTACGCGGGCCCGACGGCGTGTCGAGGTGTGGATGCGCGGGGCGATGATCGAGACGATCCTCGGCCGTCGGGTGCAGCGGGGCAGCGGGTTGGCGGATGCGCTGCGGCAATGAGCATGGTGTTTCCCGAGTTGCTCACCCCGGAATCGTCTGCAAAACTTTGTTGCACCTGCAACAGAGTTTTGCAGACGATCACTCCACCGCGCGCGGACAACCCAGCGCCTCCGGCCAGAAAGTGAGCGACGCCAGCGCGGACTCGCTGTAAGTTGTCGGGCATGGCTTCCACGTGTCGTCTCGTCACGGCGTTGGTGTCGACACTCATCATCTGCTCCCGGGTCACGGTCGCCGGGGCCACCGACGCGAGCGAAGACCGAGCGGTCATCTACCCGGATTCCCCTTCCCGAGTGTTCGGCGACGAGCCCATTCGGCTGTGGGCCGGCCCGCACCTCTTGTTGGACGAATTCCTCATCGAGAGCAGCTCGAACCTTGTTCGCCGCGTGAACGTCCCGATGCGGGATCCGGCCATTCCCAATCCGCTGGTGACCGGTCGCGAAGACGGTTGTTTTCAGCCCTACCTGACGGTGGTCCGCGATCCGGAGAGCCGCCGGTTCCGGCTCTGGTATGGCGTTCACACCAAGGACCTGAATCCGAATCAATCGCATATCGGCTACCTCGAGTCCGAGGACGGCATGCGCTGGATCCGGCCGCATCGTGTTCTGTCGGATCCGGCCCCCATCCAGTTCGGCGTCAGCGTGATTGACGAAGGCGGTTCCCATCTCCCGGCGACCGAGCGATACAAGTTCGCTTGGTATCACGGCGTCGGCCTTCGCGTGGCTGCTTCCCCGGATGGTCTCCGGTGGACCCCTTTGTCGCCCAACGTGGTGCTTCCCCACAACCACGACATCAACAGCATCTTCTGGGACCCCTTGCGGAAACACTATCTGGCCACCGTTTCCTGCTTCGTGCCGGGGCCGAAATGGTCGGGCACCCGCCGCGTCACCAAGCAGAGCGCCAGCAGCGATCTGGTTCATTGGAGCGAGCCGTGGTTTGTCCTCACACCGAACGACGCCCTCGACGAAGGGGAGACCCAGTTCTACGCGATGGACGGCTATCTGGTGCGCGGGGAGGTGATGGTCGGGATGGTCAAGGTGCTGCGCGACGACTTGAAGGCCGACGAACCGCCCGATCCTCCCGAAGCCTACGGAGTCGGCTACACCGCGCTGGCCTGGACTCGCGATGGGACGCACTGGACTCGTGACCGGGAGAAGTTCCTGGACCGTGATCCCCGGAAAGGGGCGTGGGACCACTCGCATGCCTGGATTGACGAACAGGTATTGGTCGGCGACGACGCGTATCTCTACTACGCAGGCTACCAGCGTGGGCACAAAGTCAATCGCTTCGAGGAACGCCAGATCGGGTTGCTGAGGATGAAGCGCGACCGTTACGTGGCTCGGGAAGCAGGCCCGGGAGGCGGCAGCTTCAGAACGCCGCTGCTGATGCTGGACGCCGCGTCGATGACGCTGAATCTGGAGGCGCCCTCGGGCGAAGTAGCCGTGCAGATTCTCGATCGCCGCGGGAAGCCGCTTCGCGGGTTCACCCGGAGAGACTGTCGGCCCGTCTCCGGGGATACGGTGGCGGCGCCGGTGCAGTGGCGGCGCCCGCTGAAGACCTTGAAGGGGGAGGTGCTGCGGCTGGAGTTCTTCATGACCGACGCGCGGCTCTTCGCGTTCGATTTGCTCGACGGCCCGCCCCAGCCGGGAGCACGACGGTGACTCCTCAGTGTCCGATCGTTGGCGTTCGTGCCGCACGTCACCAGCGAGCATTGCGCCAACGCGCCGCACTTGGATGCCGAGCAATGCCACGCCGCTTGACGACCATCGCGGGCCGGAGCGCCCGCCGTCCCGGCGGGCAGCAGCCTCCTGGCCGGACCCGCTCTCGAGCGCCCCGGAGCCGGACGCTTTGCGGAGCCCCGCGTTTTGCGCGGCCAGAAAAACAGCCGCCGTTCACCGTCTTTCACCCCCCTTTCGCCTTGTTCTGCGGGGGTGTGCTGTGCTAAGCGCGTCGATTACAGCTATGAAATCCCGCACCGTTTGGTCGATCGTCCTGGCTTTGTCCGGGGTGACGGTTTCCCTGCCGGCGGCCGCGTTCGAGCATTTCATCACGGCCGAAGGCGACGAACTCCGGGACGGTTCCCAGCCGTTTCGCTTCATTTCCTTCAACATCCCGAACCTGCATCTGGTCGAGGACAACCTGCCGTTCGCGGAGACCAATCCGTGGCGCTTGCCGGATCGCTTCGAGATTGCCGACGCGCTCGAGGCGGTGCGCCAACAGGGCGGCCTGGTGGTGCGCCCCTACGTGCTCTCGGTGGTGCGGACCAATGACACGCCGGGCGCGCCGCGGCATGTGCTGGGGCCGGGTCAGTTCAACGAGGTGGCGTTTCGGACTCTGGATCTCGTCCTGCAGGTCGCCGGCGAAAAGGGGATCCGCGTGATCCTCCCGCTGGTGGACAACTGGAGCTGGTGGGGCGGCATCGCCGAATACGCCGGGTTCCGCGGGAAACCCAAGGAGGCGTTTTGGACCGACCCGCAGATCATCGCGGACTTTCAGGAGACCATCCGGTTTGTGGTTCTGCGCACGAACACGCTGACCGGCGTTCCCTACCGGCAGGATCCGGCGATTCTCGCCTGGGAGACGGGCAACGAACTCGAGTCCCCGGCTTCCTGGACCCGGACCATCGCCGCCTACCTCAAGCGTCTGGACCCGCAGCACCTGGTGATCGACGGCTTTCACTCGACCGTTCTGCGCGAGGACTCGCTGGCCATCCCCGAGGTGGACGTGGTGACCACGCACCATTACCCGGGGGGCCGCAAGAGTTACGCCGAATTGGCGTGCGAGAACATGGCGAAGGCGCGGGGGCGGAAACCCTATTTCGTCGGCGAGTTCGGTTTTGTGGAGACTTCCGCGGTGCAATCGTTGCTCGACGCGGTGGTGGAGAGCGGGGTGTCGGGGGCGCTGGTCTGGAGTCTGCGGTTTCGGAGTCGCGACGGTGGTTTCTACTGGCATTCGGAACCGTTGGGCGACAACAGATACAAGGCCTATCACTGGCCGGGGTTTGCGTCGGGGGAGGCTTACGACGAGATCGGACTGCTGACCTTGCTGCAGAAGAAGGCGTTCGAGATCCGCGGGCTGCCGTTGCCCGCGCCCCGACTGCCCGCCACGCCCAAGTTGCTGCCCACCCGCGATGCCACCGCCCTCACCTGGCAGGGATCCGCCGGGGCCACGAGCTACGTCGTCGAGCGATCGTCGGAGCCCCGCGGCCCCTTCCAGGTGGTGGCGGACGCGGTGGACGAGACCGCGGTCCAGCATCGGCCGTTGTTCGCCGATCTGCACGCCCCGCCGGGGCGCTGGTTCTATCGGGTCCGCGCCCGGAACGCGGCGGGTCTTTCCCCAGCCTCAGCGGTCGAGGGGCCCATTGAAGTCACGGGAAGCGCACTGGTCGACGAGTTGGTGGACTTGTCGAATACGTATGCCGCGCAAGGGAAGCTCGAGTTGCGGACGCGCGATTGCCGTCAGACCAAGGAGGACGCCCATCGGCTCGAAGGTCAGGAGGGCAGTTGGGTCGTCTACCGCCTGCCGGAGACGATCCGCCGGGCGCGGTGGTTCGCCTTCTTCCCGAAGGCGATCGACGAGTTCACGGCGAGCGTCTCCGCCGACGGTCAGACTTATGAAACGGTCGACGTGCGCACCCGGGCGATCAGCAGCGGGGCGGGCGATTACGGCTACTGGAATCCGGCGGTCTTCGAGTGCCGTGCGCTGCCCGCCGGCACCCGGTTCCTGAAGATCGAGTTCCGCGGCACCGCGCAGATTGGACGCGTTGAGATCGCCTGCGGAGGGTAAGAGGTGGGACGCGGATTCCGCGGCTTCGCGCGAACGAGAGTAGACGGTAGGGCGACCTCTCCGAGGGCGCCGGTGGAGTGTCGTCGCTGCAGGTCAAGAGGACTCGCCTCGGGTGCCGGACCGCCCGCCGTCCCGGCGGGCAGCAGCCCCACACGCCGGACACGCCTTCGAACCTCTGGCCGCCTCCCGCCGGCTCGCTGCTGCTGCGACCGAGGGACCAGCCTCCGCCAAGGCTACGGCTTGGCAAGCCGGTCGCGCTCCGCACGGCTGCGGCTCCAGACGAGCCGCGGTCCGAAGCCTGGCGGACGGGCGATGGTCTGACCGCGAACCCGCCCTTCCGATCGGCTCCTCTCGAGTTGCAGCCGAAGATGTCAGGCGTGTTCGGCGCGCCCGGAAGTTGCGCCCTACCATCGGCATTTGGAGTCGACGGTAGGGCGACCTCTCCGAGGGCGCCGCTGGAGTGTCGTCGCTGCAGGTGGAGAAGACCCGCGGCCGGACCGCGGCGCTTCAAACCGCCGAGTTCTCCTTGAGGAAATCGATGATTTCGTCCACCTGGCAGAAGGCGAGGCCGGTGACGGTATCGGCGGCTCCGTAGTAGAGGGCGATGCGACCGGTGGCGGCATCGGCCAGGGCGGCGCACGGGAAGACGACGTTCGGGACGTCGCCGACGCACTCGTAGGTTTTCTGCGGGGAGAGAAGGTAGGGTTTGCTGCGATAGAGGACTTTCCACGGCTGCTCGCGGTCGAGGAGGGCGACACCCATGCTGTAGACGAAACCGTTACAACTGGTGAGCACGCCGTGGTAGAAGAGCAGCCAGCCCTCGGTGGTCTCGATGGGGATGGGGCCGGCCCCGACTTTCGTGCATTGCCAGGTCACACCCCCCTGCCGCTTCGGCGCCATCACGTGCCGATGGCAACCCCAGTGAACCAGGTCGGGGCTCGTGCTGTAGAAGATGTCGCCGAAGGGCGTGTGGCCGGTGTCGCTCGGCCGACTCAGCATCGCATATTTGCCCCCGATCTTGCGGGGGAAGAGCACCCCGTTGCGGTTGTAGGGCAGGAAGGCGTTCTCCATCTGGTGGAAGGTGCGGAAGTCGTCGGTGTATCCCACGCCAATGGTGTAGCCGTGGTAGTTGTTGCACCAGGTGACATAGTAGCGGCCCTCGATCTCCACCACCCGCGGATCGTAGGCCTCGACAAAAGCGCCGATCTCCGGGTCGGGGCATTTCCAGCGGATGGGTTCGGGATCGATCTCGAAGTGGATCCCATCCCGACTGCGGCCGCTATGGATGCGCATGTTGCGGGTGGTGTCGTCCACGCGGAACACGCCGGCGAACGCCTTGCCGAACGGCACCACGGCGCTGTTGAAGACGCTGTTGGCGCACGGGATGATGTCACGCGGGATGACCGGGTTCTGGCGGTAGCGCCAGACGACGTGCGCGTCGTTCGGGGGACGTTTCTCCCACGGGATGTTCGGGAGGTTGGGGCCGAGGATGGTCTTCTTCGAGGTCTTCATGAGTCGGATCGTTGCGGGAGCGACTGTAGAGCAGCGTGCAGGAAATGACAGGTTCTTTGTTGCCTCTAAGGAGAGAAGTGGCGCTCAAGATCTCCGCATCCGATCGCCAGGCGCGACGGCAGCGGCGCAGCATGAAGCCGGTGCGGGGAACTGCTGCCGGAAAGCGGCGCGGCCGCGCGCGCACTCCACGACGCTGGCGCGATTTCGCACGCGCACCTGAGCACGCTGGCCGTCTCGGAGTGCGCCGCCGCCGCGGCGCTTTCGGAGCACCCGTGAACGAGAACCGGCCTGCGCGAATGGCTTCGGCGGATTCTCCTCACAGCCCTGTGCTGCTCGAAGAGGGTTGAAGTGCTACCGGCTGACTGGGAGGTGCGGGCAAGAGAAACCCGCCTCCCAACGAGCGGGAGGCGGGCGTGAGATGCGAAGCCAAGCCCGGCGATCCGGTGGGAGCCGGATCCGCCGATTACTTGGCGGCCTTGGCGGCAGGCATCGGGACGACGCGCGACTGCAAACCGGCTTTGGCGGCCAGGAAGTAGACGACCGCGCCGACGAGCATCGCCCAGACCGGCGCCAGCGGGAGGGGGATTCCGAGGTTGGGCATGATGCCCACCACGAAGCCAAAGCCCCACGCGAGCCAGCCGGCCGGGTTGAAGCCGTCACGCGGCCCCGCCCACCTGCAGCCATTCAGCATGTAATCGACGGCCATGGCGCCGCAGATGGGGCCGAAGGAAGCGCCGATGATGTTGAAGACCGGGACCAGGCTGCCGGCCTGCTTCGAGATGGCCAGCAGGATGGCGACGGCGGTGCCGATGCCGACCGAGACGAACGGGTTCACCTTCGAGAGCGTGGTCTTGAAGCTGTTCGCCGCGATGAACGCCGAGAAGCAGGCCGCCGGGAAGGCGGCAATCGCCAGCGCAAACTGGATCCATTTGCCCGCTGTGGCCCCGAGCACGATGGGAATCAGCGAGAAGGCGTCCATGGTGACTTTGCCATCCTTGGCGGCGGCTTTGGCGTAGTCTGGGTTGCCATAGGCGCCGGCCACGATGAGCATCGCCAAGCCCGCAGTGAAAACGATGGCCACCGCAATGCCGATGAACCCACCCATGTGAACATCGCGTTCATCCCGGCTGTTGGTGCCGAAGTCGACGCCCGCCGCCCCGGCCGTGGCGAAGAAGCCGACGACGTAGGTGACGATGAAAGCAAAGAGCATGAACGGCGACAGGGCCGCCGGGGCATTGGCGACCGTGTCCTGGTGCAGTTTCACAAACTCATCGGCCTTGAAACTGCCCAGGCTGCCGGCAGTCATGAAAAACATCACCAGGAGCGTGGCCAGCGGGATCAGCGGCAGGTAGGTCGCCACCCGCGCCACATATTGAATCCCCAGCAGACCCAGGAACGCCGCGAGGGCGCCGTAAATGATCATCGTGATGACCGACTTGAACGGAACGGCCTGGTCCGCCAGCGAGCCGGGATCGACACTGGTGATGGCCAGCGAGGCGAAGTAGATGTTCACGCCCAACCACCCGAACTGCAGGATGCCCATCAGGAAGCCGGGCAGAACAAAGCCGCCTTTGGTCCCGAAGGTTGAGGTGCCGACGATGTAGAGCGGGAGGCCGGTTTTTTGGCCCATGATGCCGAGCACGACATAGTAGAAGGCGTGGCAGAGGAGGGCGGCGAAGGCCAGGCTGAGAACCGCCGCCCAGACGCCGTGGGAGAGCACGCCACCGGCGTTGGGCGCACCGGTCGATCCCATCCAAAACACGAACCAGAGGAAGATGCCCGCATACGTCGGGGCGGTGTTCTTGAACCATGGCGCCCGCTTGTCCATCGGGTTCGGAACCGCCTTGGCGATATACGAAGGGAGTTGGCTGTCCTGGGTATTCATGGCGCTTCTTATTGGCTGTTCGTCAGCCAACCGCAAGCTCAAAAACCGCGGAACCAGATCCGGATCTCGCGGCGGGCCGACACCGCCGAATCGGCCGCATGCACCAGGTTTCCCAGGGCGCGATCGGCCGCATCGGCCAGAGCGATGCTGTCGGCGCTCAAGTCGCCGCGGACGGTTCCCGCCGGGGCCTGCAAAGGGTCTGTGGGACCAATCAGCGCCCGCACTTTGGCGATGGCATTTGGGCCGACGAGGATCACGGCGAACACCTCCCGCCCGATCAACGACCGGGCGTTGCGCGCAAAGGCCTCCGGATGTTGGACGCGCAGCTCGGCGTAGTGCGCGGCAAACCGGGCCCGGGTGAACCGTGAACGGCGGACGTCCTTGAGCCGGAGGCCGGCGCGCTCAAACCGCGCCAGGATCTCGCCGCACAGACCGCGCTCCAGGGCGTCCGGCTTGAGCAACACCAACGTCTCCTCAGTCGGTCGCATGGAGGGTAATCCTCGCGACCGGCCCCGTGCCGTCAAGGGGCAAACCGCCACCCGGATCCTCGCGCACGTCGCGCTGGGAATTCGTTCGTCCCCCGTCGTCGCGCGGTTTTCGCCCTTGCGGACGGGCGTGTTCGGCGCGCCCGGAGGCCTGCTCGCGAGCTCTGCTCGGAGTCGCGCCCTACCATCGGCATCTGGAGTAAGCGGCAGGGCGACCTCTCCGAGGGCGCCGCTGGAGTATTGTCGCTGCGGGTCAAGAGGACCCGCGGTCCGGAAGAGCCGAGTCGCGGGCGGGAGTGGTTAGGCACCCGCAGCCCGCAAGGTTGGGGACCGCGGCTCGTCTGGAGCCGCAGCCAAGGGTGTGTGCGTTTTGCTGCGGGTCGAGATGACCCGCGGTCCGGGTGCCGGACCGCCCGCCGTCCCGGCGGGCAGCAGCCCCATACGCCGGACGCGCCTCCGAACCTCCGATCATCGCCCGCCGGCTCGCTGCTGCTGCGAGCGGGGGACCGCTCGCGGTCCATAAGGGCCGAGTCGCGGGCGGCTGCGGGTCGAGCGATTGAGGATTCGCGCGGCTTCGGCCTCGTTCAACGTCTCAGCGCGCCGATCGCCGCCTTCACCCTCCACCCCGCCCGCTCCAGGGCCGCTCGGGCCACCGCAGCTTCAACCCCGGTCAATTCCCGGACGATGCGGACCGCCCGGTCGCGCAGCTTGGCATTCGACGGGTTGAGGTCGACCATGAGATTGCTGATGACCTTTCCCAAGCGGACCATCGCCAGCGTCGAGACCATGTTGAGGACCAGTTTGGTCGCCGTGCCCGCCTTCAGCCGCGTTGAGCCCGTCAACACCTCCGGGCCGACCGACGGCGCGAGGATGACCCGCGGCCGGCGTGATCGGGGCACGCGCAGTCGCGGGTTGAAACAGAGCAACGCCGTGAAGGCCCCCCGGCGCCGGGCTTCGTCGAGCGCGCCCCAGACGAACGGGGTGCGTCCGCTCGCGGCAATGCCCACGATCACATCGCGCGGCCCGACGCCGCGAAACTCCATCGCCCGCCCTCCGGCCGTGGCGTCGTCCTCGGCGCCTTCGGCCGCCTGCCAGAGGGCGCGCTGGCCACCGGCAATGATGCCCTGGACCTGATCCGGCGGCGCCAGGAACGTCGGCGGGCATTCACTGGCGTCGAGGACACCCAAGCGCCCACTCGTGCCTGCGCCCACGTAGAAGAGCCGTCCCCCGCGGCGGAAGGCGCGGACCACGGCCCGGATGATCCGGGCAATCTTCGCGCGTTCCGCGCGCAAAGCGACCGGGATCCGCGCGTCTTCGCGCAGCATCAGATCGATCGCCGATTCGATGGAAAGCCGATCCAGACGGCGCGACCGCGGGTTTCGCTGTTCGGTTGGCGATTCGCGGAGTTCGGCGGAATCCACCTCGGGCAGTGTGCTGGTGGCTACTGGCCGGGGTGACGGTCGTGCGGTTTGGTTCCCTGACCGGCCGCCGCCGCCGAGTTCCAACGCCAACCGCACCGCCCCCCAGGCACCTTCCCGGGACAGCGGCACGAAGACCGCATGCGGCCAGCTCTGGCGGATGCGGCGCACCACCGCGCGCCGGAAGCCCGGCTGCCGCAGCAACAACCCCCCGGCCAGAATGAATCGCGGTGGGGACGGGCGTCGATTCGTCAACCGCCGGGCGCAGGTCAGGGCGTCTTCCGCCAGCTCGACCGCGGTTTCCGCGACCAGTCTCCGGGCCAATCGATCCCCCTGGGCCGCCGCCGCAAACACTTCCACGGCCAAGGCCGCCACGTCGCCTTTCTCCGCTCGTTGAACCCAGGCGATCAGATCGTCGGGTTCGCTCAACTGCAGCGCGCGCAACAGGCGCCGGCCGAGTTCGGGCCAGATGCCGTTGGCGTCGCGCTCGCGCAGGACGACGCGCAACGCCCGCATTCCCAGGTCATAACCACTTCCCTGGTCGCCGAGCAGATGGCCCCAGCCGCCGACCTTGAAGGTGCGGCCGTCGGGGGTGCGGCCCAGGCAACAGGATCCGGTCCCGCTGAGGACGAGCACGCGGGGAGTGTTGGCCGGGGAATCGTCCGCGGCGAGCAAGGCGGTCTCGAGGTCGTTCGTGGCGTGACAGGGAACGCCCGGCCAGACGCGTGCGGCGGCCTGGCGGATGCGCGCGCGATCCGTCTCCGCCCGGGCGCCGGCGAGGCCGATGGCCACGGCCTGCAGGTCCTTGGCGGCAACAGGGAACGACCGGAACAACGACTCGAGCGCGTCATCGTCCAACAAACGGACGTTGGCCGGGCCCGCGGCGAAGCGTTGGAGAAGGCGCCCGTCGGCGGCGGCCCACAGGGCTACCGTGCGCGTCCCCCCGCCTTCGATGCCGAGGAAGGATGAAGCCTTCGCGTCCCTGCACGGAATTCGCGTCCACCTCCGAGCCCCTCCGTGTTCATCCGTGTTCATGCGTCGGTATCCGCTCGGTTCGCTGCCGCATGTGCGTGTTCCAGCGAGGCGGCGCCTCAGACCATGGCTGTTCAACTTGACTCGGACATCTGACGGCCATTCGGTTCCGCCCCTGCCGCCGCCTCGCCTATAGAGTCCTTGAATCCTGGAACGCCAAATCCAGAACTTGATCTGTCAACAACGTGTTTTGAACTTCAAGGACTCTAGTGCGGACGCCCGGTCCGGGCGTCCCTACCTTGCACGGCTGCGCGACCTCATGAGGCAGGGACACGCGGCCTCGCGTGTCCGCTGGTTCCCTCCAACTGCTGTAGCCGTACGATCCACGGGGAGAGGTTAGCGAGGCGATGGCAGATCCGCAATCGCCTTGGTTTTGGCGGAGGCTTGGGCTAAACCCGGAACGAACTGTGGCTGGCCAATTGACATCAGCGACGCCGCCGGTCGACACGATCGCCGCGATTTCCACCCCGCTGGGCGAGGGCGGGCTGGCGGTGATCCGGTGGTCGGGGCCGGACGCGCTGTCGATCGCGGACCGCGTGTTTGCCGGCGCTGGCTCTGGGGCGGTCAAGCCGTCGGCGGCCCCGAGCCACACGGTGCATTACGGTCACGTGCTGCGCGATGGGCAAGTGATCGACGAGGTCCTGCTCTCCGTGTTGCGTGCCCCGCGCACCTACACCCGGGAGGACATGGTCGAGGTCTCCGGCCACGGCGGCATCCTGGCGGCCAAGTCGGTGCTCGATGCGGTGCTGGCGGCGGGCGCGCGTCTGGCGGAGCCGGGCGAGTTCACCAAACGCGCTTTCCTGAACGGCCGCATCGACCTGACCCAGGCCGAAGCCGTGGCCGATCTGATCCACGCCCGCACCGAACTCGCCCTCACTGCGGCAAACGAGCAACTGGCCGGGCGCCTCTCCCGACGGATCGACGCGATCGGCGAGGATCTGCTGCAAGTCCTGGCCCACGTGGAGGCCCACATCGATTTCCCGGAAGACGACCTCGTGCCGGACACCCGGGAACAGCTCGGCGCGCGCATCGGGCGGGCCCTGGTCGAGATGGATGCCCTCCTCAAGACCGCCCAGGAAGGTCGGATCCTCCGCCAGGGCGTGCGCGCGGCCATCGTGGGCCGGCCCAACGCGGGCAAGTCCAGCCTGCTCAATCAACTGCTCGGGCACGACCGCGCCATAGTATCCGAAGTGCCCGGCACGACACGGGACACGATCGAGGAGACGGCGAACGTTCGCGGGTTGCCGATCGTGTTTGTGGACACCGCCGGTCTGCGGGAGCCGGGGGACACGCTCGAGCGGGAAGGCATCCGGCGGAGCCATGTCTCGGTGGAGAGAGCGGACCTGATCCTGCACGTTCTGGATCACTCCGAGCCGTTCACGGCGGTGGACAGGCAATACCTGGAGCGCTTCGCGCACAAGGCGCGCGTGCTCGTGCGGAACAAGATCGACCTCCCCGGCCAACTCGCGCTTCCCCAACCGCTGCCGGCCCGGCTCGTCCATGTCTCCGCCCTCACCGGCGCGGGAGTCGAATCCCTGAAAGATGCCATCCGCGAGACGGTCTGGTCGGGCGAAATCCGAGCCGAGATGCTCGAGGTCATGATCAACTCCCGCCACCAGGACGCCTTGCGCCGCAGTCGCGAAGCCGCGGTTCGCGGCCGGGACGCCCTGCGGGCCGGCGAACCGGTCGAAATCGTGGCGCTCGAACTCCGCATCGCGACCGGCGCCCTTGGGGAAGTGACCGGTCGCACCACGACCGAAGACCTCCTGGACCGGATCTTCAGCACCTTTTGCATTGGCAAATAGCCCACCGGGAACGCGACGCCGCGCCCGGACCCGGTCCGGGCATTGCACAAAGCGCGAGCATTTTTGCGGAGGGCGCGTTACGATGCGGCCGGCATGTGCAGCGTCCCCCGAGCCGCAGACCCGAAAGGTGGACTCCTTCCCGCACCCGCGCGCTTTCCCGCGCTGGGACTGGCGCTGTTCCTCGCCGCGGTGGTCCTCCCGCTGGCGTTCGCCCTGCCACGGCTCACGCGGCATCACGGAGACGAGTGCTACTACACCGATGCCGCCATCCGGATGGTGCAAACGGGGGACTACTGGACGCCGCGCTACCCGGACGGTCGCGAGCGGTTCGTGAAGCCGATCGTCACCTATTGGGCCACGGCGGCCAGCTATCATCTGCTTGGGATCAGCTACTTCTCGTCGCGTCTGCCCTTTCTCTTGGCGGGACTCGGGATCCTGTTTCTGACCTGGCGCCTGGCCTCGGTCTTGTTTGGTCGGGGCCCGGAGGCCGGGCTCGCCGTCCTGATCGCCGGATCCAACTTCCAGTTGTTGACTATTTCGACTCGGTCCACGCCGGATGCCCTGCTTTCTCTCTGGACGCTTCTGAGTCTCCTGGGCTTTGCCCGCATCTGGTTTCGGGGGGACACCTCCTGGGGGGCACGGCTGATGGCCTGGATCGGCGTCGGTCTGGCCGTGCAGACCAAGGGGTTGTTGGGGCTGTGTCCGCTGGGGTTCATGCTGCTGCTGCGGCTCGCGTTTCGAGGGTGCGCCCCGCCGGCAGGCGCGCGCTGGTGGGATCCGTGGAGTGTCGCGGCGGGGTTGGTGGCGGCCCTGTTCTGGTATGTGGTCGTGTGGGGGCGGCACGGCGGGGCCGTGGGCGAGCAGTTTTTCAGCGACCAGGTGACCGCCAAGACTTCGTTCCAGCCGTGGACCGTGCTCACCACGTTTGGCGTGTATCTGGTGGCGGTGTTGCGCCATTTCCTTCCGTGGACGTTGGTCTTGTTGCTGGGGGGCGTGCTCGCGCGGTCGGGGTTGGGGGAGTTCTACCGGCAGCGACGGCGCGAGGTCTGGTTTCTGGCCGGCTGGTTTCTTCTGTTGGCGGTGGTGTTCAGCTTCGGCAACATGCGGCGCACCCGCTACCTGGTGGCGGCGTATCCGTTGCTCTCGATCCTCCTCGCGCAGCTATTGGTCCGAGTCGCCGCTGCGCCCGCAATTGCCGTCTGGCGCACCCGGCTGCTGTATGCCATGGCGGCGGTGGCGGGCGTCGGCGCGTTGGCGTTCGCCTGGCTGGGAGGGCGGGTGGATGGCCGGATGTTCCTTGGCGGGGCGGCGTTGGGAGCGCTCGGCATGGGGTTGGCTTGGGCGGCGCGGCGCGGAAACGAGTCCGGGCAATGGCTTGGACTCGCCCTGGTGCCCGTGGTGCTCTTCGGCATTCAGGACCACGCCATCCGCCCGGTGTTCAGCGTGGTGCCGTCGCCGGCGATGGCCGAGCGGCTCCTGGAGGTCGGCTTGGCCGGAGGGAAGGCCTATGCGTGGAAGCCCGGCTCCTCCTCCTACCCGAGCCAGATTCGCGTGCTCACCGGGGGTCGAGTGGCCATCGAAGAGACCGGTCTCTCGCCGGATGAAGTGGCCTCCCGCGGCTGGCAGCCGCTCCTGCTCTCCCAGGCGCAGACCAACGGCTGGCCCGAGCTCGGCTTTCGACTCGAGCGCTGCGCCGAGGCGAGTCCGAAACGGAGTTCGAAGGCGTGGCGCAGCGCGCTGCAGGGACCGGCCCCGCGCGAGACCCTCGCCCGGGCGCGCACCGGTTACTTCCTGGCTTGGCGACCGCAGCCGTCCGTCGTGCCGGCACCGATACGGTAAGGCGACCTCTCCCGGGGCGCCGGCTCCCAACCGCCCCGCGGATGCCGAGCCTGTGCTATCCCCGGGGCAGTCTCTGTCCCCGCTCAGCCCGCACGCGCTCCAGGACTTCGAGGGTTTCGACGACGTTCCGCTCGAACGGCTGAGCCTCCGCCGTCGCCCGCGCGGCGCGCGCCGCGGCCGCCCGACGTGCGGGGTCCAGAAACAGCCTGATGGCGTCCGCCAATTCCCGGACGTCGGCCGGGTCCTCGACGATGGCGCCGTCGCGCCCGTGGGTGAGCACCTCGGAGGCGCCGTTGACGCGGGAGGTTACCACGGGCAGGCCGCAAGCCAGGGCTTCGAGGCAGACATTGGCGAAGGGTTCGTAGATGGCCGGATGCACCAGGAGATCGGCGGCCGGGTAGGCCTTCGTCAGATCCACGGTGGTGCCCAGGAACTCAACGCGGTCGGCGACGCCCAGTTGTGCCGCCCGCCGCAGGTGGGGATGGGGATCGCCCTTGCCAACAACCTGGAGACGACACGCGACGGGAAGCTGCGCCAGGGCCTCGATGCAGAACCGCAGGCCCTTCCGCTCGAACCCCGTTCCCACGAACAGGAGGCGGACGTCGCTGCGCGCGGCCGGCACGCCGAGGGGACGGAATCGCTGGCAGTCCACGCCGTTGAGGACCACGGAAATGCGGTCCGCCGGGAACCCGAAGAGGCGCACGATCTCGTCCCGTCCCCGGCTGGAGTTGGCGATGACGCGGCGGGTGTGGTCCGGAGCGAAGGTGCGGCGTTCGAGGGCGAGCAGCGTCCGGTGGAGCGGGTTAAGGGAGAGAAAGGGGCGCCGCCATGCCGGGAGATGGCGTCGGCGTCGGGCCAGCCATTCGCGGTGGCAACCGTCGCCGGCCCGATACACATCCTGACGAAGGGTGCGCTCGAGACTGAAGACCACGTCACAACCGGCTTGGGCCAGGAGCCGCTGGCAACCCCAGGCAAACGTCAGCGCGCGGGCGAACCCCGGGGTTCCCACGGTGGGCACCCGATGTCGGCGGAGTCCCGGTCGTTCCTCGCCGGTCCAGGTGCGGGCGAACAGGTGCACCTCATGCTCGCGGGCGAGGAGCGCGTCGATGAGCGCGCTGAGGTAGCGTTCGGCGCCGCCGATGGCCACGTAGCGCTGGCGCACGACCGCCACCTTCATCGCCGCACCTCCGGCTCGGGGCGGTTGGGAGACGGCGGGACGGGTGACGCCGCGGATCTTGGCGTGGCCGGCCGCGCCGGAGGGACCGGCGGCAGCGCGGCGGCGATGACGCGATCCCATTCCCGGAAGGCGGCCGGCATCTGCCGGATCTCGCAATATCGACGCAGGAACCGGCGCCAGCCCCATCGCCACAGCAACGGTTGGGCGCGGAACTCGGCGGCAAGGCGCTTCAGATCGGCTTGGGCACGACGTGTTCCCAGGCGCCGGCAGCGTCGGATGCCGTCCAAATCGATCAACCAGGGGCGAAGTTGGCCGTCGAGCAGAACGTTGGTGCCCTTCAGATCGCGATGCGAGCACTGGTGCTCATGCAACTGTGCCACGAGCTCAGCCAATCGCCGGATGACCGGACTCGGGAGGACCCGGCGGCGAGCGATGTGACCTTTCAGCGTCACGGCCTCGGGAACCTCTTCCGTAATCAGGTAGGCACACCGAGGCCAGCGAAAGACGCGACGGACTCCCACCGCCAACGGCCGCGCAGTTGCAATCCCGGCCTGCTCGAGCCAGAGGCCATCGCGGAAGTTCCGTTCGACGCGCGAGGCGCGAAACAAGTCGCGCAACCGGTGTCGCCACCGACCGTAGTTCAGCCGGCGGACAATCCATGCCCCCGCACGCTGCCCGCGAACGAGAAGACGCACCACGGTCACCACCTCGTCGTTCTTGTAGATCGTGTCCGCCTCAGCCAGCAGTTTGTCCGGATCATCCAGATTGAAGTTCACATCCCGGGAGGCGAGCCCCGGGCGGAACTTCCACCGCACGATGCCAGGGTGGGTCGACTGTACGCGGTTGGGCGACTTTGTGCTCACGCGGGGTGGCGGAGAACGCGGGCAATATGCCGGGGAAGCCTAACGCTCCTCAAGCACCGTCTTAGGGCAGCGGTGGCATTCCCTGTTTTCCAACAGGCGCTGAACGCGTATGCTCCCCACCGAATTCGGAAGGGCACCGTTCTGTAACTCATCCCCGCCAGGATACAACTGTGGAGGGATTTGGCGACGAGCAGCCATCGAGTTTGACCTGCGACATTGCAGCGCCGAAAGAAGGCGAGGGCGGAAGGTCATTCTGATGCCAAGGGCTTTCGGACCATTCGACGATCGGCAAACGCAGGCTCGGATCATTGAGTCGGCGGCTTGCTGCGGCCTTTGCCGAAGGCCGCCACAAATGCCAAGACCCGACGCGAAGATCGGCGATCTCCTTTGCGGTTCTTCGCGAGCTGCTGTTCAAAGCCCGTTGCCGGAATCACTCCCATTTCCGTGTCGAACGCACCGGACGGAAACTCGGCTTTGTGAGTCGCCATGAGGCGACCGCGCAAGGGGCGCGCCGGCCCCGGAGCGAAACCCGGCGTGGCAAAGATCCTGCCCGGATTCCGCCCGGTTTCGCCTTGAACTGTCCAGTGCGGCAGGGCAGGGTCCCAGAGCGTTTAGGAAGAAGATGCCTATTCGTCGCTTCGACGCCGCCCGCCCACGTCTGCTCCTGCTCACCGACCTCCCCGCTGGCGCCGCCGAGTCGGCCGTCGACGGCGTGTTCCGACAGCACCTCCGTTCGCGCTTCGATGTGGACGTCGTCTTCCACGACCGGGACGTCCGCGAAGTGCGACGGGTCGGGGATACCGTCGTCGTTCCAAAGCGCGCCCTCCGCGGCGGCATCCTCGAAGCCTTGGGCGCAGTGGCCGATCCCGCTGGCTACGACTTCCTGGTCGTCCGCAACAAGTATTACCTCCTCCGGCAGTGCCTCCGCGGCCCGCGTCGCGGCCGGCTCGGGTTCTGGGAGACTTTCCCTCACAGCTATCGGCGCGTAGCCGACGCCGAACAGGAAGGACGCGCCCGCCTCCGCAAACGCCTCGAATACGCGTGGCGCCAGTGGTCCGAAGACCGCCTGCTGCGGCGTGTGGACTTCTTCCTGCCCATCACCGCCCGCCACGCGCTCGAGTTCCATCCCGATGTCGCTGTACCCGTCTCGCCGCTTCCCATGGGCATCGATGAGGACCTCTTCATCCCTGCCACCCGCCGGGGCGGCAGCGGGCCGCTGCGGTTCGTCTACACCGGCACCGTCGACCGCCTCCGCTGCGTCGACATCCTCAACGCCGTCTTTCACGAGGCAGCGGGCGATTTCCGGCTCGACTACTACACCTTCAGCGACAATCCCACTGTGGACGCCCTCCGTGCCGTCAACAACCCGTTGATCCGCGTGCTTCCCGCGCTGCCTCGGCCGGCCCTCCTCGAGGTGCTGCGGAGCGCCGACATCGGTCTCGGCTACGTCCCGCCGGTGCGCACCTTCATCGGGTCGTCCCCTACCAAGACCCTCGAATACGCCGCGCTCGGGCTGACCGTGATGGCCAACCCGCTGCCCGACTACGAAGACTGGCTCGACCCCACGGCAGCAGTCTTCACCGCCTTCGAGCCGGCTGCGATCCGGTCCGGTCTGGACCTGATCCTCGCCACCTCGCGCGATGTCCTGGCCGCCCGCGGCGCTGCCGCGGCGCGGTGCGTCCGCGAGAAACGCACCTACCGGATCCTCGCCGAACGGCTCGCCGGTTTCCTTCTCACCCTCTAACCCCTGAGCCCCGATGCCTGACGACGTCCTTCCCGTCTACCTCCGCGAACTCCGCGGGGAGCGTCTTCTGTACCGCCCGAACCCAGGCAACGCTGGTGACGCCCTCATTGCCGCCGCCACCATCAACCTCTTCGGCCACCTGGGTTTGCAGTTCGAACTCGTCGGTGACCCGGTACCCGACGTGCGGGACCGGATTGTCATTCATGGTGGGGGCGGCGGTTTTTGGGACTGCAACCCGGTCGTCGCCGGGTTCCTCGAGCGCCACGCCGCCGCCCGGCGCCTGATCCTGCTCCCCCAGACCATCACTGGCCACGCCGCGCTGCTCGAATCCCTGCCACAGCACGTCCATCTCTTCTGCCGGGACCGCGTCTCGTTCGACTACCTCGCCGGCCTGAGACTCCGGGCCCGGGTGTTCCTCGACCACGACGTTGCCCTCCGCCTACCCGCCCGAGAATGGCTCGCCCGCCACGGCTGGCTACGGCTGTTCCTGGCGTCCCCCGGCCGGTGTTTCAAGGGCGCCCGGCGATTCCAGGCAGCCGCCCGGGCCCACCCTGACCGCCGGGAACTGCGCGTCTGGCGCGGCGACGCCGAGTCGGCCCGGCCGGACATGCCCCGCGCCCCGCGTCACGCCGACCTCTCCCGGGCCTTCGCGTTGGGGCTGCGACGCAAGGGGTTCATCAACGTCTCCGCCGCATGTCTGCTACGGTTCGTCGCCCGCTACGAATCCGTGACCACCGACCGGTTGCATGTGGCCATCGCCGGGGCCCTGCTGGGCCGCAACGTGACCCTTGCGGCCAACCGCTACTTCAAGAACCGTGCGGTCTACGAACACTCCCTCCGGGAGCGGTTTCCACACCTGCGCTGGGCGGCGGAAGAGGGGTTAGGGTTTGCGCTCGGGCCAGATTTCAAATCTTGACCCTCTTGTGAACCCCGGGTTGGCCGGCAGCATGGCGCGAGCCTTTGGACCCGGAGGCACCCTGGTGGGTGCCGACTGGTTCACTGCGGGAGCAACGAATGCCGGGCCTTGTTCAGTCAGGACCAAGGCGGGCAGCATTTCGGGAAACGCGGGCTTGGATGCGATAGTTGGCGACCTGCTGCGATCTTTGTTTCAGCCGGGATGAAGTATCCCATGACCATTTCCTGGCGCCATTTCCTGGTTTCCAGCAGGCGCTCAACGCGTATGCTCCCCACCGAATTCGGAAGGGCACCAATCTGAAACTCGCCGCGTTAGGATACCCGTTGCTGCGCCCGTGGCATGAGCGCCGGTCCCTGCGGCGTCTCCGCGGCCTGGAACGGCGCCTGGTGAGTCCGCTGGCGCGGTTGGCCATTCCGTTTCTTTACCGCGGGGCTGGCTACTACAAGAGCATCCGGCCGATGCAGTCGCAATACGAAATCGGATCCTTGTATGCCCGGCTGCTCGAACGCCCGCCGCGTCGGGTCATCGAAATCGGCACCTGCCACGGAGGCACACTCTACCTCTGGTGCCAGGCTGCGGCGGCGGACGCCACGCTGGTGAGCATCGACCTCCCCGGGGGCGAGTTCGGGGGCGGGTACCGGGCGTGTCGCGCGACGTTGTACCAGGCGTTTCGCGGGCCGCGCCAGACGTTGCACCTGGTCCGGGCGGACTCCCACGCGGAGGCGACGGCCGCGCGAGTTCGCGAGTTGCTCGGCGGGCCGGCCGACTTCCTGTTCATCGACGGCGATCACACCTATGCCGGAGTGCGGCGCGATTACGAGCTGTATGCGCCGCTGGTCGGATCCGACGGCTGGGTGGCCCTGCACGACATCGCCCCCCGCGCCGACGCGCCGGAGATCGAGGTGTGGAAGTTCTGGGCGGAACTCAAGCTGGCTGACCGGCAAGCTTTGGAGTGGCTCGACCCCTCGCCGGAGAACCGGGCGATCGGAATCGGTTTGCTCCATGGTCGCGCGTGATATGCAGAAGATCCTGGCGTTGACCTTCGGCGACCGTTGCCAGGCAAGTTCCGGTTTCCGCGTCTACCAGTTCGCCGAGCCGCTGCGCACGGCGGGGATCGAGCTGGACGTCGAGCCCGTGGCCCGGTTCCGCGATTGGACACGGGCACGGAGCTACGACGTGGTCCTCGTGCAGAAACGCCTCCTGCGCACCGGCCGCATCCGGCAGTTGCGCCGCGACGCCCGCCGCCTGGTCTACGACGTCGACGACGCGATCTGGGAGCCGCACGGGCGGCGGCACTCGTGGTTCACCCGATGGCGAACACGCCGGCGGCTGCAGCGGATCGTGCGTCTGGCGGATCAGTGCATTGCGGCCAACGAAGTGCTCGCGGCTCACCTGCGGGCGGAGGGAGGGCGCGTCGCGGTGCTGCCCATGGCGCTGGATGAACGCGTCTGGCAGCGACCGCCCCCAAGGCCGCCCGCGGCGACGGTGCGCGTCGGGTGGGCGGGGCACCCCGTGAATCTCCGCTACCTCGAGGCACTCGAACCGGCACTGCGCGAAGTCCAACGGCAGTCGCCCGAGGTCGAGTTCGTCGTGTTCTCGGGTGCGCCGCCGGGCTTTCGGGAGCTTCGCTGCCGGCACCTGCCTTTCGCCAGCGGCGGCGAGCGGGAGGCGGTGTTGGGCTTCGACATCGGCCTGCTGCCGTTGCCGGGCGGCGCCTTCAGCGAGGGCAAATCACCCATCAAAGGCCTGCAATACCTGGCGTGCGGCATCCCGTGCGTGGCGTCGCCCCTGGGCGCCACGTGCGAGATGTTCCGGTCGGGCGAAACGGCGCTGTTCGCCGAGGACCACGGAGGATGGATTGAGGGCATCCTGAAGTTGGTGCGCGACCCGGTGCTTCGGCAGCGGCTGGGCCAACAGGGGCGCGGGGAGTTCGAAGCGCGTCACACGCTGGGTGCTTTGGTGGAACCGCTGGCCGGGCTGCTGTGCGGCACATCGAAGGTGATCCGGGAAGCGTAAGACCTGAGACATCAGTGCGCCGCCGCCGCAGTCCCCGACGCAGGTGCGAGCGGATGGCTACTGCCCGACTGATCTGCGCGCGTTTCGCGGCCGCAGCAACGCCCGATGCGGATCAACCCTCCGAGTCCGGAGAGGTCATCCTGGCTTCGGACATCCCTGCGGCCGAGACGGCCGCAGCCGGAAGGGCTGCTTGGCGTGCGGGTGTGGTTGGGCGATCGACAGCCCGCAAGGTTTGGGACCGCGGCTCGTCTGGAGCCGCAGGCAAGGGTGTGTGCGTTTTGCTGCGGGTCGAGAGGACCCGCGGTCCGGGTGCGATCCCGAGTGTGCGCTTGACCCGGCGGCTCTCGCGGAGAAAAGTGAGCGGCACCCAAGAACTTCATGACCACGAATTCCCCTGCCCATTCTGGGATACCACTTCGCACGAAAGGTAGGGCGACCTCTCCGAGGGCGCCGACGGACGGCGGATCAGCAAGTCGGAATGTCGGCGAGTCAGCACGGGAGGATGCCTGCAGTCGGCCATTTCCCTCCGGCGCGATGCGGAGCCCCGCTCGCGAGCACCGCTCGGAGCCTGCTCGCGAGTCCTCCTCGGAGCCTGCTCGCGAGTCCTCCTCGGA
>CAYSPU010000021.1:0-18043 GCA_964432995.1 uncultured Verrucomicrobiota bacterium
ATGAGCCATCGGCTCAGCGCCTGGTGCCGGTCGAGGCGCAGCGTGACTTCCACGCGCAGGTCGGGCGCGTCGGGCAATTGGAATCCGCTCCACGTCAAACGCAGTCCCGGCTCCCCATCGCGCAATTGACTTACGGCGCAACTCCGGGCGTCCATTGGCGAGAGAATGGCGCCGGGGGGATCGGCGAACTCGAGTCGCCAAACGCCCGCGCCCGCGCCCGTGGCATCGGCGAAGTTCTGCTGCGCAGCGCGGTCGGCGAACTCGACGATCCGGCCGTTGGCGCGGTCGACACCGATCTCGAGCGCTCGATTGCGGATACGGACGACGTCCGCTGAGACGTCGGCCGCCGATAGCAGAGCGGCGAAGTGCAGAGCGGCCGACAACGCCACATCAAGACGACAGCGCGAGTGCATGGGCGGGCCTCACCAGGTCGAACGGTGTTGGTGCTGGAGTTCGCACGCGGTGCGCTCTTGTAGCTTGGAGGGGACGGAAAGCCAAGCATGGAGAGCCCTCCTGGAGAACTCTCTCTTCCCCGGAGGATGGAAAAACTCGGTATCCCCGGGGTGGTCCGGATCAGGGTTCAACGTTGTTCACGAATTCGGCCAGCGGGCATCCCTGGAGGCCGCGGATTCCTTCGATCACCGCGCGTGCGTTCGCTTGCGCGCCGGCCAGCGTGGTATGGGTGTGGTCTGCCGACGTGAAGTACTCCTCGCGCACTCCCGGTTCCCCGCGCTGCTCGTAATGGCGCGCGGCCAGTTCGTTGAGGTCGACAAACGCCGCTCCCGCGGCCGTGGCCGTCTGCGCCGCCCAACCGCCATAGTCCTGGTCGGCGCGCAGGACCTTCCCCTCGCTCCACAGGTTGCGCGGCACCGGCGAGAGCACAATGGGAGTCGCGCCCCGTTGTTGGGCGTCGTCGATGTACTTTCTCAGGTACCAGCCGTAGGTGTGGACTGTCTCGACCTTGGAAGTCGTCCGGTTGGTGATCCTCTGGCTCTCCGGTCCGACTCCTTTCAACGAGGCGCGGGCGCGGCCTTCGTCCAGCGGGCCGCCGTCGTTATGGCCGAACTGCAACAGGACGAAGTCGCCCGGCTCCAGTTCCGCCAGCACTTCCGCCCAGAGGCCTTCGGTCAGGAAGGTGCGGCTGCTGCGACCGCCGCGGGCGCAATTGGCCACACGGATCTTCGACGCATCGAAGTGCTGCTCGAGCACCTGGCCCCAGCCGTAGAGACCGCCGTCGCCGCGCCCTTGGCCGTTCTTCACCGTGGAATCTCCGATTAGGAAAAGGGTCGTCCGACGCGGCACCCGCTCGTTGCGCCAGTAATCGGCGTGGTAGCTGGCGCCGTCTTTGTTCCAGATCTTGCTGACCAGGTCCGGGTCGCCGTCGCCGTCCACGTCGCCTGCGGCGGCATCGTGCCAGCCCGGATTGTCTTCGTGCAAGATACGGGGCGCAAATCCCGGAGGGCGGGCGCCGTCGTTCACCCAGAGGACGCCGCGTTCTTTCAGTCCCGGTGGTTTCATGGGCAACTTGCCGGACGACGTCATGTAGGTGTCCGGGTCCTCCTGTTCGCCGCCGAAGATGTCGAGGTCGCCGTCGCCATCGAAGTCGGCGACGGCCAGCGAGTGCCAGGAACCGGTGCCGGGGACGTTCGTGGCGGAGGTGGGCGGGTCCGGCAGTTGTTCGCGCGCCCAATCGCGCCCCTGCCCCAGGTTCCGCACCCAGTGGACGCGCCCATAGCCCGTGTCACAGTCGCTGTAAACGATGTCGCGGTGACCGTCGCCGTCCAGGTCCTCGACCCAACTGCGGATGCTGATTCCATAGGAAGCGTTGGGCACTCCAACGTGCGGCCAGGGGTGACGGGTCCAGGTGCCGCGTTCGGCACCCGGATTCTCGAACCACGTCCCCGCGATTACCAGGTCGAGATCGCCGTCACCGTCGAGGTCGCCGGCCCCGCGCGGGGTGAGTCCGCCGTGGTGCCCGACCTCGGCGGCCAAGGTGGTCTTCGCGAACTGCCGCGCGGTGTCGAACCAGGCCAGCGTGTCGCCATCGAACGTGACGACGTCCTGGCGCCCGTCACCGTTGACGTCGGCGCTCAGGATATCGTGGCCGCCGCCGTCGTAGCTCTGTCGTTCCCAGCGCGTCTCCGCGTTGGCGGCGGATTTGCCGGGGTTGCGGAACCAGACCCCACTGAACACCAGGTCAATCCAGCCGTCTTGATCCACGTCGAGCGCGGCTGCGCCCAGTCCTTGTTTGACATCGGGGTCATCGCAGACGGTGTGTTGGATCCAGGTGGAGTCGGAGCGGCGTTCGTACCAATAGAAGCCCTGGGCTTCGCGGCGCGAAAGGGCGACGTCCAGGTCGCCGTCCCGGTCGAGATCGGCCAGCGGCAGGCCGGCGGTGCCCCAGTTGGCGCCGGGGAGCGGATCGCAGATGGTGAAGTGGGTCCAAGGGCCCGCGGGTGTCGGCGCGGCAGGAGTGGCGGTGGTCGACGCCAGGACGGCCCAGGCCAGCCACACGCAAGGATCGAAGAGGCGGTGCAACGGGGAAGGTGCCATGGACTTGAGGATACGCGCCGGAGTCGGTTTGCCGACTCTTTTCGGTGATCGGCGGTGGTAATACCCAGCCGTCCCCGACCGCGAACATCCAACGTCCAACATCGGACTTCGAACATTGAACGGAGGCAGCGATTCAACGTTCGGAGTTCGGAGTTCGACGTTCTGGAAGTGCCCGAGGCGCTGCCCGGCTACCGGGGCATCCGGAGCATCAGCGAGCCGCCGGCGCCGAGAACGAGCGCGACTGCGGCGGCGGCGAGGAACGCCAAGGAAAACGACTTGGTGGTGTCGGCGATCCCTCCAGCCACCCAGGGACCCAGCACCTGGCCGACGCCGAAAACGATGGTCATCAGACCCAGCGCTGCCGGGGCGAGGCGCGCTCCGAAGAGATCGCCGCAGAGGGCGGCCATGAGGGCGGGGATGCTCCAGGCCGTGAGCGCAAACAACGCTGCCGAACCGAGAACCAACGGCAACTCGCGGCTCGAGCCGATCATCAGAAACGAAAGCCCTTGCACGGCGAACACGCCCACGAGCGCCGCCCTTCGCCCCCAGCGATCGGAAAGACATCCCCACAGGAATCCGCTGACGCCGGAGACGAGCCCGATGGTGAACCAGACCAAACCGGCCTCCTCCTGGCTGAACCCCACTTCCCCCACCAGATAGCGGACCAGGAAAGTCGAGTAGATGATGTAGGAGAAGCCAAAGCCGAAGTAGACGGCCGCCAGGTGCCAGAGCAGGCGGGAGCGGTAGACCTGCGACCACGCGAGCGCGGAGGTCCTCGGCGCCGCATCGGAAACGCGACGTTCGACATCGGATTCGCCCAGTGGTCGGAGGTTCATCTCTGCGGAGCGGTTGCGGAGAAAGAAGGCGCAGAGGATGGCGACACCGTAGGCCATGGCGCCGAGGACGTACCAACAGACGCGCCAACCGTCGGGTTCGAATCGATTGAGGAGAAACGGGACGAGCGGGCCGGTAACCATGAGTCCGACGCTCGACCCGGCCACCGCGATGCCGGAAGCCATGCCGCGCCGGCGGGCGCCATACCACGCCGCGACCAGGGTCACGGCGGGCACGTTGCCGCCGGCGCCGCCGACCCCGGCCAGGAAACGGCCGACCCGCGCCCCGTTGAACGTCGGCACCAGGCCGGTGAGCACCAGGCCCGTGCCCGTAACCAGCAGCGCGATGGTGATCACCACGCGGGGGCCGAAGCGCGTGGCCAGCACGCCGGCGGCGACAACGGTCAGCATGTAGCCGAGGAGGTTCCAGGACTGCAGTTCGCCGGTCTGGCGGTTGGTGAGGTGGATGCCCTCCTGCATCGCCGGCAGGATGCTGGTGTAACCGAACCGCGCCAGGCCCAACGAACCGAACACCGCCAACACGATCAGCGCGAGCACCACGACCCCGTAATGAACACGTGGCGATGGGCTGGGATGGTTCGGATCGGTCATGCGTGGGGGGATTCGTTCCCCTTTTCATAAGCCGCGTGGCGCTGACTGGAAAGGTGATTCCGAGAGGGTCACTTGGACATAGGGAAGGCCGGCCTGGAGCGGATGATCGCCTCACGCTGCGGCTTGGCGGCCACGCCTGGGCGGAAGGCTCTCCGGAGTCCACAACCGCGTCCGGCTGGTGTTGCCGCTGCCCAGCCCGATCCCGGAGCGCGACCCGTCTCGGATCGCAGCAGCCACAATGGGTGGGGACTATCGAAGGTTCGAAACTGTTTTCGGCTTGTGGTGCTGCTGCCCGCCGGGACGGCGGGCGGTCCGCAGGCGAGCGGGCGTTCGAATGGGGCGGCACGGTCGAATGCCCGCCAGGTTGCGGACCGCGGCTCATCTCGAGCCGCAGCCAAGGACGTATAGCTTCTGCTGCGGGTCAGAGGACCCGCGGTCCGAACCTGGCGGGTGCTCGATGACTCCGTGCCAGACGAACACCGAGGGTGGTTCCGAGTGCCGGGTCGGACGCGGCCCGGCCACGCCGATTTGGCCGTGAGCCTTCACAGATTGGCTGGTTCGCTTCGGCTGGTCCAAAGAGTGCAAGTGTGACTTGGTGTCGCTCCTCGTGCATCTTGGGAGGGTAGAACAGGGAGGCGGCATCGCCTTTGGGGCGCATGTCGGTGGCATCCTGGCGGGTTCGCTGGCCCCCACGAAAACTCAGATCCGCTACTCCCCACCGATGCAGAAGAGGCTCCCGGCGGTGCGGATGAACAGGTGCTGACTCGAGATGGCAATCGAAGCCTGCGTCTTTTCGCCGAGCGGGTTCTTCGCCAGGACCTTGAACTCGGGACCGGCCGCGATGACCGTGGTCTCGCCTTCGTCGGACAAGAAGTAGATGCGGTCCTCGGCGCTCACCGGGGAGGCGGAGTGATTCCCGCCGATGCGCTCCTGCCAGACCACTTCGCCACTCTCGCCCTTCAGACACATCGCCACGCCGCCCTCAGTGATCGTATAGAGGTACGGCTTGAGATAGAGGTAGGACGGGATGCGCGGCAGGCCTTTGCGTTGTTCCCAGGCCAGGTTTGTCTCACCCAGGTCGCCTTGCCCGCCGAGTCTGAACGCCTTGATCGATTCACGCCCGCCCCATCCCGAGGCGGTGAACACCAGGCCGTCTCCCAAAACGATGGACGGCACGACCCCCTCGCCGATGTTCTTCGACGACCAGATCCGTTCGCCGGTGCGGACGTCGAAGCCTTGCACCACATCTCCGGCGCCGCTGATCAACTGCACTCGACCATCCGGGGCGGTCCAGAGGTTGGGAACGACGTGGGCGATGCGCGACGGCCCCCGGCTGGCCTTCCAGCGCGGTTGGCCGGTGGTCGTATCCAGGGCAACGAGATACGCCTGGTCCCAGGGCGTATGCCAGCCCGGACCCGTGTCCGGCGGCGGATGACTGCCGTCGCGCGCCATGATCAGCAACTTCTCCCAAAGGACCGGCGACGTGCCCAAGCCGTGTTCGCCATAGAAAGGAAAGGCGCGATTCGTCCAGGCCACCGTGCCAGTGAAATCGAGCGCGGCGAAGCTGCCATCACCGAACACGGCGTAGACGCGTTCGCCGTCGGTGCACGGGGTGGGAGTGGCGTAGCTGTTGCGCTCGTTGCGATGTCCCGGTTCTTGACGAAACGCTTCCTTCTCCCACAGGACCCGGCCGGTCGCCCGCTCGAGGGCGATCACGCGGCAACTCGCGCCGTCCTCGGTGGCCGTCGTGACGAAGACCCGTTCATTCCAGACGATGGGCGACGACCACGCTTCACCGAGGATCGGTGTCTTCCAGGCGATGTTCTCGCTTGCCGTCCACTTCAGCGGCACGCCGGTTTCGGTGGAAAGCCCCTGCCGGGTGGGACCGCGGAAGCAGGGCCAGTTCTCCGCGAGGGCGGACGCGGTGGCAAACGCGAGGAGGATAGCGCCGACAAAGAGAGCCGGGGTGGGGAACATCCGCGGAGACGTGCGCCGGTGCATCCCGCGTTGCGGAACCGCAACCGGGTGGGCGCGGCGCGGCGCCGCAACCGGTTGATGGTGGGGCGACCTCTCCGAAGGCGCCGAAGGAGCAGTCAGCGAAGCACGTGTTCCCGGCGCGCTCGGAGAGCGCGCCCTACCGTCTACACTTCTGGCGGATGGCAGGGGGAGCCTGCGCCTGCGGGTGCGCCCCGGATACAGTTGGTGTGTGAGCCAATTGGGCGCTCTCCCTTGACAGACGGGCGAGGGCCGAATTAAGGGGGTGAGTTTCATCGTCCGGCAAAGAGCTTCCTCAGATCCACCTTCCACTCGCAGCGCGGGGCAGTGTCGAAACGGACACGGATCCGGAGCAGGTGATCGTCCATCATCTTCACGGTGTAGCCGGGGAAGTCGTGATGGAGGAAGGGCCCACCCTGCGTCCAGGCGTGGGTCTCGGGCAGATGGATCATGACGTTGTGGGCGGTCCCGGGTGGTCCGAGCGACACGCCGGCGATGGTCTTCGCCCCGGGGTCCCAATGGAAGTCTTCCAGTTCGAGCGCGCCCTGGAGGACATGGCGGTCGGTCGAGAGGAACTGGGGTGCGTTCCGTTTCTCATGAAGGGCCAGGAGAACGACGCTCGCGGGCGGGATGGTGACACGGAGTTCACCGGCGATCTCGCCGTGCAGGCGTTCGTTCCAAAAGTCATAAGCGAGATAGGTCCTGGAGGCGTCGAGCCAGAGGCGGTTCAGCGGGAAGGTGCGGAGAACGGGTTCGGTCTCGCTCGCGTTGAAGAAGCCGGCCACGGTCCATGCGCCGAAGGACTTGCGGATGGCGAGGGCGAGGGCGGAGTGCCGGTCGGTATCGAAGAGGTCGACCGGGCGTGCCGCTTCGCCGAAGGCGGGCAGCACTTTCCTGAGGATCTCGAGGCGCGTCGGGTCCAAATCCGGCAGGCGATCGCCGGAGAGGAGGTTGCCGCCGGTGAGGGCGAGGAGGGTGGCGGCGGCCTGCGCCTGGGTGGGGGAGAGCAGGTTGAGGCAGACGTGGTCGGCGTCGTTGATCCAGGTGCGTTTGTGGAAGTAGTAGCGTTTGGCGGCGGCGGGGGCGCTGCTGGTGGACTCCGTAAAATACTGTTTCCACGCTTGCTTTCGGAAGCCGTAGTTCTGATCGAGCTCGATCCGCATGCTGTCCAGCAGCCCGACGGTGACGGGGCCGGGGCCGCAGTCCTGTAGGTGGCAATGGGGACCGAGCGCGCGGCGCATGATCTCGAATCCGCGCCGGTAAGCGGCCGCCCGGCTCACCGTGGGATCGTAATACCGGTGGGCCGAGAGCAGGGACCAGTCCGCGAAGTCGATCTTGACCATCGCGTAGCCCCAGCGGCGGCCCACGGTCTCAAACAGGTCCTCCAGCCACGCCGCCGCCCCCGGATGCGTGACGTCCAGACCATAGCGCTTCGGATTCTCATTGCGCGCCCAGTCGGAATCCTCGCTCGGCCAGGGGCCGACGCGTTTGAGGCGGCCATCCGGGTGCCGCAGGAACCAGTCGGGGTGTTTCTGGAACACCTCGGTGGGTTCGGAGATGACGTAGGGGGCGAGCCAGATGCCGGGTTTGAGGCCGAGGGCGCGGATCTGATCGGCCAGCCACTTCATGCCGTGGGGGAATCGAGCGTTGCCTTCCCAGTCGCCGTGCCAGCGCTGAAAGCCCTCGTCCACCTGGATGTACTCGAGGCCAAATGGCTCGAGGTGGCGCGCGGCGAATTCGGCATTGCGGAGGACTTCTTCTTCCGTGATGTGCTCGAACGCCATGAACCAGTCGCACCACCCGTTGATCACCGAGTTCACCCGCGCACCCAGGAGCCGGCCCACGGCGTCCGCATACGATTCGAGGGCGCGGTACGTGTCGGGAGCCAGGTTGAGGAGGAAACGCCCCGAACGGATCGTTCGGCCAGGCGCCAACTCGAAGCCTTTCGCCAGAACCGACTCCGCCACCAGGGCGACGGTGTCCGCGTCGACTCGACGGACGATCACCTGCCCCAGAGCGGTCTGGTTCTCCACGAACCCGGCGACCAGGCCCTCCTGGTCGTAGCCGCGGAAGAAGCCGAGGTTCCACCAACTGCGCAGCGCATCGGCGGTGGGGGTGGGAAGCGCGGTGACTTGGCCCGGGTCGTAGTACATCGGCCCGTTGGTCAGCACCTTGGTCACCCCGGGCCAGTGGAGAGCGCCACCCATTTCGGCCAGCGCGCAGAGGGGTTCGAGGCTCTCGATGACGATCGGTTGCGCGGAGACGTTGCGGCATTCGACTTCGACGAACAGCGCCGGCTCGCCGTCATACAGGGAGAAGCGGAGTTCGAAGTCCAGTTGCCGCTCGGCGTCGGTGCTGCGGACGACGAGTTGACGGCCCCGGCCAAGTCGGTCGCTGAACGGGGCTGAATCCAGCGCATGCCGATAGGCGGGGTCGGCCGTGCTGCGGCGCCTGGAACCGAGATTCGCGCGGGCTATGACGCCCGTGAGCAGGCTCGCACCGTTCGAGCGCCAGGCGGCGACCCGCCCGGTCTGAAGATCGAACGCCAGTCGGAGGTGGTCGTTCTCGAGTTGGCTGGCGGGGCGGCTCGTAGGCTCGGCGGCTTGGGCCCTGGAGAGGCCGAGTGGCAGTGCTGCGCTCAGGGCACTGATGTCCCGCAGGAATTCCCGGCGGCTCGCGAACAGTGAGTTGTTGCGTCGATCGCCCGGCATGAGCGGATGCTAGAGACCGCCGGCGCGCCTGGCAACCTCGCGTCTGACGCAGGCTTCGCGGTTCTGGCCACGGCCCCGCAGAACATGCCGAGAAGCTGGCGCACTCAGCTTCAGTCCTCCGCGGTCTTCGCGGGCTTCTGTTAGAGTTCTGACCCGGGCCTGCATTGGTAGCTGCACGTCACCATCTCCGGCCGGGCGTCATTCGTAGGTGAATTGGGCGGTGGCCCGGCAGGCGCGATCCGCCGCAAACCGCACCCAGTAGGCGGCGAACGCCACGGGAAACTGGTGTGTGAACGGACGGCCCGGTTCCACTGCGAACGCGCGGTAGGGCAGCCAGAGACCATCCCCGGTCACGTCGACTTCGACGGTCATCTTGACCGCGAGGACCGCGTCGTGGGCCAGCACGAGCGATTTCCGGTCGTAACCGGTCATCAGATACGGATCGCTCGGTTCGTTCGCCGAAACCGGCGTGTCCTTCCACGGTCCACCCACGCCGCGCGGTTTCCCTAACTGCCACAAATCGTCCACCACCCCGACCCAGAGCGCGCAATGACCGTCGTCGGACCGTATCACGTGGGGATTCTCTTCGGCGGGCGGATCGGCCAGGCCGCTCAGAACGAGGAGCCCACGAAAACTGGCGTAATCGTGGATGCGTCGGTTGTGGGTGGTGATCGGACGGATTTTGGCGAAACCGCCGGCGTTCTCGGCGGGGAGTTCGTAGAATGTCCCGTGCGCGTTGAAGAGATCGCGCTCCGTGCACACTTCACGACAGACCCGTGCTTCGCCCAGAACCCCCACGCGGTCCAGAGCAGGATCTCCTTTGGGCAGCCGCCAGCGGCCGCGCTCGTCCGCGTAGATCACCGACGCGGCGTCCACGGTCAGGACTCCCTGCGGGATGGCGGCGTTCTGCCTGGTCCAGGCCGCGCCTTCGGGGTCGTCGACGCGGCGGAGTCTCAGTTCGCCGTCGAGTTCATAACCGCCGAGTTCTCGATCGGCGTTCCGGGCGACGAACCGGAGCGCGCCGGGGTCGCCGCCGCGGACGTGGAGCAGGCCGCCGCTGCCCGCTCGGTCGGCGGGTCGGGCCAAGCCGTCGAACATCGATGCCGGTTCCGGTGAGCGGACGTCGACGCCGCGGAAGTGGAAGATAGCCGTCGCCCGGGCGCAGGCGCGACCGGGGCGAACGCGGATCCAGGCGCCGTTCTCCGTGGGGGCGAATGATGTCCAGACGTTGCCGCGCGCCGGGACTTCGACCGATCGCAGAGGAGTCCAGGCGCCGTTGCCCCGAAGGTCGACCTCGAGAAGGAAGGTGACGGGCGCCGTCTCGTCGTGGGCGAGATGGAGGGACCGATGGGCATAGCCGGCGAACAGGAAGGAGTCCGACGTTTCGCCGGCCGGCACCGGATCGCGCACCCAGACCGCACCGCGGCCCAACGCGGGTCCCAGTTGATCCAGGCGGGCGGGCTCGACGAACCACAGGTTGGACTGCGACCGCCCCGGGCCGGCGAGCGCACCTTTCGCCTTGCGACGGTTCAGAAACTCGCTCTTCGCGGCGTCGTCGCAGCCGAACACCAACCGGTCGTTCCACCGACAGAAATCGCCGATCACCTTGAGATAGGTGCTCCGCGGTGCGATCCCCGCCGCGCACGTCGTCGTGAAAGCCCGCGGGAACCGCCAGAAGGTCCCGTGCATCGTCATCAGCAGGTCCGCTTCCCCGATGCTCCGGATGCGGGGCCACTCGGTGTTCCAGCCGTGGGCGCCGTCGTAGCAATGGCTGGCCTTGGGGAGGCGATAGGCGTGCCACGCGCCGCGATCCCGCACCATCAGGATCAGGGACCGATGGTCCCAGCCAATGCTCCAGAGCGGGTCGCCGGCAGCGTCCGCGTTCCCCTCGAGGCCACCCGGTCCGGTGACCTCGGTGAACTGGTTTCGCCGCACCACGTGCCAGTCCGCACCGTCCCATTCGGCGAGGCAGCCCGACGCGATGTCCGGACGCCGTTGGGCTTCGGGAGAGAGTTCGCCGTTGTTGGCATAGACGAGGCGACCCTGACCCGAGCACAGGCCTTTGCCGTGGTAGCCGGGCAGGAGGGTGCCGGCGTGATCGGGGAGACGGTTGGCGTCGGGGTAGAGTTCCTTCACCTCGAGGGTGCGCACATCGACCTCATAGAATCCCTCTTCCATGGTGGCGTAGTAGACCTTCGACTCCGGCATGGTGAGATGCCGGGCAACCCCGGTCAGCCGCCCCGGCATGCGGGAGGGGGCGATGACCCGGACGTGCCTCTGCGCATCGATCAGATAAGGACCGATCAGGAGCTGTTCGGACTCGCGGTGGAGGAAGCGGTTCGCGGGGGTGCCGCCGACGCTCTCGGGTCGGACGATCTGCTCCAGCGCCGGTGTGATTTCGTAGAGCTTGTCCGAAGAACCGTTCGGCTCGTGAGGCGAGTAAGTGATCACCCAGAGACGGTCGGCCCAGGGGACGACGGCTCCGGTGCCGCACTCGTTCCCGTCATTGAACAGGGCGAGATGCGGGTAGACGCCGGAGACGCTGACCGGCGCGGCGGTGGCCGTGGGGAATCCGCGACCGGCGCATCCGGTCAACGCCACCAGGGCGGCTGCGAGCCGGAGAAGATGCCGGCATCCGTTGGCCCCCTTTGGACTCGACACGAGAAGCGGCACGGGTTCCACCCTAGAGTCCTTGAAGCTCAAAACACGTTGTTGACAGATCAAGTTCTGAATTCGGTGTTTCAGGATTCAAGGACTCTACAGGCAAGGCGGCGGCAGAGGCGGAACCGAATAGCCGTCGGATGTCCGAGTCAAGTTGAACAGCCATGGTCTGAGGCGCCGCCTCGCTGGCGTGAGGGTCAATCGTAATAGGCGTGGAAGAGCTCCTCGAACTCCTTGAGGCGGTCGCGTTCGATGGAGAAGGCGGTGGCGAGGGCGAAGCAATCGAGGTTGGCGAGGGCGTTGAGGCTGGCGTCTTTGGGGTTGATGCTGACGAGCCGGCGGGAGAAGGCCTGGTTGACGCGGCCGATGGCCTCGAAGTGATCGATCAGGCCGGCCAGATCCCAATCGGCGGGGCGTCCCCGCTGGCGGAGGTAATACTGCGCGAAGAGGTACATCGAGACCGTGCGGTACATGGTCTCTTCGATGGTTGAGAACGGGAGGTGGGTGTGGGTCATGGGACGCAGCTTGTCCATGATGGGACAGCCGCTAGTGGCCATGATCAGGCCCATGAGCGAGCTGACGCCGTATTGGACCGGCGCGCGCTTGCGGATCTCGCGGGACTCGGTCGAGATGGTGATATCGGCTGTCTCGGTGGAGAGGCAGTCGCGGAAGGCGTCGATGAGCCCGACGAGGTTGACGGCGATGGGGCAGTTGGGGCGGGTCGCGGCTTGGAGGGGGCAGTTGGGGCACTGGCAATGGTCCAAACGAGTCCAGGCGGGCAAGGGGCCTTCATGGTGTGCGAGGAGGTCGAGACGCGGTTTCCGGAGCCGGATGACGAGGATCTTCTCCGGCTGATCGCGCAGTTGGAAGCGGTACTCGATCGTGATGATGTCCTGCGGCATGAAGCGTCTCTGTTTGGCGGGAAGGCTACGCCCCGCCCGGGAAACCACAAGCCCGCAGGTGACCTCCGTGTCCTCGCCGAAGCGGCACCCGGGGTGCGTTCGGCGCCCGTCTCGGGTGCGGGTCATCCCGCGGCCGCGGGACGCGGTCCGGAAGGGTCAGGTCGCGCGGGGGTGGCGAGTCTACTCGAGGAACGCGGCGTGCAGGGCTTTCATGGCCGTTTCGCCCTTGGCGAGGTCGATGACGACCGAGATCTTGATTTCGCTGGTGGAGATCATGCTGATGTTGACGCCCGCCTGGGCGAGCGCCTCGAACATCTTGCCGGCCACGCCGGAGTGGCTCTTCATGCCCACGCCGACGATGGAGAGCTTCCCGATCTTCTCGTCGGCGAGGGCATCGCGGAATCCGATCTGCGCGCGGAGGCCATCGATGACCTTGCGGGCCTTGAGCAGGTCCGGTTTGTCGACGGTGAAGGAGAGGTCGGTGGCGGGCGCGCCGGCGCCGTGGCTGATATTCTGGACGATCATGTCCACGTTGATGGCGGCGTCGCCCAGAGCCTTGAAGATGCGGGCGGCCACACCGGGATGATCCGGCACCGCGACCAGCGTGACTTTCGCCTGGTTCTTGTCGAAGGACACCCCGCGAATGACGATGTCCTCCATGCTTTTGGTTTCTTCTTTCACGATGGTTCCTGGGTTGTCGTTCATGCTGGAGCGGACTTCGAAGACCACACCGAACTTCTTGGCGAACTCGACGGAGCGCGACTGCATGACCTTGGCGCCGAGGCTGGCCAGTTCAAGCATCTCGTCGTAGGAGACCTCCGCCAGCTTGCGCGCGGCGGGGACGATCCGGGGGTCGGCGGTGTAGACGCCGTCGACGTCGGTGTAGATCTGGCAGAGGTCGGCTTTCAACGCCGCGGCGAGGGCGATGGCCGTCAGGTCGGAACCGCCGCGGCCGAGGGTGGTGATGTGGCCGTCCTGGGTCTGGCCCTGGAAACCGGCGACGATGACGACGTTCCCGGCGTTGAGCAATTCGTGGATTCGCCGGGGGGTGATGTTCTTGATTTTGGCCTTGGTGTGGACGCCGTCGGTGACGATGCCGGCCTGGGCACCGGTGAGGGAGAAAGCCGGCACGCCGAGGGCATGGAGGGCCATCGCGGCAAGGGCGATCGTGGTCTGTTCGCCCGTCGCCAGCAGCACATCCATCTCCCGCTCGCTGGGCAGCGGCATGATCTCCCGGGCCAGCTTGATGAGGCCGTCGGTCACTCCGCTCATGGCGGACACGACGACGACGACCTGGTCGCCGCGCTGGCGGTATTGGGCCACACGAGTGGCGACGTTGCGGATGCGCTCGGTGTTGGCCACCGAGGTTCCCCCGTATTTCTGGACGATGAGTGCCATGGAGAATGAGTTGGGCGCCTGCTCCGGCGATCGGTGTCTTGTCTGGACGTTGTGGCTTCTGGTTTCGGTTGTTCGCGGGCGGCGCGCCGCGGTTCAGTTGCGTCTGACCTTCACTTCCGGGGTCGGGCGCCCGCCGGCGCTCCCGAGCCGGCCCGTTTACTCCAGCGTTTCGACCCGGAAGCGCACGGGCGTTTCCTTCACGACGGCAAGCCGGGCGATCTTGGCCAGGGCCCCGCGCATGGCGGCCTCGGGGGCATGGTGGGTCATCAGGATGAGCGGCACGGTTTTGCCCACATGGCCCTCGGGCTGGATGATGGAGGAGATGCCGATGCGTGCCTGCCCGAGAACGGCGGCGATGCGCGCCATGACTCCGGGGCGGTCGACCACCGAGAGGCGCACGTAGGATTGGGAGACGACGTCGTCCATCGGCAGGACGGCGCCTTCGCGGTCGTGCGGCACGAAGGGCGGGATGCGTCGTTTGGTGCCGAACTTCAGGTCGAGCGCCGCGTCGGCCAGATCGCTGAGAACCGCGCTGGCGGTGGCGTCCTGGCCGGCGCCGCGGCCGTAGAAGAGGGTGTCGCCGACCACGTCGCCGCGCACGAAGATGGCGTTGAACACTCCGCTGACACTGGCCAAGACGTGGGTGTTGGGCACGAGCGTCGGGCAGACGGAGACCTGCACCCGTGGCCCGAGTCGTTTGACGATGCCCAGGAGCTTGATGGTGTAGCCCAACTGATCCGCGAACCGGAGGTCCTGCAGGGTGACGTGGCGGATGCCTTCGCGGTGGATGGACTCGGGCCGCACCCAGAATCCGTGCGCCAGGGAGGCCAGGATCCCCACCTTGTGCAGCGAGTCGTGGCCGTCGACGTCCAGGGAGGGTTCGGCTTCGGCATATCCCTGGCGCTGGGCATCGGCCAGCACGGTGTCGAAGCTCGCCCCCTCCTGTTTCATCCGCGTGAGGATGTAGTTGCAGGTGCCGTTCACGATTCCATAAAGGTGGGTGATGCGGTTGCCGACGAACCCCTCGCGCAGGGACTTGATGATGGGGATGCCGCCGGCGACGCTGGCCTCGTAGTAGAGGTTCGTCTTGTAGCGGCGGGCGGCCTCGAACAGTTCCTCGCCGTGGGCGGACAACAGGGCCTTGTTGGCGGTGACGACCGGTTTGCCCAGCTTCAGGGCGGTCAGGATCATCTGCCGGGCGGCGGTCGTGCCTCCGGCCAGTTCGGCGACGATCTGCACGCGCGGGTCGCGCACGACCTCGAGCCAGTTGGTGGTCAGACAGGACATCGGGATCTCGACTTTGCGCGGTTCGTCAAACGCCTTGACCGCGATGCGGTCGAGCTGAATGCGGATGCCGAGGCGGGACGCGAGCAGTCCGCCGTTGCGCTGCAGCGCCTGGAAGACGCCGCCGCCCACGGTCCCGCCGCCAATGATTCCGAGGTGGACCTGCTGCATAAAGGCTGGAGCTTGCCGCGACGGTTCGCCGGCGACAATGCGATTTTCGGGGTCAAGGAATGTCGTTGACGGAGGGGGGGTCACCGGTAACATGCGGGTTCGGTTTGCGCGTACAATTACTTGAGAAAGGGAACGAATATGGCAGTCAAAGTCGCAATCAATGGTTTCGGCCGGATCGGCCGTTTGGTGTTCCGCGCCATGGTCGAGCAGGGGCTTGTCGGCAAGGACGTCCAGGTCGTCGCCGTGGGCGACATCGTGCCGGCGGATAACCTCGCCTATCTGCTGAAATACGATTCCACGCAGGGCCGGTTCCAGGGAACGGTGGGGTCGAAGAAGTCAGCGGCGGACAAGGCCGACGACGACGTGCTGGTGGTCAACGGGCAGGAGATGCTGGTGGTCAGCGCCAAGGACCCCTCGCAACTCCCCTGGAAAGCGATGGGCGTGGAGGTGGTCATCGAGTCCACGGGCCTCTTCACCGATGTCGAGAAGGCCAAAGGCCATCTCGCCGCCGGCGCCAAGAAGGTCATTATCTCCGCTCCCGCCAAAGGTGACTGCCCCACCTTGGTCATGGGTGTCAATCACCAGATCTACGACCCGGCCAAGCATCATGTGGTGTCGAACGCCTCCTGCACGACGAACTGCCTTGCCCCCGTTGTCTACGTCCTCCTCAAGGAAGGCTTCGGCGTCGAGGAAGGCCTGATGACCACAATCCACTCCTACACGGCGACGCAGAAGACGGTGGACGGTCCCAGCAAGAAGGACTGGAAAGGCGGCCGCACCGCCGCGCTCAACCTGATCCCCTCCACCGCCGGCGCCGCCACGGCCGTCGGCCGCGTCCTGCCCGAAGTGAAGGGCAAGCTGACCGGCATGGCGTTCCGCGTCCCGACGCCCACCGTCTCGGTGGTTGATCTCACGGTGCGCACCGTCAAGGAAACCAGCTACGCGGAGATCTGCGCGGCGATGAAGAAGGCCAGCGAGACCTACCTCAAGGGCATCTTCGAATTCACCGAGGACGAAGTGGTCAGCAGCGACTTCATCCATTGCTCCGCGTCGTCCATTTTCGACCAGGGCTCCGGGATTGAGTTGAACAAGCGTTTCTTCAAGCTCGTGAGTTGGTATGACAACGAGTGGGGTTATAGCTGCCGGGTGTCCGAGCTTCTCGGCTACATGCTGAGCAAGGGTCTGTAAGACGCGGCATTTGCGACCAGCGACGGCGGCCTGCCTTCCGGGTAGGCCGCCGTGCTGTTTTCGGGCGCTTCCTAGTGAGGTCCTGGCGGGCTGCCGATTGCTCCACCCGCACCCGCCTGTCAAGCGGGTTTCCCGGGACCGCGGGTCTTCCTATCCGCAGCAGAGCGCACACGCCCGTGGCTGCGCTCATGCCGCCTCCGTTCCGCGGTCGCGGGACTACGGCGGGCCAGGGATGAGCCGCGGTCCGGAACCTGGCGGCCGATGGGTCCACCCGCGCGCGCCCGCGAGGTCGGGTATCCCCGGCTGCGGCCGGCAGTCTCAGATGCCTTCGCCGAAGAGGTTGGCCAGGCGGGCCGCCAGCTTCCGGCGGGCGACGGCGTAGGAGAAGTACTTCAGCCCCAGGTCGTAGTTCGTCTTGGCCCATTCGCGCCGGAGGGTGTCGTTATTGAGGATTTCACGCACCTGGGCGACGACGTCCTGGGTGACCAGTTGGGTCATTTCGATGGTCCGGAAGCCGAGGGGGTCGATGTCCCGGGCATAGACCGCGTAGGTGTTGACGACCACGGGTTTGCCGAAGTAGATGGCTTCGAGGAAGGCGTTGCCGAAGCCCTCGTAGTGGCTGGGGTAGGTCACCAGGTCGGCGTGCGGGTAGATGTCGAGCAGCGTGTAGACCTTGCGCCCCTCGGCGTTGAGGCTGCGCGCTTCGCTCACGCGATCGGCGATGAAGCGCACGTCGATGGCGGCGTCGGCAATCCGGTCCTTGAGCATGGCCAGATAGGCGCTGCCTTCGTCGCCGGCGGGATGGGAGACGACGAGTTTGGCGCGCGGGTCTTTGAGTCGGCGGACGAGTTCGATGGCATGTTCGATGCCCTTGCGGGCGACGACGCGGGTGGGCTGCAGGATGAGCCAGTCGTCTTCACCAAGGCCGATTTCGTTTCGGAAATCGGCGCTGTATTCGTCAATTCGCGGGGGCGGGCTTTCGAAGTCGAGGACGTTGGGGATGATCTGGGAGGGGATGCCGAGGCGTCGGGCGAGTTCCTTTTGGGCCATCGAGTTGATGACGACGTGTTCCATGTCGTGGAGCAGGGGGGGGAAGGCGGCCTGGAGGTAGTCGTTGACCGAGTTGAGGGTGAACCGCTCGCGTTCCCAGGTGAAGTCGTGGTGATGGGCGATGACGGGGAGCCTGGTTTCGGCGATCACCTCGGTCATGGCCAGGCCGAGGGGCACGTGCATGGGGATCGAGAGGATGTTCTCGGGAATCAGGACTTCGAGCCGGAAGCGCTCGATGAAGCGGTAGAGTTCGTCCTTGAGGCGCTCCTTGAGGGACTGGATGCGGTTGGTGATGGCGCGCTCGCGGCACGTGACGCCGAAGAGCCGGCTTTGGACATCGGCGACTTCGGGGTGATTGAAGTAGGCGAGCGGAGCGTGGTGGCTTGCATCGGACGGGGCGTCGAGCAGACCGGCCATCCAATAACAGGAATGGCCGAGGCCGGTCAGCAGGTGAGCCCATTTGCGCGCCTCGAGGGTGACGCCGTCCGTTCCCTGGAAGCGGGTGGAGATGAAGCCGATGCGACGAGGGGCGCCAAGGCTCAGAAGGCAGGTGTTCATGAGAGTGGGGGACGGAGGGCGCTGTCCAGCCAGGTTCGAAGTCGGGTCCAGTTCCCACCGACGGCTTCGGCGGGTTCATTCCGCAGATGCCACACACGCCAGCCGTGGGCCCGGGCCGGGGTGATGT